>NZ_CP127385.1:1280000-1586329 GCF_030378205.1 Bradyrhizobium sp. NP1
GCAGAATGATCAGGTCACCAATGGCCGGAAGAGATCTTCCGTCTCGGACCTGCGCAGAGGATGACCAATCGGTCCATCGGAATCAAGGACGTTGCCTTTACGCAGTTGCGAGATCGCAATGGCTGTTAGCTGCTCGTTGCGGCGAACTGTCATATTGCCGCTGCACGAAGGCCGCTTGAAGCAGCTAGCTCCACTAGCGGCAGGCTGGGTAGCCGAAGCGCGAAATCATCTCGCGGCCCGAAATCGCATGGAACGCAAACGTATCCATGAAATGGTGGTCGAGAACATACTGGCGAAGTCGCGAATTATAGGCGCCAATCATGTGCTGCGTTGAGGCGGGGTTCATGCGGTTCGCGCGCATGTCGCCGCCGGCGTGAAACAGCAGCGTCGCGCTCGGCGTGACGCAGACGTTACGAATCGACAGAAATATCGTGCAGGCGGACTGGCAGTGGCTGTCGATGCGGAAGCGCTCGCCCGAAGCATTGTATTGCTGAACGACGGCGTCGAAGCGGCCCATCTCCCCGGGCCGCGCGCCCATGCCCATGCCCAGCATCGAGACGGAGCCATCGGCACGGGCAGGTCCGACGGCGCCAAGGGCGATGAAAAACGCAAGCGCGCTCAATACGCGCCTCGGGCTTTGCGATCTGTACATGGTGACCCCCCAGTGTAGTCAATTCTATTCGCGTGACGCGGCCTGCGGTCTCGAAAAATGCGTCATCGCATTGACCCGAACGACGTTTCCATCGCCTTGCGGGTCTTGATCGTCTCGTTGTCGGCGTCGAACGCGACGTCGCTCCAGCGCACCACCGCGCCGTGGGCGATGTCGTTCTTCAGCTTCACGCGATGCGCGAGCCCAATCGGCAGCGCGCCCGCTTGCAGGCTTGCTTGCGCCGGCATCAATTTGCCCCACACCGTGTAGCCGCCTTCGCCATCGAGTGTTTCGCCGGCGCGCAAGGCGCGCTTGGCGACAGCTGCGACATCGCCGCGAAAGCCGCGTGGCTGTCCGGTCGGCTCCTTGCGCAAGGCGGCGGACAGCACCGAGATATTCAATTCCAGCCCGATCAAATGATAGGGCTTGTACATCGCCGCATAACGGCCGCTGGCATCGGTCTTCAGGCCGTACTGCCTGAAGCAGTCTGCGGCGTAGTCGTTCGGCGCTTCTAGCACCACATAGACGCCCCAGCGCAGGTCGCGAAACACCGGCCGGCCATCGCGCTCCAGCGACGACACCACCTCGACGACGCCTGATTTTTCCAGCACGCCGCCTTTCTCCCGCGGCCGCATGATATGCGGCAGGTCGTCGACGCCGCAGGGCGGAAACAGCAAGCCGCCGCTCGGCACATCGAGGCCGGTGGCGTTGGCAATCGCCGCCATCTCGATCGCGGATTTGGTGCCGTCGAGGAAGGAGTTGAACATCTGCGGGTTCATGCCGGCCGATTGCGCTTCGCTCGCGGTCAGGCCGTAATGCTGCCATACGCCGTCGGGCGTCACGTCGTGATACAGCGGCAGATATTTGGTGCCCTTGCCGGCGGAGACCACGCGGAATCCCGTGGCGCGTGCCCAGTCCACCATCTCCGCCGTCAGCGCCGGCTGGTCGCCATAGGCGAGCGAATAGACCACGCCCGCTTTCCGCGCTTCCTCCGCCAGCAGCGGACCGGCCAGCACGTCGGCCTCGACATTCACCATCACGATATGTTTTCCGGCCGCGATCGCCGCGCGGGCGTGGCGGATGCCGACCGCGGGATTGCCGGTTGCTTCCACCACCACCTCGATATTGCCCGAGGTCGCCTTGGCGCCGTCGGCGGTGAAGGTCGTCGCGGCAATGCGCGCCTCGTCCCAGCCGACCGTCTTGCAGGCGTCTTTTGCGCGCTGCGGATCGAGGTCGACGATCACAGGCACTTCCAGGCCCGGCACATGCGGCACCTGCGAGAGGAACATCGAGCCGAATTTTCCCGCGCCGATCAGCGCGACGCGCAGCGGCTTGCCGGCGTCGTGGCGGGTTTTGAGGAGGTGGAAGAGGTTCATGAAGACTCTCCAAGCGAGGACGTCATTCCGGGGCGATGCGTCAGCATCGAACCCGGAGTCGCGAGATTCTCAGGTGCGCAATTGCGCACCATAGTTCGACGCTGCGCATCGCCCCGGAATGACTGTCAAGGATCTTACTCCGCCGCCTGGCGCTGGGCTCGCGCGAGCCGCACGAGCGCGTCGTCCTCGACCGTCTGGATCGGCGTGAAATCGCGATGGGCGATATAGTCCGGCCGCGTGGGGGTGCGAATGTAGTTCGAGACCGCATTGAGCGTCAGATACACGATCTTGCGCGGGTAGGGCGTGATGTTGCCGCTTGATCCGTGCACCAGGTTGCCGTGGAACATCAGCATGCCGCCAGCCTTGCCGGTCGGCGCGACGATGCCGCCCTGCTTCACCAGCCGCGTCACGGTTTCCTCGTCCAGCGTCCATAGCGGGTAGGACGTGGTCTCGAGGTCGTGCGAGGCTTTCAGATCACCGGCGGTCTGGCTCTTTGGCACCAGCATCAGCGGCCCGTTGATCGGCATCACCTCGTCGAGGAAGATCGCGATGTTCATCGCGCGCGGCTCGGGCATGCCGTCGTCGCGCTTCCAGGTGCCGTAATCCTGGTGCCACTGCCAGACGTCGCCGGTGAAGGCGGCCTTGGCGTTGATCTTGAACTGGTGCATGTAGAGCTTCTCGCCGAAGATCTGCTCGATCGGCTCGATCATGCGCGGATGCGCGCCGAGCAGGCCGAAAGCTTCGTTGTAGAGATGGGCGGCAAAGGCGGTGCGCGGTGCGCCGCTCTTCTCGCGCCAGACCTCGGGGCGGTTGGCGTCGTAGATGCGCTCGGCCTCGCGGGCGAGGAAATCCACTTCCTCCTGGCTGAACAATTCGGGCAGGAACAGCCAGCCCTCGCGGTGAAAGCTTTCGATCTGCTGCGGCGTGAGTTTCATGGCTTTCCTCCGTTGCTTGTTGTCGTGACGGCGCGTTCACGCCGCTCTGTCGATCGCCTTTAGTCGTTCCTCCGTCTTGCGGCCTGCGGTCTGCGCATGCGCGAGCGCGGCGCGCTCGGCGGCCTCGGCATGGCCGGCGAGGATATGCGAAGCGATCGTCTCGTGCTCGGCCCAGGCGCTCTCGCGATAGTCGAGCTCGGCCAGCACGGTCGCCATCGAGCGGCGCATATGCGGCCACTGCGGCGCGATGATCTCCTCGATTGCGGGATTGCCTGACAGCGCGTGGATCGCGCCGTGAAAATCGACGTCGAGCGCAATCAGTTTTGCCAGCGGCGTCTTCCTGTCGATCGCGCGCCCCGCGCGCAGCGCCGCTTCGAGCTTTGCACGTCCGGCGCCGTCCGCCTTGGCGCGCCCGGCCGCGAGTCTCGCGGCGAGCGCGTCGATCGCGCCGCGTACCTCGTAGAGCTGGCGGATGCGCTGCGGATCGAGCGCGGTGACCTCGAATCCGCGGCGGCCGCTCTCGGCGACCAGGCCTTGCCGGTGGAGCAGGTGCAGCGCGTGCGACACCGGCTGCCGCGACACGCCGAGCTTGTCGGCCAGCTCATGCTGGCGGATGCGGCCACCCGGCGGCAGGCTGCGGTCGATGATCGCCTCAAGGATGCGCGCGTAGACCTGGTCGATCAGGTTCGGGGACGGGTCGAGCGGGATCATGCAGGAGCACTCGGAATACGGAATTCCGTATTCTGACCCCTGCGCCGGGCGCGGTCAAGACGGCGGTGGGCTGATTGCTGCGGCGCAAACCAAGGCGCGGCACTGCCCAAGCGAGCGCCGGCGCGCCCATCTCAACAGCCGCGACAGATATTCTTCAGCTTGGCAGTGGTCCGCGCGTCTTCCTTGACGAACGGGTCTTCATACGCGGTTCGCGACGCGTTGTTGTTTTCGACGGCGGCGGGCTTGTCCACTTTCCGAGGAAACGCCGCATCGTAGCAAGCGAGGCGCCCGCTCGTGCTATCGACCTTGCTGCAGTCTGGTCCAGCGGCAAGAGTGCTTTGCGTGCATGCGCAGAGCGCCAGCACTGCGAGAACGATTTTCATCAAATTTCCTTTTGGGCGACATTCTTCGCCGCATGTTCGCGATCGAAACAGCCCGTACTGATCGAACGCAGAATTTCGTATTGACGTTGAGCGCGCGCACCTTCATGCCGCCGATTGCGTCAGCTGGTTTGGCTTGCCCAATCCTGGGAAGAAAGGAGGCCGCGTCCCGCTTTTGCTCAACTGCTTGGCACGGTGACCTGCTCTCCACTTATGGCGTGGTCCAACGCGTCGATCAGCGTCTGAAGCTCGATGAATTTGTGGCGTGCCCGTTCCGCCTTGTCGCGGTCAAAAGGAGCGGCCAGCACCTTCACATGTGTGTCTCTGTCCTCGATCATGCGCTGACGGGCTTTCTTGAGACCTTCAAGTCGTTCGCTCATTCAGACTCCTTCCGTTCCAAAAAGGGCGATCAAGGGCGGGTACGAAGCGGATCCCGTCTCGGCTCGAGCGAGGACGGGCTACCGCGGAATAATGACCGCGGCAGCGATCAGCAGCGAGACCGGGGGACACGCCAATTACGAAGATCGAATTTTGGGGCATCAGCCATGTGACCGCCTTTTTTTGGTTGAGGCGGGAGCGCAACGCTCTCAGTCACCGATAACAGCCGGGGAAGCGCGGTGATGCCAGTGATGTAACAGAATGCCTGGCAAATAGCGAGGCTAATCGCCTTCGTTCACGGCAGCGTCGTCTACACCAGCTCATCTGTCCAGACTTTAAAGCTGATAAGCGTATTCGGTCCAAAAGTCTGGGTGATTGGAACGTCTGCGGCATCGCGGCCCTGGGCGATCAGCACACGGCCAATCCGCGGAATGTTGTTGCGCGCATCGAACGTGTACCAACGGCCGCCGATATAGGCTTCAAACCAGCCGGCAAAATCCCCCGCGGCGTAGGGAGGCGGCATACCGATATCACCGAGATAGCCGGTGCAATATCTCGCCGGAATGTTCATGCAGCGGCAGAACGTGATGGCGAGGTGCGCATAGTCGCGGCAGACGCCGCGGCCCTCATTGAACACTTCCCATGCCGTCATGGTCGCGCGCGCGTGCTCGTAACCGAATCTGATGTGGTTATGAACGAAATCGCAAATCGCCTGGATCCGAGCCCAGCCGGGTGCCGTGTTCTCGAACAGCTTCCACGCAACATCGGAAAGTCGGTCTGTCTCGCAGTAGCGGCTGCCAAGCAGGTAGACGATCGTCTCCGCCGGTAGATCCTCCACGGCGTGTTGCGAGGCGGAAGGAACGATCACATCGGGAAGACCGCTATCGCGCACCGTCCCATCGGCTGCCAGCCGCATGCGCCCGGCAGGTGCGACGATCCGGCTGCACCAGTTGCCGAAGCCATCGCGATACGGCGTGATCGGCACGGCAGGGTCCGTGGTCAGGTGATCGGGCACGATGATGTCGGAAGCCCGCGTAAAATGCGTGCCCAGCACCGTTATCAACGGCGTCGGTTGCGGAAAGTCATAGATCATCTCAAAGCCGACGCGGATCTTCATGCGAGGCTCCTTCTCCCCATCGTCAGCGCCGTTTGAGAATGGGACGCCGTCGTCGGTCACCGAATCGTCGGCTTGGGACGTATGGGCAATTGTCGGCCAGGGATTGCGACCAATCCGGCCTGCGGGTCTCTGGAGCTTTTCGGGCGCTTGGCAGAAATGGCGACGAAAGCAGCCGAATGCAAGGTAATGCGCGGGGTTATTCGACTTGGCGCCCCGACCTCATGAGAAAGCGATAGCTATTGCATCCAAAAGAGCGCACGGTGAACGTATGAGCCACAGCGGCGGCGCAAAGCAGCACGCCAGGTGAGTGACGAGCCGCTCGATCTGGACAAGCACCGACGGATGGCCGCAGGAAAGCAACCGACATCTGGCGCATGTCGAGAACTTTACCTGGCTCTCCAATGAGAGCTGAGCGCGTCGTTGCTCGACGAGCAACGGAAGACGACGCCCGGCATTCAATTAAAAAATCAAACCGAAAAAAACAAACCTCAGATGAAAGTGAATTTCATGCAAAATCTTTCGCCGCGCCACGTCAAAACGGAAGAGTCGCTCCGGCTCGGTGTTGTGTCGGGCTGGTACAGCACAAAAGTGAGCGGAACGTTTGTTTCGGGGCCACACGAAACGGAAGCCGAGTGCATTCGCAAGATCGCGGAGATCGATCCACCGGCAAAGGGCAAGAAGGCGCGGTAGCTTTCGCGGCTACGAATTCGACCGAAGGTTGGTTCTTATGCGTGACCGATTTTCGAAATGGTGCATAGATGGTTCATGATCCCGCGGACGCGTTGAGCTCCGAGGAGTTCGATTCGTTGCTTGAAGTTGGCAAGGGTGACGACCAGCGCGATATTCCTCAAATCCATGGGGAGCGCCTGGTTGCCCTGGGATATGCCTTGAGACGACTTGGAACTCTTGGGCTGACGGAGGCCGGCAGACGCCGACTGGCCGAAGGGAACGGCCAGGCTGACATTTCCCTTGCAGCGCATCGGCGGGGAAAGCAGGAATTGCTTCCTTAGTAGAATCGGACCACTAGGCGCTACTATTTCTTGCCCAGCTCGGTCAGTATCCGCGTCACCAGATAGAGCCGCGGTACGATCGAGCCGGTGTCGATGTATTCGTCGCGGGCGTGATAGCCGAAGCCGGCGAGCCCGAAGCTTTCCACGACCACCGCCTTGCCGCTGCGCGCGGCATAGCCGGCGTCCGTCGCCCCGCCGGTCATCTCGGCGAGATCGAGCTTGCGGTCGATCTCGCTGTAGATTGCCTGGCCCTGGCGCGCCAGCGCGCGGCCGCGATCGCTGGCCACGAAGGGCGGCCGGCCCGGCTCGATCTTGACCGTCGTCTCGGTGTCGGGAACGAGCTTGTTCCTGATCTTGTCGTCGAGCGCGGCCTGCAGCTTTTGCACGCCGTCGGGAATGGTGAGGCGGATGTCGGCGCCGGCTTCCGCATGCTCGGGGATCTGGTTGCGCACCGTGCCGGCCTTGGCCGTGGTCCAGTTCAATTGCGTGCCGGGAATCGACTTTGCGACGTCCTGGGTCTGCAGCAATTGATGGGCGAGCTCGATCAGCGCGTTGCGGCCGAGCTGGGGTGCGGCGCCGGCGTGCGAGGCACGGCCTTTCACCGTCATGGTGCCGGTCGCGGTGCCGCTGGCGCCGAGCAGGAGGCCGTCGTTCGGCGCCGCGGGGCGCGCCACTGTCGGCTCGAAGGAGAGCACCACGTCGTGCTGGTCGGCGAGCTCCGAAATGATCTCGCCGGAGCCGATCGAGCCGACCTCCTCGTCGGGGTTGAAGGAGACGGTCAGCCGCGCATAGTCGCGCCAGCCGCTCTCATTCAGGATTTTCAGCGCATGCAGGATGACGGCGATGCCGCCCTTGTCGTCGGCAATTCCGGGCCCATAGACGCGCTCGCCGTCGACGCGATAGGGCTGGCTCGCCAGAATGCCGTGCTCATAGACGGTATCCATGTGCGCGATCAGCATCAGCTTCTTCGTGCCGGTGCCCTCGAAGGTGCCGATCACCATGTCCGCGCCCGCGCCGCGCGTGGTCTTGCGCCGCTCGGTCCTGGCACCGAGTGCCTTCAGCCGCGCTTCGGTGAGGTCGGCCATTTTCGCAAGGCCCTCGACATCGGCGCTCCCGGACTCGATCAGCACCATTTCGTGCAGCGTATCGATCAGCGCGGGCCTGGCCGCTTCAGCCGCCGCGCGAAGCTTCTCGTCGGCCGCAGCTTGCGCCGTCGATGCGGCGGCAAGGGTAGCTAGGCCAATCGCCATGAGTTGCTGGAGCGCTTTCATCGGTTTCCTCCCGGCTTTTCCTTGTCCGGCAGGCTAGCAACCGGTCATGCCCGCGCCAAGGCCGCTCGATGCGATCAAAGCACCTCCACATCGAGCGTGTCGAGTTGTGCGGCGTCGGCGACCGCGTCGACACCGACGATCCTGTCGCCGGCAAAGCTGAAGCGCAGCGCGATGCGCAATTGGCCGCCCATGATGACGGCAAGCCCGAGCGCGCCGTCGATGAGCGCAGTTCTCGCCGCGGTGGCGCGACCCTTGAAGGTCTCGGCGACGGCGTTGGCGCCGTGGATTTCAGCGAGCGAGCCGAGCCGCACCGCGGCTAGGTCGGCGCGTGGAAGGCGGCGTGAGTGCCGCTTGCCCAAGGGGAGAGGATAAGAAGTCAGCTCGCCAGAAAATCCAGCACAATCTCGCAATAGCGCTGCGGCGCCTGCTCGAACATTGGATGCGTGGTGCCCGGGATCATCTCGGCTCGCGCATGCGGGATGTGGGCCGCCAGCGCATGCAGCACTTTCGGAATCGTGCCCTTGGTGTTGGCGCCGCCGATCAGGAGCGTAGGCACCTTGATCGACTCCGCATCCGCCCTGGAGAAGGGCGGGCGCTGGTCGCGGGTCTGGCCGATCAGGGTGGTGGCGTTGTCGCGCAACAGTTGCTTGGTCGTGGCCGGAAACCGCTTCCAGGCGCCGTGGCCTTCGAGGCCGTCCATGAAAAGCTCGAGCCCGCCATCGACGTCGCCGGCCGCGATCTTCTCCGCCGCAGCGGCGATCATCGCGGCAAGCGGCGAGGGGCCCGCCTTGTATTCCGGATCGAGCGAAGCATCGAGCTCGCCGCCGGGCTCCGCCAGCACCAGGCGGCGCAGCAGGTCGCCGCGGCGCTGCGCCACGCGGAAGGAAATGTGCCCGCCGCGCGAATGACCCATCAGATCGACCGGCTCGTCGGCAAGCTGTTCGATGAAGGCGGTCACGTCCTGGACATGCTGGGCGATCGAATAGGTATCGCCGACGCCGTCCCAGTGCTCCGGGAAGAAGTGCCGCAGGCTGACCGCGACCACGCGGCGCCTCTGCGTCAGCGGCCCAAGAATGGCCGACCAGATGCGGAAATCGCAGAGCGAGCCGTGCACGCAGACCAGCGGCGGGCCATGGCCGCTGCCGATATCGAGATAGGCCATGTCGTATCCGTTGACGCGCAGGGTCTGCATCGAAAGCTCGTTCTCGTGGTTGGGTTGCCGCATGCCAAATTATCATGGGACGCAAGCAAGTTCCCCCGGAATCCGGGTGGATCGCAATAATCTCCAAGCCTAGATTCCGGGCCGAGGATGAAAATTGGATCGAGTTCGAGCAAACGACAGGAGCGAGCCATGACCGGCCAGCGCTTTACCATTTTCGAGACCGCGATCGGCCCCTGCGGCGTGCTGTGGGGCGAGCGCGGCATCAGCGGCGTGCAACTGACGATGGGCAGCGAAGAGAAGACCCGCAAGCGCATCCAGCAGCGCCATGCCGACGCAAGGGAAGCCGAGCCGACTGCGGAAGTCGGACGCGCGATCGAGGCGATGAAGGAGCTGCTCTCGGGCAAGCCCAACGACCTCAATGATATCGAGCTCGACCTCGAGGGCGTGCCGGAATTCAACCGCGGGGTCTATGCCATCGCGCGCAGCATCCCGCCGGGCCAGACCACGACCTATGGCGAAATCGCGAAAAAGCTCGGCGGCGTGGAGCTGTCGCGCGACGTCGGCCAGGCGTTGGGGCATAACCCGTGCCCGATTGTCGTGCCGTGCCACCGCGTGCTCGCGGCCGGCAACAAGCCGGGCGGCTTCTCTGCCAATGGCGGGGTCGCGACGAAATTGAAGATGCTCGCGATCGAGGGCGCGATCGTCAACCACACCCCGAGCTTGTTCGATTGATCATCCCCCTCTCCCCGCTTTGCGGGGAGAGGGTCGGGGTGAGGCGCTGTCGTCGCGAGCACGGAATCTACGGTGAGTCCCCCTCACCCGGATTGCTTCGCAATCCGACCTTTCCCCAAAAGCGGGGCGAGGTGCCTACATCGCCTCGCACTTGAACCCGTCGCCCCAGCGGCGGATTCTGCCCGTCGAAGGCGAGGGGAAATGCGCCGTGCAGCACAGTGTGTCGGTGTCGCAATAGCGCTCGAGGAAACCGCGCCGGGTCGCTGCGGCTTGCTTCGGATCGGTGTCGAACTTTGCCGACAGCTCGGGATAGCGCGCCTGCAGCGGCGAATGCATCAAGTCGCCGGAAAATACCGCGGCATCCTTCGCCTTGCCGAAGGTGAAGGCGACATGGCCCGGCGTGTGGCCGGGTGTGGGCAGGATGCGCGCGTGGTCGCCGATCGCAAAATCGTCGGTCACGATCTCGGCCCTGTCGGCCTCGACGATCGGCAGCACGCTGTCGACGAAGGGTGGCACCGGCGCGTTGGCATTCTGCTCGGTCCAATGGTCGAATTCGCGCTTGCCGAACACGTAGCGCGCGTTGGGGAAGGTGGGCACCCAGCGGCCGTTCTCCAGCCGCGTGTTCCAGCCGACATGATCGACGTGCAAATGCGTGCACATCACATAGTCGATGTCGCCAACCGAAACGCCGGCAGATGCGAGTCCGCGCAGGAACGTGTCGTCGGTTTTCATGTGCCATTTCGGCCGTGCCGGCCGCGGCTTGTCGTTGCCGATGCAGCTGTCGATCAGGATGGTGTGGTGCGGCGTCTTCACCACATAGGCCTGGAAGCAGAGGATCAGCGTGTCCTCGTCATCGAGCGCTTTCGCGCCCTTCATCCAGGTCCGGTTTTCCGCAAGCCGCTCGCCGGTCAGGGCCGGCAGCATGTCCAGTGCCGGCAGGAACGTGGTTTCCTGCTCGACGATGCGGTGGATGGTGAAGTCGCCGACGGCAAGTCTGGGGCTCATGGGCGGCTTCCTCCTTCGTCTCAGGCTGGCGGCGCCGAAATCTTCACCGACGGCCGCTCCAGCATCTTCCGGTAAAACGCATCAAGTCCCGGACAGGCCTTGCGCCAGCCGCAATCGGGAAAACGGAAATCGGCATAGCCGAGCACGCATGTAAGCGCGATCTGCGCGATGTCGAGCGGGCGCGCGGCCATCGCATCGACCTCGCCCTCGAACCGCGCCATGCCTTTCCAGGCCCGGTTCCAGTGATCGTCGGACCACGCCTTCCACCGCAGTTCCTTCGGCCGCACCATGGTCTCGTAGCGGCAGAGCAGCATGGAATCGAGCATGCCCTGCAGCAGCGAGTGGTCGCTCTTGATCTTCCACCTCAGCGGACCGGAGGCGGGGATCAGCCTGCCGCCGCCGGCGAGCTCGTCGAGATATTCGACGATGACATAGGAATCGGCGACAATCTCGCCGTTGTCGAGGATCAGCACCGGCAGCTTCTTCAGCGGATGGATCTTCGAATATTCCTCGTTCGGCGTGCCCGGCGCGACCGTCACCGGCATGAACTCGATCCTGTCGATCAGGCCGAGCTCGATCGCGGCGATGCGCACCTTGCGGGCGAACGGCGAGGCGGGGGAGAAGGTGAGCTTCATCTGAATGCTTCCCACAAGGTCGTCATGCCCGGCCTTGTGCCGGGCATCCACGTCCTTCGCACGAGTGGCATGAAAGACGTGGATGGCCGGGGCAAGCCCGGCCATGACGGGCTACCGTGATGACGCTTACGCCGCGACGATCTGCTGGCGCTGCTCGCCGAGCCCTTCAATGCCGAGCGTGACGACGTCGCCGACACTGAGGAATTGCGGCGGCTTCATGCCGGTGCCGACGCCGGGCGGCGTGCCTGTCGTGACGATGTCGCCGGGCAACAGCGTCATGAACTGCGAGACATAGGAGATGCACTTCGCCATCGAGAAGATCATGGTCGAGGTCGACCCGGTCTGGCGGCGCTGGCCGTTGACGTCGAGCCACATCGACAGCTTCTGCACGTCGGGAATCTCGTCCCTGGTGACCAGCCAGGGGCCGACCGGACCGAAAGTGTCGTGCGACTTGCCCTTGGTCCACTGCCCGAGCCGCTCGATCTGGAAGTTGCGCTCCGAGACGTCGTTGCAGATGCAGTAGCCGGCGACATGATTGAGTGCGTCAGCTTCCGAGACGTATTTGGCGCGCGTGCCGATGATGGCCGCAATCTCGACCTCCCAGTCGAGCTTGGTGGAGCCGCGTGGCTTCTCGACCGGATCGTTTGGACCCGAGAGGGAGGTATTGGCCTTCAGGAAGAAGATCGGCTCGGTCGGGATCGGCGATCCGGTCTCCTTGGCGTGATCGACATAGTTCAGGCCGATCGCGACGAATTTCGAGATTCCGGTGACCGGGGCGCCGAAGCGCGGCTTGCCGGAGACCGCGGGCAGCGAGGCGGGATCGATCGCGGCGAGCTTCTTCAGCGACGCCGGCGAATAGGCTTCCCCGTCGAGATCGCGGATATGGGCGGACAGGTCGCGCAGCTGGCCGGATTTATCGACCAGGCCGGGCTTTTCCGCACCCTTTTCGCCGTAACGAACGAGCTTCATTCTCGACACTCCCTAGACTGGTTTGGCCCCGGACGGGTTCGCCCTGGATCGGTTGTTGCGGCACTTTTCATGGAACAGGGCGCGGGGAAATTCAACTGGCGATAGCGCAAGGGTGGGGTGGGCAAAGGCGTGACAGCGCGGTTTCCGCCGTCCATCCGTTCGCCCACCCGACACACTGCGCTCCTCACCACGGGGATGCGATCGGCAACGTTAAATGGTCCGGGCGATGAACTTGAAGGCATCCCCGTCGCGCCTGATATGGCCGGCGTCGAAATGGCCACCGATCACGAGCGCAGGGGTATCGGCAAAGCGCGAGAACAGTGTGCGCCGGGTCAGGGTTGCCTGGCCGGGATCGGAATCGGCGCTCGAGGACCAGTCGAGATGCGCCATCTGGCAGGGGTGGTGGGCGACGTCGCCGGCGAGCAGCCCCTCCTCGCCGGCCGAGCGGATATGCAGGCTGACATGGCCCGGGCTGTGGCCGGGCGTCGGGATCAGGGTGATCTCCTCGGTCAGGCGGTGGTCGCTGGCGACGAACTCTGCCAGCCCCGCATCGACGACCGGCTTCACGGAATCGTCGAAAACGGCGGCCTTGTCCGGTTCGACGCTGTGGTCGCGCCAGTGCTCATACTCGGTGCGCCCGAACACGTAGCGCGCGTTCGGAAAGGTCGGCACCCACCTGCCACCGGCAAGGCGCGTGTTCCATCCGACATGATCAACGTGCAGATGCGTGCACAGCACGGTGTCGATGCTGTCAGGCGGAAAGCCGGTCTGCGTCAGCATCTCCAGAAAAGGCGTGTCCCGGTTGTTCCAGGTCGGTACCTTGCGACCCTGCTTGTCGTTGCCGAGCCCGGTGTCGACCAGGATGCGCTGGGTGGGCGTCTCCACGGCCAGCGAATGCACCGACATTTTCAGCCGGCCTTCCTCGTTGGCGAAGTGCGGCATCAGCCAGGGCAGCTTCAGGATTTCCTCGCGGCCGGCCTTCGGCAGGATGAAGCGGGTGGCGCCGACCGTCTCCAATTCCACCACCTTCGTGACCGTGACCCTCCCTATTTTCCACCGCATCGGTGCGTCCTTTTGCTTCACATTCAAGCAAAAGGATGCGGCTTCGCGCGCCCTCGCGCAATGGATCAACTGGTGGCATGCTGCGTTATCGCTCGGCCTCCAGGAGGGAGTTGCGATGCCGGAACTTGCGATTTCGCCGGAAAAGGTTGCTTTTCTGATTGAGACGGCCCGCGAATTCGACGTCAAGGAAGCGGACTCCGACGCGGATTCCGGCTCGAACGCGGCCGACGACGACATGATCGACGTGCTTCAGGACGACGGCGGCGACGCGGTCGGGCAGGAGCTGACAAGCTTCATCAGCGCGCTCAACGAGGACGAGCAGGTCGACCTGGTCGCGCTGATGTGGCTCGGACGCGGCGACGGCACGATCGAGGAGTGGGAGGAGCTGCGCGCCCGCGCCATCGAGGCGCGCGGCGAATATTCCCATCCGCGGCGCGAGACCGCGCACTACCTGCTGGGCGAACCGATGCTCAGCGATTTCCTCGCCGACGGCCTGGACGCCTTCGGCCTGGACTGGACCGACGAGCGGATCACGCCGGACTCGTCGAGCCGCAGCGAGCGCGACGAGGACGAACAGCAATAGCGGGCTTTCGAGCGCCTGCAGTCCGCCGCGCCCCGTTCAGCCGCGACAGCGAGCGGGAGGCCGCTACAGCGTGCCCGGATAGGCGCCGCCGTCGAGCAGGATGTTCTGGCCGGTGATGAAGCCCGCCTTGGCCCCGCACAGGAAGGCGCAGGCGTATCCGAACTCGTCGGGATCGCCGAAGCGCCCGGCCGGATTTTGCTTTGCGCGTTCGGCGAGCAGCTGGTCCGGCGTGATGCCCCGCTTGTCGGCCTCGGCCTTGGCCGTGCCGCGCAGACGGTCGGTCAGGAACGGCCCGGGTAACAGCCCGTTGATGGTCACGTTGTTGATCACGGTCTTGCGCGAAAGGCCCGCCACGAAGCCGGTGAGGCCGGCCCGCGCGCCGTTGGAAAGCCCGAGGATCTCGATCGGCGCCTTCACCGCGGCCGAGGTGATGTTGACGATGCGGCCGAACTTGCGCGCCATCATGCCGTCGACGGTTGCCTTGATCAGCTCGATCGGGGTGAGCATGTTGGCGTCGATCGCCTTGATCCAGTCGTCGCGGGTCCAGTTGCGGAAGTCGCCGGGCGGCGGGCCGCCCGCATTGTTGACGAGGATGTCGGGATCGGGGCAGGCCTTCAGCACCGCCTCGCGGCCCGCTGATGTCGTGATGTCGCCGGCCACCTCGGTGACGGTGACGCCGGGATGGGCTTTCCTGATCTCGTCCGCAGTCTTTTTCAGCGCTTCGGCGCCGCGCGCCGTCAGCGTGACATGCACGCCCTCGTTGGCCAGCGCGATCGCGCAGGCGCGTCCCAAGCCTTTAGACGATGCGCAGACGATGGCGCGACGGCCCTTGATCCCGAGATCCACTGTTTCACTCCCGTCGTTTTCTTGAAGAGGCGGCCCGCAGTCTAGCCAACATCGGCGGCGCTGATAAGGGACCCGCGCCTAGTGGGTCCAATTCTAACATTCGCTACCCACTTTGGGAGGCATTATTGCGAATGTTAGAATTAAGGACCACCGGCAAATATTTGTTCTAGTGGAGCTTTGGATTTGACGTTCGCATGAGGCAATCGCGGCAAATTGGTAGCGAACGTCAAATCCGCTCCACTAGCCAAAATGCATGGCAGGAGCGGGCCGTCAGGCGGTCAGATCTGCTGCTCTCGCTTCAGGCGATCGATGGTGGCGGCGACATCAGGCGGCAGCGACCTGAGCCCCTTCTGCCCGGCGGCGGAAAAAAGCGGCCGCAGTTGCGAGCCGTTCAGGAAAGCCGGCTGGTGATCGCGCGGCACAAGCTGGTCGAAAACCAGAACGACCGTGGTGGCGACCAGGCCGGCGCGCACCGCGCCGAGCGCGGCGCCGGCCAGCCGATCGCCGATGCCGGCGTCTGCGCCGATCGCGTCATCGAGCGCGGTGCGCATCATCTTGCCGATCGCGACGCCGAGCACGAGATACACGCCGAAGAAAAAGCCCCAGTTCTGCATCATGGGCGAAGCGCTGCCGCCGCCAAGCTGCGGCGCGATCTTCGTCATCACCCACACCGCGATCGGTGCGGCGATCAGATAGGCGAGGATGGTGAGCGCGCTGCGCAACAGGCCGGTGTTGAAGCCTGCGACGATGGCGATGGCGAAGCCGGCATAGACGACGAGATCGAAGCTATTCATGGCGGCCTCGCCGGCTCTCCGGCGCTCTTTCGTATGCTCAACGAATTCGGTTTGCGATCGCTAAAATCGTAGGTATCAACGAGCGCGGCTCAGCCTCTTGATCGTTGGATCTTTCGCTGTGTCCGACCTATTCGATGTACGTAAAGAAACCATTCTCGTAACCGGTGCAAGTCAGGGCTTGGGGCGGCAATTCGCGCGCGTGCTGGCCGCGCATGGCGCGATCCTTCTGCTGGCATCGGGCGCCTCGCGCTAGACGACCGGCGGTTGGTCACGGTGGACCGCGGGTTTCTGCTGAATTGAGGTCGGGCTGTCGTCCCGGCCAAGCGCCGGCAATTCACCCGTATCTCCGGCCGTCGATCGTGCCGGCGGCGCCGTAACGTTGCCGGGACTGCTTGCGTAAAGCTCGATGGAGACCGCGGCAAAGGAGATCGCCATGCTCGATCACGTTTCGCTCGGCGTCAGCGACATCGTTCGCAGTCGCCGTTTCTACGACGCCGTGCTGCGTCCGATCGGGCTGGTGCGGACCGTCGATTTTCGCGGCGGCAAGGGTTCCGATTATGGTTCGTCACCCGGACAGACCGGGGTTGCGTTCACCATCACGGAGGAGGGGCCTGTGGTGCCCTCGCGCGGCAGCCATCTGTGCTTCCGCGCGCCAGATCGCGCGGCAGTCGCGGATTTTCATGCGGCGGCGATCAGGGCCGGCGGGCGCGATGACGGCGCGCCCGGGCTCAGGGATTACCACGCAGCCTATTATGCCGCCTTCGTGCGCGATCCCGACGGCCATCGCATCGAGGCGGTCTGTCACGCGCCGGAAGCGCCGGAGACGGCAGCTTGAGCGCCAAGGCGATAGCCGCAGTCGCGTCACGACGGCTTTTGGTTATGGGTCCCGGGTTCGCCGGGACGACGGCGAACAGGATTGCCGGCTCAATTCACGCGCATCTCCGCCTTGATCATGTCGGCGGCCTTCTCGCCGATCATGATGGTCGGGGCGTTGGTGTTGCCGCCGATCAGGGTCGGCATGATCGAGGCGTCGACCACGCGCAAGCCGTCGAGCCCATGCACCTTCAGTTTCGGATCGACCACGGCATCGCCATCGGTGCCCATCCTGCAGGTGCCGACCGGGTGGTAGACGGTGTCGACGCGCTGGCGCAGCAGGCTACGGATATCATCGTCGGTCTTCGCGTCTGATGTGAACAAGTCCTTCTGCTGCAGCGCCTTCAGCGCCGGCGACTCCAACAGCCGCCGTGTCATCTTGAAGCCTGCGACCATGGTCTCGACGTCGCTCTCGTCGCCGAAGAAGTTCGGGTCGATCGCGGGCGGCGCCATCGGATCGGCGCTGGCGAGCCACACGCTGCCGCGGCTCTTCGGCCGCAGCACGCAGACATGGCAGGAGAAGCCGGTGCCCCAGCGCGGCTTGCGGCCATGGTCTTCGACCATGGCCATGCAGAAGTGGAGCTGGATGTCGGGCAATTCGAGGTCGGGCCGGGTTTTCAGGAAGCCGCCGCATTCGGCGACGTTCGAGGTCAGGGGTCCGCGCCGCTCCCGGCGGTATTGCCCGATGCCTTTGAGGATGCGGCCGATCCCGCTCCACGACAGTCCTGAAAAATACGGCGCGTCAGACGCAAAGCCGAACACGAAGTCGGGGTGGTCCTGCAGGTTCTGGCCGACGCCCGGCAGATGGTGCGTGCTGGCAATGCCGTGCTTGCCGAGTGCTGCGGCATCGCCGACGCCGGATAGCATCAAGAGTTGCGGCGACTGGAAGGCGCCGGCTGCGAGAATCACTTCGCGGCGCGCGCGAAGCTGCTTCTTTTCCTTGCCTTGCAGATACTCGACGCCGACCGCGCGCTTGCCCTCGAACAGGATGCGGGTCGCCTGCGCCTGCGTCTCGACGCGCAGATTTTGCCGCTTTCCCATGAAGGGATGGATATAGCCGCGCGCCGCGCTCCAGCGCTCACCATTGTCCTGCGTCACCTGGTAGACGCCGAGCCCTTCCTGCTCGGCGCCGTTGAAGTCGTCGCGGATGCGGAACTGCGCCTCGCGCGCGCCCTGCAAAAACATCTCCTTGACCGGGTTGTCGGAGCGCAGCCCCGAGACATGCAGCGGGCCGCCCTTGCCATGATACTCGCCGTCGAGCTCGTAGTTGTGCTCCGAGCGCTTGAAGTAGGGCAGGACGTCGGCGTAAGCCCAGCCGGCATTGCCGAGCGCGGCCCAGTGGTCGTAATCGGCGCGGTGGCCGCGGATATAGACCATCGCGTTGATCGCTGAGGAGCCGCCGAGGCCCTTGCCGCGCGGCTGATAGCCGATGCGGCCGCCGAGGCCCTTCTGCGGCACGGTGTCGAACGCCCAGTTGTTGAGCTTGCCCGAGAGCATCAGGATGATGGCGCCGGGCGTGGTTACGACCCAATTGTCGCATCTGCCGCCGGCATCGAGCAGCGCAACCGACGTGCCCGCATTCTCCGAAAGCCGGCTTGCCACCGCGCAGCCGCCGCTTCCCGCGCCCACCACCACGAAATCGACCGTATCCATCCCGGATCCCCCCTTTTCTTGACCGCCGGGGGCCGCGAAGGCCCCGGTGTTATTGGCGGCAAGGCTCTGCTTTTCCGGAACTTCTGGCAAGGGCGTTGGTTTTACGGTGCTTTTTGGCCGGACCGGACTGTCACAAATCCGGAAAAAAATTGCCGAACCGGCCTTTCCAAAGCGGGTGCGCATTGGTACATAGCGCCCGCACCCCCAGCGCTTTACGCCCTGGGGTAGCCTTCTCAGGAAGCCTCGGACATGGCATTGGCGGCCCGGCCGCCCACGGCATGCCGTTTCGGTTTCCCTGAAGGCGCGCAAAGACTTATCGCGGGGTGGAGCAGCCCGGTAGCTCGTCAGGCTCATAACCTGAAGGTCATAGGTTCAAATCCTATCCCCGCAACCAAACAGCCTCTGATCTCAAGGGGTCGTTGAGAAAGCCGCTCTCCGGGAGCGGCTTTCTTTTTTGGCGGTGTCGCCCACCATGGCGCGACCCGTGCCGCAGCCTGCGCGATCTACGCCGCCGGCGCCGCGCTGGCCGGCGGTTTCGCGGGCGCCTTGTCGACCCGCTTCGACCAGGACCGGTAGTAGGCGAGCACGGTCATCAGTGCGATGCCGGCCGTGCTGACCACGATCTGCATCCAGATGCTGCCGGAGACTTCGACCAGGATCAGGTGCGCGATCACGGCGAGGAAGATGCCGGAGCAGAAAACCTCGAGCGATTGCTGGCCACACTTGATCATGGGACGGAAGACCGGCCATTCGAGGCCGGCCCAGTCGCGCGGCAGAAAGCGCGTGACGAAGAAGGCGAGCACCACGAAATGCAGGACGCGATAGGGCGCCAGGTTGGTTTTGTCGTTCGGGTTGAAGGTGTCGTAGAGCCAGGCCGGAATCAATTGCGCGAGCTCTGGGAAACGGCCGGCCAGCGTCATGACCAGCGCGAACAACAGATAGGCTGCCCCAAGGATCAGAAACGTCCGTGACTGGATGAAATGCATCGATTCGGCGGCGCCACCGAGCGCGAACCAGCCGCCGAAGACGAACATGAACTGCCAGCAGAAAGGATTGAAGTACCACGAGCCGACCGGATAGGCCGGCAGGTTCCAGCCGAAATGACGCGCGGCGAGATAAAGCAGGAATGACGCCGCCAGCGTCAGGTTCGGCCGCCGCAACATCGTCCAGAGCACGGCAGGATACACCAGCATCAGCAGGACGTAGAGCGGCAGCACGTCCATGTTGACGGGCTTGAACGCCAGGATGAGGCCTTGATAGAGCGTCTCGGCCGGGTTGTGCATGAAGCCCGCGACGTTGAATTCGTTCTCCAGGTTTGGATTGTGATAGCGCTGGGCGAGGTAACCGATCTCGGCGATATAGATCACGAACAGCAGAACATGCGCGACATAGATCTGCCAGGCGCGCCTGACCAGCCGGGTGCCGCCGATGATGAAGCCGCGCTCGAGCATGATCCGGGCATAGACGAAGGAGGCCGTGTAGCCCGAGATGAAGATGAAGAGGTCGGCTGCGTCGCTGAAGCCGAAGTTCTTCTGCGTGATCCAGTTGACGGCGTTGTTGGGGATGTGATCGAGATAGATCGCCCAGTTGGCGAACCCGCGCAGCAGATCAAGCCGATAGTCGCGCCCGCGTGGCGGCAGGACAGCCCTGATTTCCATCGGTTCGCTCCCCCGTTCAGGCGTCTTGCGAATTCCGGTGTCCCAAATGCGCCCTGCGTACTCTAGCGGGTCTCTTCGATCAGCATAGTACAGGGTTGTGGGCATTTTCAGTGGCGCGGGCCGCCGCATTGGGAATCTGCACTGTCGCGAAAGTAAAGTCGTCGTGACCCCGGCGCGGGGATCAGGCCCGGTCGACGGCGCGCGGTCAGCTCTGCTATGGTGCAGGGCGGGCTTCGCCGTCACGGCGGCGAAGCGCGAATTCGAACAGCCGAAGGCCTGACCGGCATGCACCTTCGTAGAGTAGCGATCAGCGCGACGGTAGGCGCCATCGTGTTGGCATCAGGCGGGCTCGGCATGTTTGCAGGCGCCGATGCCCAGGTCGGCCCCGCAGGGCCTCCGGCGGTCGGCGTGATGGAGGCGGCGAAGCGCCCCATCACCGAGTCGAACGAGTTCCTCGGTCGCATCGAGGCCCCCAACCGTGTCAGCGTCGTCGCGCGCGTCACCGCCTTCCTGGAAAAGCGCAATTTCGTCGAAGGCGCGGAAGTCAAGACCGGCGACCTGCTTTACCAGCTCGAGCGCGGCCCCTTCGAGGCCGACCTCAAGTCGAAACAGGCGCAGGTCGCGCAGCTCCAGGCGACGCTCGTCAACGCCAAGCTGACGACCGATCGCGCCAGGACGCTGCTCAGCGGCCCGGCCGGGCAGCAATCCACCTATGACGCCGCGATCGCCAACCAGCAGAGCCTGGAGGCGCAGGTGCAGGCCGCGCAGGCGCAGGTCGATCTGTCGAAGATCAACCTCGACTACACCGAAATCCGCTCGCCGATCGACGGCAGGATCGGCCGCACGGCCGTGACCGAAGGCAATGTGGTGAGCCCGAGTTCCGGCGTGCTGACCACGATCGTCAGCCAGGACCCGATGTATGTGACCTTTCCGGTTTCGCTTCGCGAGGGGCTGGCCTTGCGCGACCGCTATGCGGTGATCGGCGGCTTCAAGGCGGTCGTGATCCGGCTTCGCCTGCCGGACGGCCGTCTCTACGACGAGGTCGGGGAACTCAACTTCGTCAACAACACGATCGCGCAGAACACCGACACCATCACGCTGCGTGGCACGATCCCCAACCCACCCCTGCCGCATTTGTCGACCGGACGGCTGACCGAGCGCGAACTCACCGATAACGAGTTCGTCACCGTGCTCCTGGAAGGCGTGCAGCCGGTCGAGGTGGTGGCGATCCCGCGCTCGGCCGTGCTCTCGGATCAGCAAGGCGAATATGTCTTTGTCCTCGGCGCCGACAACAAGGCCGAGCAGCGGCGGATCAAGCTGGGGCAATCGACCTCCACGATCGCGTCAGTGACGGAAGGCCTTTCGGCCGGCGACAAGGTGATCGTCGAGGGCCTGCAGCGGGTGCGGCCGGGCGAGGCCGTGACGCCGGGGCCCGCGAGCACGCTGATCCAGTCGAGCATGAAGGTCAGCGCGGACGATGGCGGCAGCCAGAAGGCCGGCAGCGGCATCGGGCCGAAGCCGGCGGGCGCGAACCCATGATCTCGTCGGTCTTCGTCGATCGCCCGCGGCTTGCGATCGTGATCGCGTTCGTCATCACGATCGCGGGCGCGCTGGCGCTGCTGCAGATCCCGGTGGCGCAATTCCCCGATATCGTGCCGCCACAGGTCACGGTCACCGCCAACTTTCCCGGCGCCTCCGCGGAAGTGGTGGAATCCAGCGTCGCCCAGCCGCTCGAGGCCCAGGTCGTCGGCGTCGACAAGATGCTCTACATGAAGTCGACCAGCGGCAATGACGGCAGCTACACGCTGACCGTCTCGTTCGCGCTCGGCACCAATCCCGACATCAACACCGTCAACGTCAACAACCGCGTGCAGAGCGCGCTGGCGCAACTACCGACCGAGGTGCAGGCGCAGGGCCTCGTCGTGCAGAAGCGTTCGTCGGCGGTGCTTCAGTTCATCGTGCTGTACAGCAAGAACGGCGCGCAGGACCCGCTGTTCATCACCAACTACGCCATCATCAACGTGCTGGACGCGATTTCCCGCACGCCCGGCGTCGGCCAGGCGACGCTGTTCGCCAAGCTGAACTATTCGATGCGCATCTGGTTCGATACGCAGCGCCTCACCAGCCTTAACCTGGCGCCCTCGGACGTGATCGCGGCGATCCGCGCCCAGAGCGTGCAGGCGCCGGTCGGCCGCATCGGCGCCCGCCCGATCAGCGATGACCAGCAGTTCCAGTTCAACGTGCAGACGCAAGGCAGGCTGACCACCTCGGCTCAGTTCGGCAATATCGTGCTGCGTGCCAATCCGGACGGCTCGATTCTGCGCATCAAGGACGTCGCGCGCGTCGAGATCGGCGCGCAGAACATGGACAGCGAGTCGCGGATCGACGGCCAGGCCGGCGTGCCCATGGGCATCTATCTCGCGCCCGGCGCCAACGCGGTGACGACGGCGAAGGCCGTGCAGGCGACGCTCGCCAAATTGTCGGAGCGGTTTCCGCCAGGGCTGACCTACCTCGTGCAGTACGACTCCACGACCTTTGTCACCGATACCATCAGGGAGGTGCTGAAGACGCTGGGCGAGGCCTTCGTGCTTGTCGTCATCGTCGTGTTCCTGTTCCTCGGCAACCTGCGCGCCACCGTGATTCCGGCGGTCGCCGTTCCCGTCAGCCTGATCGGCGCCTTCGCGGTCCTGCTCGCGCTCGGCTATTCCGCCAACACGGTGTCGCTGCTCGCAATGGTGCTCGCGATCGGCATCGTGGTCGACGATGCCATCGTCGTGGTCGAGAATGTCGAGCGCGTGATGGAGGAGGAGCCGGAGCTTTCGCCCGCCGACGCCACCAAGAAGGCGATGGCGCAGATCACCGCGCCGATCATCGCGATCTCGCTGGTGCTGTTGTCGGTGTTCGTGCCGATCGCGTTCATCCCCGGCATCTCCGGCACGCTGTTCCGCCAGTTCGCGGTGACCATCAGCGCGGCGATGGTGATTTCGGCGCTGAACGCGCTGACGCTCTCGCCGGCGCTGTGTGCGGTGTTCCTGCGCCACACCGGACCGCGGCGCGGCGTCATGGCGCGTTTGCTCGGCGGTATCGACTGGGTTCGCGACCGTTACGCCGGCCTCGTGCGCCGCCTGCTGCGGGTTGCGCTGCTGGCGCTGGTCGCAGTCCTGGTGCTTGCCGGCGGCATCTTTGGCGTGTCGCGCATCACGCCGACCGGCTTTTTGCCCGAAGAGGATCAGGGCGCGTTCTTCATCGCGGTGCAGTTGCCCGACGGCGCCTCGGTGGCGCGCACCAGCGAGGTGACCAAGCAGGTCGAGGCGCTCTTGAAGCAGATCCCCGCGATCGACCACGTGCTCTCGATCATCGGCTTCTCGCTGCTCGACGGCGGTAACGAACCGAATTCGGCGTTCATGGTCGCGCGCATGAAGCCGTTCGCGGATCGCCAGGCGGCGGCGGACTCGGTGCAGGCGACGATCCGGCGCACCTTCGGCGCGGGAGCGCAGATCCGCCAGGCCAGCATCCTGCCGTTCAACCTGCCGCCGATCATCGGACTGTCGACATCGGGCGGCTTCGAATATCAGCTTGAGGCGCTGGAGGGCCAGGATCCGGCCGCCATCGGCAGCGTGGTGAGCGGCCTGATCAGTGTCGCCAACCGCGACCCGCGGCTGACCCGCGTGTTCACGACCTACACCGCGACCAACCCGTCGATCTATCTCGATATCGACCGCGCCAAGGCGCAGGCGCTCGGGCTGAACATGGCCGACGTCTTCACGGCGCTGCAGGCCACGCTCGGCGGCTTCTACGTCAACAACTTCAACCTGTTCGGCCGCACCTGGCAGGTCAATGTCCAGGGCGAGGCGGCCAATCGCGGCGACATTCCCGATATCTGGCAGATCTATGTGCGCAACGCGACCGGCGAGATGGTGCCGATGCGCTCCATCGCCAGCATCAGGATCGTGACCGGGCCGCAGGTGATCACGCGCTACAACAACTATCGCTCGGTCACCATCAATGGCGGACCGGCGGCCGGCGTCTCCTCCGGCACGGCGATCGCCGCGATGGCCGCGCTGTCGCAGTCGACGCTGCCGGCGGGCTATTCCTTCGAGTGGACCGGCACCGCCTATCAGGAGCAGGCGGCCTCCGGGCAGACCGGAATCATCCTCGGCCTTGCCGTGCTGTTCGCCTATCTGTTCCTGGTGGCGCTGTATGAAAGCTGGACGATCCCGATTCCCGTGCTGCTGGCGGTCGTGGTCGGCGTGCTCGGCTCCTATCTCGCCATCAAGGTCGCCGGCCTCAATCTCGACCTCTACGGCCAGATCGGGCTCGTGGTGCTGATCGCGCTGGCCGCCAAGAACGGCATCCTGATCGTCGAGTTCGCCAAGGAGCAGCGCGAGGCCGGTCTTCCCGTCGAGGACGCCGCGGTGCTGGGATCGCAGATGCGCTTCCGCGCGGTGATGATGACGTCGATCGCCTTTATCCTCGGCCTGGTGCCGCTGGTGGTCGCAACCGGCGCCGCCGAGATCAGCCGCCGCGCGGTCGGCACCGCGGTGTTCGGCGGCATGCTCGCGGCAAGCTCGATCGGCATCTTTTTGGTGCCGATGCTCTACGTGACCTTCCAGCACTGGCGCGAGGCCGCCAAGCAGCGCTTCGGCAAGCCGCACGCTGTATCGCATCCCCCGGCGGAGTGATCAGCGCATAAGGGATCATTGGCGGCACGGCGCCGCTTGCCGCGCCCACAGGCCGCGGAACCCGCGTCACATGAACGTGACTCGCGCGCTGCCGCAGGCGTCGCGCTGACTTGATCTGGATCAAGCCGCAAGCGGCGGGCGCGCGCGGAAGGTGGCCGCCTCGTTGATGTTCCCGCAACGGAGAAAGCCCATGAAACACGTCAGAACATCTGCCATTGCAGCTTCCGCCTTCGCATGCGCTGCGCTGTTCTCTTTCAGTTGGTCCGAGCAAAGCGGCGTCTCGATGTCGGTCGAGAGCGCGCAAGCCCGGGTCGGCCGGCCGCTGACCCCCATGAGTGGGGCAGGCGTGGCGCGTCGGCAGGCGCGGCGTGGGGCGTATGGTGTCGGGGTGGCAGGTGCTGCTGCGGTCGGCACGGCTGCCGCAATCGGCACGGCAGCCGCGGTCGCCAGTGGACCTTACTACGGCACACAGGGCTACTATGCCGGCGGCCCCTATTATCAGGGCACCGGGTACTACGGTGGCCGCCCGTATTATCAGGGAGCCGGATATTACACCGGTGGTCCTTTTGCGGCCTATGGCTGGAGCGGGCAGGATTATGCGACCCGCAATGGTTTCACCTGCACGCCCGGCACCATGACCAAGCTTGATGACGGCCACATGTATCGCTGTCAGTGACGGCTGAACGGAGAGAGGCGGCTCCCTGAGCCGCCTCCTCTCGAAATACGCCTCCCGCAGAAGGGGCTCGCCACGGCTCGCGGCGCAAGAGCGCCTGAGCGGGCGCCGGCTTACGGCGGCCTGCGTTTACGGCCGGGTCGAGTCCGCCAGCTTTTCCGGCTCCCGGTGCTCGGCCTGCATGGCGGGCGCAGTGCCTGAATCCGGTCGACGGCTTATTCCGGGCAAGGCGACATCAGGTTGAACGACATAGGACAGTACAGGGCACAGCTCAGCGCGATCACGCCAGGCGGTATCGGCCAGTTCACGACACCCGGCGTTGACAAGGGTCCAGGTCACGCCGTCTGTGGATCTGACGATGGTGCTACAGTTCGGACAACGCGTCTGCATACGGGTGCACAGCTTCCGCTCGAATTCTTCAGGCCTTGTTGCTTCCAGAACGAAACTGATTTGGCTGCCGGCAATCATTGGATGCCGGTCAGGCGAAACTTTGAAAGCATCTCAGCGGCCGTTCGCCCGCGACCACGTTTCGCTGCCGCAAAGCGGACCTACGCAGCCGCGGACCTTGAGGGCATTCTCGTCCGGCAAGCTGATCGTTGCGTCGTACGTCTTGCCGTCGTCGGCGTTATAGATCCGTCCCGCCCAGTCCTTGTCGCCGCGCGATTTCATGTTCGAAAGAATGGAAAGGCCCAGAATCCTTCGCGTGGTCAGCGCGGGATTGGGGTTCTTGTCGTCCACCTGAGGCTTGCTGGTCGCGCGATCGATGGGCTCCTTCAGCCAGACGATGCGACCGCAAATGCCCGGCCCGCAGCGGCTGATCTGAATCTTGGCGTCGCCGGCCTGGGTGAGCCAGACACCGGCGACGTCGGCGGCGGCGATGTCGGATGGAAGCGAAAGGCCCAGCACCGACGCCAGCAAGACAAGGCTCTTGCCGCGGGCGAGGGGCAGCATCGTCGGTAGTGTAAGCACACTCATACTCAATCTTTGGCGGGTGGAAAGGTTAGGATTTGTGCGACGCGGGGCGGCCTCTCCGCACGGTTGGCATCCAGGTTGCGACCGCGCAAAACCCGCAGAAGTTCCGGTAGATAGTACCTCCACCACACTTTCCGCAGGCTGGTCAGCCACTCGATATCGCGGCCGGTGATGAACATGCAGGGGATCTCGCCGAATGCGGGCGCTGGAAGGCCCGGCAGACCGAAGGAGAAGCGCAGCTTGCGACTCGCCTTAATCCGCCCCACGTCAGTGGCAGCAAAACCGGCCGGCCAAAATATAAAAGTTATATATGCCTGTGGATTGTTCTAGGCTGGCTGGCCCCTGGCAACCTTGCGGCAGGGGCATCGGTCGCCGGCGTGTGCTTGTCGCAGGCACCTGCCGGCCGGTCGCTTGAGCCAGATCAAGCGCGATCACTTGCGGCCATGGAAGGTTTTTCAGCATGACATGAGGAAGGAGTAGAGCAATGAGCATCGTGAAAACGGCAGTTGCATGCACCCTGTCAGGAGCGCTGATCGCGAGCCTGAGCGGCCCGGTCTCCGCGGCACCGCTGCCGACCCATGTGTCGACCATGAAGTCGATGGTGGCGGACGGGCCGACGCAGGTCTATTGGCGCGGCGGCTGGGGCTGGGGACGTGGCGGCTGGGGTTGGGGCGGCGCTGCGCTGGCAGGCGCCCTCATCGGCGGCGCGATCGCGAGCAGCGCCTATGGGCCTTACGGCTACTATGGCGATCCATATTATGCATATTCCTATCCCGCCTACGGCTATTATCGCCCGCGCGCGGTCTACTACGGCGGCTACGGGCCCTATGGCGGCGGCTACTACAGGCCCTATCCGGGCTATGGCTATTACGGCGGCGGCTACTGGTGAGCTTCGCGCGCGGCCGGGGACCGTAATGCGGTCCCTGGCCAGCGAGCCGCGCGGGGCGCGCGGCTTCACCTCCTTCGTCGTCAACAGCGGCTCGATCAGCATTCGGCCGCTGTCACAGGCCTCGCTCGAACGAAAATTCCTCAACTTCGCGGGGCCCGTCGTTGGACCGACAAAGGCAAAGCGCATCCTCGCCACGGTCGGCCGGCTCGACGAGGTGACGGACGTCTCCGAACTGACGCAACTCTTGCGCGGCACGGGCAAGCAACGTCGAGCCTAGCGCATTCCCGCGTCAATCGAGAGTGACAGGCGGCCAGAATTTCATGCCGGAAACAGATCGAGTGGCGTCACCCGTGCAGGATTTCGGCCGAGACATCCGCTTCGATTTCTATCGCGGCGTCGCGCTCTGGTTCATCTTCGTCGATCATCTCCCCAACAATATCGTGAGCTGGCTGACGCTTCGGCATTACGGCTTCTCCGATGCCGCTGAAATCTTCATGTTCGTCTCCGGCGTCACCTGCGCGCTGGCCTATCGCGAACTGCAGACGCGCGACGGCTGGGCGGCGGTGATCAGCCACACCCTGCGCCGCGGCTGGGAGATCTATGCCGCATTCCTGCTCCTGACCATCGCCTGCGTGATCATGGTCCATGTTGCGGGCGAGGGCCGGTTCGCCGACGACAGCAACACCCGCGTCCTTCTCGATCAGCCGGGGACGGCGCTCGCACGTGCGGCGATCCTGCAATACCGGCCGGCCAATACCGACGTCCTGCCCACCTTCGTCATCTTCCATGCGTTGTTTGCGCCGCTGCTCTTCCTGCTGATGCGCGCGCCCAATCTGACGCTACTCGCATCGGCGCTGCTCTATGTCCTGGTGCAGATCTTCGGTTGGAACCTGCCGCAATGGCCGCGCAATGATTGGTACTTCAATCCGCTGGCCTGGCAGTTTCTCGTGGTGCTCGGCGCCTGGTTCGAGATGGGCGGCCGCCAGATGCTGAGGCCGTTGCTGAAATCGCGGGCCACCACGGTGGTTGCCTTGCTCTATCTCCTGTTCAGCCTTGTCGTCGTCCTGGGCTGGACTTTCAAGCCGATGGCACTGCTCATTCCCGATCCGCTCGCGAGGCTCATCTACCCCATCGACAAGCCCGACCTCGACCCGCTGCGATTGCTGCATTTCCTCTGCCTTGCCGTGCTTGCGGTGCGCTGGGTGGCGCCGGACTGGCGCGCGTTCAAAAACGGCATTTTGCGTGGCGCGATCCGCTGCGGCGAGAATTCCCTGGATGTCTACTGCCTCGGTGTCCTGCTCGCATTGGGCGGCGAGATGCTGCTTGTCCGCGTCTCCAACGCTTACGTCGCGCAGGTTGCGATCAGCGTTGCCGGTATCGCGATCATGGTCGGCTTTGCAACGATCCTGACCTGGGTCCGGATCAGAACGCGCGAACAGCCAAAGCTGTTTTGAATCTTGCGGCTGCACCGTCAGCGTCGCGGCCGCCGCTCCGCTCGTGCCGGCGCGGCATTCGGTTCGGCTTTCATCCGGCTCACCGTGTCGATGAACGCCTTGATGATCGGTGAATGCGCGCGGTCGCGGTGATAGGCGATGCTGTATTGCGTCTTGATGACCCGATCGCTGATCTCGAGCGCGCGCAGGTTCGGGTGCGGCACGAATTCGAAATCGGCGACCACGCTGATGCCGAGCCCGCGCTCGACCGCCTTCCAGACGCCTTCGCGGCTTTCGATCTCGAACACCGGATTGATCTGAAATCCCTCTTCCAGCATCGCCGCCTCGAAGGCGCGCCGGGTGGTCGAGCCGCGCTCGCGCAGCACGAAGGGCTGGTCGGCAAGCTCGCGCAGCCGGACAGATTTGCGGTTGAACCAGGGATGGTCGCCGTTGACGAAGGCGATCACGCGGTGCTTGCGGTAGGGCACCATCGTCACGCGCGGGTCTTCCGGCACCTCGGCGAGGATCGCGACCTCGGCGTCGAAATCGATGATGTGGCGTAGCGTGCGCTCCGAATTGCCGAGCAGCGTCGAGATCTGCACGCCGGGATGCTCGCGCTTGAAGGCGGCGAGGATCTCGGTGGCGTGGAACGGTCCCACGGTGGCCAGCCGCAGATGCCCTCTGGTCGATTGTCCGTGCGCCGAGAGCAGGTCGTGCGCCTCGTCGCAGAACTTCATGATGCCGCGGGTGATCTCGCGCAAGCCGCGGCCCGCTTCCGTCAGCTCGACGCGCCGCGCGTGCCGGATCAGGAGCTCGACGCCGTAAGTCTCCTCCAGCTCCTTGACCTGGATGGTCAGGGTCGGCTGGCCGACATGGAGCACGCGTGAGGCGGCGGTGAAGCCGCCATGCTCGGCGACGGCGTGGAAGGCGCGGAGCTGGCTGAAAACGATTGACATAATCAATAGTAGCTTCAGAAAATATGAATTTGTCAATAGAAGCCGACGCCCTATCGTCGCGGGCAAATGGAGGAGCGCGATGGCGTGGCGATATGGAAACCCGGTCCAGATCGAATTCGGGGTCGACAGTTTTGCGAAACTGCCTGAACTGATCGGCAAGCGACGCTATGCGATCGTCACCTATGGCGAGCCGTTCTTTGACGGGCTTGCACAGCGCCTGAGCGAAACCGCCGGCGTGCCGGTACTGACCATCCGCGACGTCGCGCCCAACCCGGACTATCGCCTGCTCGCCGAGCAGACCCGCCGCTTCGCCGAGCTCAAGCAGCAGCCCGAATTGATCGTCGCGCTCGGCGGCGGCTCGGTGATCGACTCCGCAAAGGTGTTCGCGGCCGCAGGCGGCGACTTCGGCAGGATCAAGACGTATCTGGAGACGTTGAAAGGCGCGGAAAATCTCGCGGCCACTCCGCTCATCGCCGTGCCGACCACGGCGGGAACGGGGAGCGAGGTGACCTGCTGGGGCACGGTGTGGGACGAGGAAAACGGCAAGAAATATTCGCTCGCCCGCCCGAACCTCTATCCGACGCATGCGGTGATCGATCCGCGCCTGATGCTCGGCAAGCCGCAGCTTCTCACCGTCAGCACCGGCCTTGATGCGCTGTCGCATGCGCTGGAAAGCCTGTGGAACGTCAACAACAACCCGGTTTCGGCCAATCATGCGGTCGCGGCTGCGCGCACCGCGCTCGACGTGCTGCCGAAGCTGGTGTGCGATCTCGGCAATATCGAATTGCGCAGCCGGATGGCGCAGGCCGCGCTGTTTGCCGGGCTTGCCTTCTCCAACACCAAGACCGCGATCGCGCATTCGCTTTCCTATCCGATCACGCTGCGCCATGGCGTGCAGCACGGAATAGCCTGCTCGTTCTCGTTGCCGATGGTGTTGCGCAGCGTGCAAGGCGCCGGCGGACTTTGCGAGGACAGTTTGAAGCAGATCTTCGGGCCCGATCTGTCGCGCGGCGCCGACGCGCTCGAGGATTTCCTGGCGCTGCTCGGCATCCCCACCAACCCGGCCGCCTACAAGATCGAGCGCAAGGAGTGGCGGCTTCTGATCGCGGATTCGCTTCAAGGCGAACGCGGGAAGAATTTCCTCGGCTCGAAGGAGCGCCTGCTCGAAGCCGCGGAAATGCCGCGCATGCCGGCGACGAAGACGGCGTGAAGGGAGAGCGGTCATGAGCGCCAACGGAAACACCATCACCGTCAACGGTCGCGACTATAGGGCGCCGCAGCGACCGACCGTGGTGATCTGCCTCGACGGCTCCGAGCCCGGCTATATCGAGCAGGCGATCGAGGCCGGCGTCGCGCCGACCTTCGCGCGCTTCATGAGGGATGGCGCGCACGTTCATGCCAATAGCGTGATCCCGAGCTTCACCAACCCGAACAACCTTTCGATCATCACCGGCCGTCCGCCGTCGGTGCACGGCATAGCGGGCAATTATTTCTTCGACACCGCAAACGGCGTCGAGGTGATGATGAACGATCCGAAGTTCCTGCGTGCGCCGACGATTCTTGCCGGCGTGCATGACGCCGGCTTCAAGGTCGCGGCCGTCACCGCCAAGGACAAGCTGCGCGGGCTGCTCTCGTACGGGCTCGACTATTCGACCGGTCGCGCGATTGCGTTTTCCTCGGAGAAGGCGAACCAGGCGAACAGGGCCGAAAACGGTATCGACAATTTGCTCGATTTCGTCGGCCTGCCGCTGCCGGAAGTCTATTCCGCAGACCTCTCCGAATTCGTGTTCGCCGCCGGCGTCAAGCTGGTGCAGCATCACCGGCCTGACCTGATGTACCTGTCGACGACGGACTACATCCAGCACAAGGTCGGGCTCGGCACCAGGATCGCCAACGACTTCTACGCCATGATCGACCGTTATCTGGCGGAGCTTGATGCGCTGGGCTGCACCATCGTCGCCACCGCCGACCATGGCATGAACGACAAGCATCTGCCGGACGGCCGGCCCGACGTCGTCTATTTGCAGGACGTGCTCGACGCGTGGACCGGCAAGGGCAAGACGCGGGTGATCCTGCCGATCACCGATCCTTACGTAGCCCATCACGGCTCGCTCGGCTCGTTCGCGACGATCTACACGCCTGATGGCGGCGCCGTGGCGCCGTTGATCGCGAAGCTGCGCGGCATCACGGGCATCGATGTCGCGCTGACGCAGGATGAAGCCTGCCACAGATTCGAGCTGCCGGCCGACCGCATCGGCGACATCGTCGTGATCTCGTCAAAGCACAAGGTGCTCGGCACGAGCGCTGACCGCCACGACCTGTCCGGCCTGACCGAGCCATTGCGCTCGCATGGCGGGTTGACCGAGGAGCGGGTGCCGATGATCGCCAATCGCCGGATCGCGCTGCCATCGGGGCACAGCTTGCGCAACTTCGACGTCTTCGACGTCGCGCTCAACCGCATCCAATAGTCCGGGGCATCGGAGGATTCGCGCGATGAACATTCAAGCCCAGGCCGTTCGCCACGAGCAGATGCGCATTGCGGGTGCGCTGGTCGATACCGACGAACGCGTGGAGGTATTCAATCCGTTTACCAACAAGGTGATCGGCACCGTGCCGGCCGCACGCCCGGAACATGTGCGCAGTGCGTTTGAGAAGGCGAAAGCGTTCAAGCCAAAACTCTCCCGCTACGAGCGGCAGAAGATCCTGCTGCGCACCGCCGAGATCCTGGCCGGCCGCAAGGAGGAGTTTGCCCGGCTGATCACCGCGGAGTCCGGCCTGTGCTGGAAGGACTCGCTTTATGAAGCCGGCCGCGCCTACGACGTCTATTCGTTCGCGGGCCAGCTCGCGATCATGGACGACAGCGAGGTCTTCTCCTGCGACATCAGCCCGCAGGGCAAGGCGCGCAAGATATTCACCACGCGCACGCCGCTGCTCGGCGCGATCTCGGCAATCACGCCGTTCAACCATCCGCTCAACATGGTGAGCCACAAGATCGCGCCCGCGATCGCCACCAACAACCGCATCGTGCTGAAGCCGACCGAGCTGACCCCGCTCACGGCGCTGGCGCTCGCCGACGTGCTCTACGAAGCGGGGCTGCCGGTGGAAATGCTCTCGGTCGTGACCGGCAATCCCAATTCCATGGGTGACGCGATGATCACCGATCCGGATGCGGATCTGATCACCTTCACCGGCTCGGTGCGGGTCGGCAAGCACATCGCGGCGAAAGCCGGCTACAAGCGCCTCGTGCTGGAGCTTGGCGGCAATGATCCGCTGATCGTGATGGAAGATGCCGATCTGGAGAAGGCAGCCGAGCTCGCGGTCACCGGGGCCACGAAGAATTCCGGCCAGCGCTGCACCGCGGTCAAGCGCATCCTCTGCGTCGAGGCGGTCGCCGACGATTTCGCCGCGCTCGTGCTCAAGAAGGCCCGTATCTTGAAGTGCGGTGATCCGATGGACCCGGGCGTCGACGTCGGCACCGTCATCCATGAGAAGGCCGCGATGGAGTTCGAGCGCCGGGTGAACGACGCGGTCGCCAACGGCGCGCAGCTTCTGCACGGCGACGGCCGCAAGGGCGCGCTCTATCCGCCGACGGTGGTCGATCGCGTCCCCTACACTTGTGAGCTCGTGATGCAGGAGACGTTCGGTCCTGTGATCCCGATCATCCGGGTGCCCAACGACATCGAAAGCGTCATCCGGATCTCCAATTCGACCGCGTTCGGCCTGTCGTCCGGCGTCTGCACCAACCGGCTCGATTACATCACGCGCTTCGTCAACGAGCTCGACGTCGGAACGGTCAATGTCTGGGAAGTGCCGGGCTATCGCATCGAGATGTCGCCGTTCGGCGGGATCAAGGATTCCGGCCTTGGTTACAAGGAGGGCGTTCTCGAGGCGATGAAGAGCTTCACCAATGTGAAGACCTATTCGCTGCCGTGGCCGGCCTGACGCGCCCGCCGGGTATTCGTACAGCTTCTAACCGCACCAGCCGATCTCAACGAAAGCGTGCGGAAGCGACAACGGGACTGGAAACGCAAAAAGGGTGGGAGGCTTTCAGATGTCGATAACGTTCAGCCCGACAAGCGCGGGCTCGGTGGGCATGCAAAATCCGGAGCTGGCGACGTCGTTTCGCCGCGCGCAGTGGCGCATGCTGCTGGCGGCGATGTTCTGCTATCTGTTCTTCTACACGGGACGGCAGACTTTCGGCTTTGCCATTCCGGGCATCCAGGCCGAGTTCGGCGTCAGCAAGGCGGCGCTCGGCTGGGCGAGCGCGGCGCTGTTATGGTGCTACGCGATCGGCCAGGCGATCAACGGCAATCTCGGCGACAAGTTCGGCGGCCGCCGCGTGATGAGCGCGGGCGCGATCCTGTCCTTCATCATGAACTGGGCGACCAGCCTCTCCACCGGCATCGTCAGCCTCTCGGTGTTCTGGGGCATCAACGGCTATTTCCAGTCGATGGGCTGGGCGCCGGGCAGCCGCCTGCTCTCGAACTGGTGGGGCAGGCATGAGCGCGGCACGGTCTACGGGCTCTACACCTTTGCAGCAGGCCTTGCCTCGGTGCTCTCGTTCCTGACCTCGCTGATCGTGGTCGGCTATTTCCAGCTCGACTGGCGCTGGATCTTCCGTCTGCCGGTCGTGCTGCTCCTGCTCGGCGGCATCGCGTTCTACCTGGTCGCGCGCGAACGGCCCGAGGACATGGGCTTTGTCTCACCACACGACGATGCCGATGACGCGGACAAGGCGGCCGATGCCGCGAGCGATGGCGAAAGCTCGTTTGCCCGCTACAAGGCCGTGCTCGCGAACTGGCGTCTTCTGGTCGCCGGCCTCGCCATCGGCTTCCAGAACGCCGCACGCTACGGACTGCTGGTCTGGGTGCCCGTGCATTTCCTTGGCGCAAACTGGGCCAAGGCGGACGCGGCCGCCGCGATCGATCCGCGCTGGATCAGCATCGCGCTCCCCGTCGGCATGGCGTTCGGCGCCTTCAGCAACGGCTGGGTGTCGGACAGGTTCTTCAACTCGCGCCGCTACACCGCCATCGTGCTCTACATGGTGCTGGCGGCGATCACCTCGCTCTACATGTACACGATCCCGACCAGCAGCGTTTATCTCGGGATGGTGGTTCTCTTCCTGTGCGGCTTCTTCGTCTATGGCCCGCAATCCTCGTTCTGGGCGTTGTGTCCCGATCTGGTCGGGCACAAGCGGGCGGGGACCGCGACCGGCGTGATGAACTTCTGCGCCTATCTGTTCGCGGGACTTGGCGAGCCGCTGATCGGCCACTTCATGGACACTCAACATGACACGTCGCTGGTGTTCGTGGTGGTCGCGGTCTGCGCGGCGCTGAGTGCTGCGGTCGCCTCCTTCATTCGCAGGTAACGCCGAACATCGTCGTCTCGCCGTCGAAAGCGAGGGCATGGATGACGACTGGAAAGCCCGCCTCGTGCGGGCTTTCTTCATGCGCTCCCCGGGAGACGCCCCGCGACCAGACGCCCCCTTCGCATGTCCTGCAAACGTGATATGGTCACGGCAGAAGCCACAGGTTCTGCCATGACAACCGCTGCGGAATGGCTGGCATCGATCGGTTTGAGCGAGTACGCGGAGCGTTTCGCCGAGAACGCCATCGACCTCTCGGTCCTGAGCGATCTTACCGAGCAGGACCTGAAGGACCTTGGCGTCTTGCTGGGACACCGGCGCAAGATGCTGCGCGCGATCGCCGAGCTTCGCGGAGACATCCGTCCAGCGGCCCAGATGGCGGGTAAGCCGGCTCCGCGGGAGGGCGCCGAGCGCCGTCAACTCACGGTCATGTTCTGCGATCTGGTCGGCTCGTCGGCGCTTTCCGTGCGGCTCGATCCCGAGGACTTGCGCGCGGTCATCAACGCTTACCACGCCTGCATCGCCGACGTCATCACCAAGACCGAGGGCGTCATCGCTCGCTACATGGGCGACGGCGTTCTCGCCTATTTCGGCTTTCCGCGGGCCCACGAGGATGACGCCGAGCAGGCGATCCGCGCGGGGCTCTCGCTGGTGGAGGTCGTCGCCAACCTGAAGACGGATATCGGCACGGCGCTCCAGGTTCGCGTCGGCATCGCAACCGGGATGGTGGTGGTCGGCGACGTGACCGGCGATGGCGCTGCCAAGGAGCAGGAGGTGATCGGCGAGACGCCGAACCTGGCCGCGCGCCTGCAGACGCTCGCCATGCCCGGCACGGTTCTGATCTGCGAGGCCACGCGCCGGCTGACCGAAGGCCATTTCGAGTACCGCAATGTCGGCCCGGCCATGCTCAAGGGATGGGCGGAACCGTTGCCGGCCTGGGAGGTGCTGGGGACGAGCGGGGTGGAGAGCCGCTTCAAGGCGCTGCACAAGGCCCGATTGACGCCCCCGATCGGGCGCGACGAGGAGATCGACCTGCTGCTGCGCCGCTGGCAGAAGGCGACCCGCGGCGAGGGCAGCGCCGTGGTGTTGACGGGCGAGCCGGGCATCGGAAAGTCGCACATCATGCTCGCGCTCGAAGAGCGGCTCAAGGAAACCGAGCCCCACGTCACGGTTCGCCTTTTCTGCTCGGCGCACCACACGAACAGTGCGCTCTACCCGTTCATCCGGCAGCTCGAACGGGTTGCGCGGTTCGAGCGAACCGACCTGCTGGACGTGAAGTTCGCCAAGCTCGAGTCGATGCTGGTGCAATCCGGCGCTGCCGCGGACCAGATCGTGCCCCCTCTGGCGAGCCTTTTGTCGCTCCCTACCGGCAGCCGCTACCAATTGCCGGAGCTGAGCCCGCAAAAGCGCAAGGAGCTGACGCTGACGGCGCTTTTGCAGCAGCTCAATGTGCTTGCTGCGCGACAGCCGGTCTTCATCGCCTTCGAGGACGCTCACTGGGCGGATCCGACGTCGCTCGAGCTGCTCACGATGACCCTGGAAAGGGTGCCACAGCTTCGCGCGCTGGTGCTGATCACCGCGCGCCCGGAATTCATGCCGCCCTGGCCGGGCCATGCGCATGTCACGACGGTCTCGCTCACGCGCCTGAACCGGCGCAACGGCGCAGCGCTGGTGGAGCGCGTGACGGCCGGCAAGACGCTCCCCGCGGAGGTCATGGACCAGATCCTCGCCCGTACCGACGGTGTGCCGCTTTTCGTCGAGGAACTGACAAAGACGGTGCTCGAAACCGGCTTGTTGCAGGAGCACAACGGTCAGTACATCCTCAACCGGCCGCTGCCGCCGATGGCGATACCGACGACGCTGCATGCATCGCTGGTGGCGCGGCTGGATCGGCTGGCTCCGGTCAGGGAGGTGGCCCAGATCGGCGCGGTGGTGGGGCGCGAGTTCTCCTACGAGCTGTTGAGCATCGTCGCCGGACTGCCCGGTGAGAGGCTTCAGGAGGCGCTTGCCCAGCTGGTCCGGTCCGAGCTGATATTTTGCCGGGGCGAGATCCCCCGGGCGGTCTACACGTTCAAGCATGTGCTGGTGCGGGACGCTGCCTATTCGGGCCTTCTGAAGAGCCGGCGCGCAGGGCTGCATGCCATGATTGCGGAGGCCTTCGAGCACCGCTTTCCGGAGATCGTGGAGGCGCAACCCGAAACGGTCGCGCATCATCTTTCCGAGGCGGGGCTGTTCGAGAGGGCGGCAGGATACTGGCTGCAGGCCGGCAGGAAGGCCACCATGCGCTCGGCCAACCTCGAAGCCATCGCCGACCTCGAGCGTGGCATCGAGGCCATAGCCCACCTGCCAGCCGGCGCCCGCAAGGACAGGATGGAGCTCGATTTTCAGTTCGCGCTGGGACCCTGCCTGATCGCCACCCAGGGGCCGGCTTCCAACAAGGCGGTGGCGACCTTCGCGCGTGCGCGCGAGCTGTGCGAGCGCCTCGGAGACCCGCCCGAGCAGCTGCAGATCATGTTCTGGCTGACCACCGCGAGCGTCGTCCGGGGCGAGTTGCCGGTCGCCCAGGAAACCATCGCAGCCCTGCTTCATCTTGCCGAAACGCGCGGCGACCGGCCGGCGTTGATCAATGCGACCCGCGGGCAGGCCATGATCCGCCTGTTCATGGGGCGGCTCATCGATGCCCGCGAAGCCATTGAGCGCGCGGTCGCAGAGTTCGAGGCGAGCTCCGAGGAAGACCGGCTGGCTGCGCGTGCGGCCGGTCAGGATGCCGGCGTCGCCGACCTTGCGCTGATGTCATGGGTTCTCTGGCTGCTCGGCCATTTCGATGCGGCAATCGCGCGGATGGATGCCGCCATCCAGCGGGCCGACGCCATCGGTCATCCGCATTCGCAGGCCTATGCCTGCTACTATGCCTCCGTTCTTCACGCGCTGCGCGGCGAGATACCGCGCGCGCAGGGCTATGCGGAACGCTGCCGCGCCCTGTCGGAGGAGCACGGCTTCCGGCAGTGGCATGGATTGGCGCAGGCGGTCCGTGGCATATGCGCGACGTTGCTCGACTCGTCGTCCCGCGCCGTCGCGGAGATCCGGACCGCCATGGACGAGTATCGTGGCGCGGGCTACCAGCTCGGGATCACGGCGCTCGACGTACTGCTGTGCCCGGCGCTGCTTCTTTGCGGGGAGTACGAAGCGGCGCTCGCCTTGATCGAGCAGGGGTTTGTTACCACCAGCCGCAACAGCGAACGGATCTTCGAGGCCGAGCTGTATCGGTTGAAGGCGCGCACGCTGACCCTGCGCGGTTTGCCGGAGGATGCCGGCCAGTTGCTCAACAAGGCCCTGGTTGTGGCACGAAGCCAGCAGGCCAAGGCTCTCGAGCTTCGGGCGGCAACGGACCTTGCCGCGCTGTGGCTGGACCAGGGCAGGCGCCAGGATGCGCTGAACCTGCTTGCGCCCATCCACGGCTGGTTCTCCGAGGGCCTCGAGACGCAGGACGTCAGGCAGGCAAAGGCCCTGCTCGACCGGCTGCGCTGAATGACTGGTGGTCCGATTCCAACATTCGCATCCCATCCGGGAGGCACGTTTGCGAATGTCAGAATCGCGGCAAATGGGTAGCGAACGTCAAATCCGCTTGCCTAGTGGTCCGATTCTAACATTCGCTCCCCGCTTTGGGAGGCACTTTTGCGAATGTTAGAATCAAAGGACCACTAGCAAATTATTTGTTCTAGTGGAGCTTTGGATTTGACGTTCGCATAAAAGATCGCGGCAGATGGGTAGCGAACGTCAAATCCGCTCCACTAGAGCTGGCTCAGATCAGGGGCCGGGTTAAGCTCGCCATAGAACTCCCTTACCTTCGGATTGCGTGCCGCAAACACCGCATAGGGAAGCGCGCCGTCCGGAAGTTCGCCGTTGTCGTTCGGCTGGACCTGATTGCCCTTGGCATCGACCCACCAGCTCATCTTTTGCGACAACAGCTCCTGATTGAGTCGGGGCTTGGCCTTGTGAATTGCCTCCCGCAGCAGCTCCCTGTCTATGCCTTCGTGCGCCAGAATCGCTTCCAGCTTCGCCCGTGCTTTTCGTTCCTTTGCCGGATTTTCGTTGATGAACCGCGCTCTTCCGGTCTCCGCGCGAATCTCTTCCGCCTTCTTCGGGCCGGCTTTTTCATACGCCGCGATCGCTTCCCGCGCCGCGGCCTTGCCCAAGGCACGCCCGTGGTCGAGGTTGCTGTGATTCCATTTGAAATTGATCTGCGCCGGCACATGAATCTCGACGACGGTGCCTGTCCATTTGCGAGGCTCGTCGCACTTCACGTGGTATTTGAACAGCTTGACGTCGTCTTCGCCGACGCTCGCTGCGAACAGCTGGCAGAGATTTGCCAGCGAGTCGTGCAGGTTCTTGGGCTTGCGGATCTGCTTGGTATCCACGATCCGGCTGATCCAGATCTCGTCGAGATCGGCATGTTCCTCAAGCAGGCTCTGGAAGTTGACGGTATCAACCAGCGCGCCTTCGCAATATGTCTTGCCGTTCATCTCCACGGTTTCCTCGATGAACGGCAGGGCCGAACAGGCGCACAGGGTGGATGCGTTGATGCCGCCGACATAGTCCTCGTCCTTCATCGAGCGGTTGCAGAACAGGGCGAGCTTCTGCTCGTCCAGATTCCAGGCGTTGTGAAAGATGGTCGGCCTCTTCTTGTCCTTGAGCGCCTCGAAATCGATGCTCTTCATGAACTGGCTGTCCGGATAGTTGATCCTGGAAAGGCCGGTGAGATGGGAGAGATACATCATCGAGGTCAGATAGCGGACGACGGGATTGGGCGCCATCACCTGGTTCAGGATCCATTTGTTGATGTCTCCCTCGTCCAGTTTCTGGAATTTCTTCTTGTCCTCCTTGTCGGGAAGCTGATCGAACAGAATCGAAAGCGAGTCCTGGAAACTGTCGAAGATCTTGTAGGGGTCCCATATGAAATCGTTGTAGTTGTTGGGGTCCCTGACGAACCTGCTCATTGCCTTCCGCACACTGCCCCAATCCGGTCCGAACACGGTATTGATCGGGAAGCGTTCGTAGCTCTCATCGTCGCGGAATACGCCATTCCGGAAGAACTGCGCGGTCTGTTCGGCTCTTTCCCTTGCGGTCTTGAATTTTTCCGGATCGATCTGATTGTGAACGATGCCGACCCAGGCGCCGATGCAGGACAAGGCCCAAACGTCAAACTCTATCTCGGGATGTTCGGCAAGAGCCTCGAGGACCCCGATGTGCAGACCGGCTGCCGGTCCGCCACCACCAAGCGTGATTGCTCTCTTCAGCTTTCCGTTGGCTGGCATTTTGATGCTCCTCAAAACAATATCGAATACACGCTCCAAGTTTGGATTTCTGAAACGGCGGCAGACCGGCGTGGTGGTTCGGACGTTCTCTTCGGTTGTGACGCAAGTTCGCCAAGCGAACTTCCGAACCAAAACCACACGGGAATCACAAATTTGCTGGGCGTCCTTTCGGACCAGAAGGTCGCAAAACCCGCCGCGTAATGATGCGAACTTCGTGTCCCGAACACTAGTTTCTTTCGCAACAATTGGGAAGCGACCCATGAGCGCACAGGTTGTGTGCCAAATTGAATATGGCAGCGGGGCTGACGCAAGTGCCCGGCCTGGTCGGCATATCACGAGCAAGGCGCTTCGTGTTTCAGCACGGATGCCCGTTCGAAGCTGCGACAGATGCAGACGTCGGATCGCTTGCCAGGACCGACGCCGGAATCGCGCGCTGATGCCGCGCTGTTTCCTCGCGTGCTGCTTGCTTGCCGCATGCGAGGACGTGGTGCGGCCAGCACGCAGGCATTCATTGCGTCCTCTCGCGATGTCCGGGGGCTCCTTGACAATCCGCGAAGGAATGCGCAAGCCCGCCCGCAATCGGCCGTAAGGCAGGGCCTTTACCTGCTGCTGCGCGCCCGCCTATGATCGCGTGAAATGGACTGGGACAATATCCGCTTCTTCCTGAGCGTCGCTCGTGCCGAACAGTTTTCCGCGGCTGCCGCACGGATGGGGGTCGACACGGCGACCGTCGGCCGCCGGATCACGGCGCTCGAGAAGTCGCTGAACGCGCGGCTGTTCGACCGGCAGCGGACCGGTTGCGTGCTGACGCCGGCGGGCGAGCGCTTCCTGCAGACGGCGGAAGAGCTCGAATCGCAGATCCTGCAGGTGCATGGCGATCTCTCCCGCTCCGGCGTCGAGGTCGGCGGCGCGGTGCGGATCGCCGCGCCCGACGGCTTCGGCACGCTGTTTCTTTGCCCGCGGCTCGGTGCGCTGAAGGCCCGCCATCCCGGATTGACGATCCAGCTCGTGCCGATCACGCGCAGCTTCTCGCTGTCCCGGCGCGAGGCCGACCTTGCCGTCACCATCGAGCGGCCGGCGGAGGGGCGGCTGGTGGCGCGCAAGCTCGTCGATTATTCGCTGCATTTCTATGCCTCGCGGCACTATCTCGAGCGGCATGGAGTGCCGGCCACGACCGACGAGCTGTCGCGGCATTGCCTGATCACCTATGTGCCCGATCTGATCTTCGCCGATCAGCTCACCTTCATGCCCGAGCTCTACGGGCCGTCCTTCAGCCGGCTGGAATGCTCGACCGCGGTCGGCCAGCTCGAGGCGGTCCGCAGCGGCGCCGGGATCGGCATCCTGCACGACTACGCCGCCCACCGCGATCCGCAGTTGCAGCTCGTGCTGCCGGACGTTCGATTTGACAGGACCTACTGGATCGTCACGCATGCCGATCTGAAGGATGTCGCCCGTGTCCGCGCGGCGATCGATCACATCCTGCAGGAGGTGCGGGCCAGCAAGGATGTGTTCAGGCGGGAATAGGCCGCGCGCGAGCGCAGCGCCGGCCGGTCTGATGAGCCGTCATGCGCGCCGCGAGCAGGTTCGGCGTCGGGCGGGCGGCGCTATCCACCCGGGGGGATCGCTGGTATCCTGCCGGCGGGATAGGAGGACAGCTTGCCGCACGAGAACCACCCCGCCATCATCAGGCGTTTGAAGCGCGCCGACGGCCACCTTCAGACCATCATCGAGATGCTCGAACAGGGCCGCCCCTGCGTGCAGATCGCCCAGCAGCTCCAGGCGGTCGAAAGCGCCATCGACAATGCGAAGAAGGCCCTGATCCACGACCACATTGCGCAATGCATCGAGCCGCCATTGAAGGCGGCGGGCAGCGCCGGCCGGGCTCCGCTGAAGGAATTCAAGCTGATCGCGAAATATCTCTGAGCGCCGCTCGCCCGCGCGGATGGGCGGCGCTGTTCGTCGATCCCGGCCAGGCCTGTCGCCACTTTTGCGCGTGACAGGGGCATCATTATCGGCTAAATACTTCGCATGCGAACTAACTCGAGGCCGGCGGCCGACCACCGGCTGATCTTCCTGCTCAACGTGGCGCAGCGCCGGCTGCAGCGCTTTCTTGCCACGCGGGCGCCCTCGAGCGTGACGGCGGCGCAGGCGGGCCTGTTGTTCGTGCTGGGTCGAAACGACGGTGCGCTGATGGGCGAAGCTGGCGCTGCGCTCGATCTCGGCATGCCCGGGATCAGCGGGCTTGCTGAGCGCATGGTGGAGGCGGAGCTGATCGAAAGGCGCGCCGATCCCGCCGACGGACGCGCCGCGCGGCTCTGGCTCACACCGTCGGGACGCCGCGCGCTGGCACGCGCCAAGGTCAACGCAGCCGAATTGAACGCAAGGCTGGCCGAGGGTTTCAGCGACGCCGAGATCGCGATCGTCGCGCGCTGGCTGACCAGTTTCCAGGAGAAATTCCCGAAAGGAGAAGACGCATGACCGAGCACGTCAAGATCGAACGCAAGGACAATATCCTTACCCTCATGCTGGCGCGGCCCGACAAGAAGAACGCGTTGACCAACGCCATGTACGGCGCGCTGGCCGACGCAATGGTCGCCGCCGAGACTGATCCCGCCGCCCGCGTCATCGTGATCCGCGGCGAGGGCGACATGTTCACCTCCGGCAACGACGTCGGCGATTTCGCTGCGATCGCGACCGGCGCCTTCAAGGGCGAGCGCCATGTCGCGCGGTTCCTCGATGCGCTGGCGCGCGCCAGCCGGCCGCTGGTCGCGGCGGTGCAGGGGCGCGCGGTCGGCGTCGGCACCACGATGCTGCTGCATAGCGACATTGTGCTGCTGGCGGACGATGCGCTGCTGTCGACGCCGTTCATCAACCTGGCGCTGGTGCCGGAAGCCGCCTCGACGATCCTGATGCCGATGCGGCTCGGCTATGCGCGAGCCTATGAGATGTTTGCCTTCGGAGAGCCGCTCGACGCGAAAACGGCGCACGGTCTCGGGCTCGCCAATCGCGTGGTGCCGCGGGACAGGCTGCATGCGGAAGCGGCCGCGGTCGCCGCGCGCCTTGCGAAACAGCCCGCAGGCTCGCTCTCCGCCATGAAGCGGCTGATGCGTGATCCGGCGGTGCTGACGGCGCAGATCGCGGCCGAAAGCGCCTGCTTTGCGGAGCGGTTGAAGACGGCCGAAGCGCGCGAGGCGTTCACCGCCTTTGCCGAGAAGCGGCCACCGGATTTCGCCAAGCTCGCCGGCTGAGACCGCACGCGAAAGGGACCGCTCACCGCGAGCGATTCGCCACGCGGCCGATCAGCGTATCGAGCTTCGACAGGAACAGCCCAAGCGTCGGCGAGGTGTTCGCCTTGTGATAGCCGACGACGAGGTCGATGGTGGGCGGCGTGCCCTTCACCGGGCGGCCGACCACCGACCAGGGCAGGAAGTTCAGCGCGTAGCGCGGCATCAGCGCAAAGCCGCGGGTGGAAGCGACCAGCGAGATCGCCATCGCGAGGTTGTCGGCCTGGTGCGCGTTCGTAATCGAAAGGCCCGACTTGCGGATATAGTCGTCGATGACGACGTGGAGCGCCGGAGCGGTGTCCGACACGTTGATGAAGGGTTCGCCTGCGATCGCCTGCAACTCGACATTCTCACCCGCGGCGAGGCGGTGGTCGCTCGGCAGCACGACGAGGAGCGGCTCCTTCGTCACGGTGCGGAACACGAGATCGGTGGCGTCAAGCTCGCGCCGCATGAAGGCAAGGTCGAGCCGGCCGCGCATGAGCGCCTCGGCCAGAGCGGGCGAATATTCGCTCGTCACGGTGACGTCGACCGTGGGCAACTGGTCGCGCAGCACATGCATGGCTTCAGGCAGCCAGTCCATTTCCTGGCCGGTCAGGAAGCCGAGCCCGAAAGCGGGTTTCTCCGGCCGCGCCGCGCGCCGGGCCGCTTCGCGCGCCGCCTCGACCTGCGACAGCGCCAGCCGCGCATGATCGAGAAAGGCCTTTCCCGCGAGCGTGAGTTCGACGCCATGCACGCTGCGCGTCAGCAGGGGCGCGCCGACCTCGTATTCGAGATCGCGGATCTGCCGGCTCAGCGAGGGCTGCGAGGTGTGCAGCCGCCGTTCGGCGGCAACCGTCAGGCTGCCCTCCTCGGCCACCGCCACGAAATATCTGAGATGGCGCAGTTCCATGGCCCATTCCATGCCCACTAGGCATGGAAGCAATCCTACAAAGTCTTTTTAGCCTATTCAAGGCTGACCTAGATCATACGCCATCAGCATGGCATGGGCCATGCTTCATGGAGGCTCATCATGACCAATCTCTCTGGCAAGACCGCTCTCGTCACCGGCGCGTCGCGCGGCATCGGCCGCGCCAGCGCGCTGGCGCTGGCACGGCTCGGCGCGCAGGTTCTGGTTCATTACGGCCGTGGCCGCGCGGAGGCCGAGGCGGTGGTGACGGAAATCCGCAACAGCGGCGGACGGGCGCAGGCGATCGCGGCCGATCTGGCTGCGCCGGAAGGACCGCATGCGCTCGCGAAGGAAGTCCGCGCCATCGTCGGCGAGCGTCTGGACATCCTGGTGTCCAACGCCGGCATATCGAGGCCCGGGATTATCGAGGAGACCACGCTCGCCGATTTCGACGACCTGTTCGCGGTCAACGTCCGCGCGCCGTTCTTCCTGGTCCAGCAATTGTTGCCGATCCTCAAGAGCGGCTCCAGCATCGTGCTGGTGTCCTCGCTCGCCGCCCACGCCTCGGTCGGCCATCTCTCGGCCTATGCGGCGACCAAGGGCGCGATCGATACGCTGGTCAGGCACCTTGCCGCAGCGCTCGGCGAGCGCGGCATCCGCGTCAACGCGGTGGCGCCGGGCGTGGTCGAGACCGACATGTCGAGTTTCGCCAGGACCGACGCTGGGCGCGACTTCGCACTCGGCATGCAGGCCCTGAAACGGATCGCGCAGCCCGACGATATCGGCGACGTCGTAGCCTTCCTCGGCTCCGACCAAGCGCGATGGATCAACGGCGACAGCGTCCGCGTCGACGGCGGTTCGAAACTATAGGTCGTGGAAAATGCTCTAACGTCAATCGTCAGGCGGCGTCGCGCCGACAAGGCGCGATGCCCGCGGTGTAATTGATTAAAGAAACCTGTCGACGGCGTGTCGAGGCGCTGCGCAAGCCAGCTACTTCCCCTCGAGCACTTTCTTCAAGACCAGGTCGGAAAGCTGGACTACCAGCGCCCGCAACCTGGCATTTTCCTCGAGCAGCGACACCATCTGGTTGTCGACATCTGCGTCGAACCCGGTGTCGTCCTCACACATCGGCAACGGAACGCCATCTTCATTCCGGATTGCCGGTCGATACGCGTGAACCATGACGGATACCCCCTGGCAGCAACAAACAAAAACAAACCCCAGCCAAGTCGATGAAGGAATCGTCGCCCGAATCAGGGTCGAAATTGGGACGGTTCGGAGGGCAAATTGAAGCGGCGGTACAGCGAAGTGGGGGCGCGCGGCCTCAAGCGACAACCGCCAATTAGTTTTTCACGCGCCTCGCGGCTGAGTTGCGCGATTTCACAAACAGGATCACAAAAGAGTGCGGCGCGGCGGTCGATCGCGAATCGATTCGTTAACGCGCGGTGCATGCGCGTCAGGGCGCGCGGCACATGTAATTTCTGCAATCTCTGCAGGCGCGCGTTGCGTCGAGCGCGCAGAAATTGCCGTATCGCTCAGCCTGTGCGCCGGGGCATGGTAAAAGCGGGCTTTGCAGTGGAGTTGCTCATGCCGTCATGGACCTGCGAACAATGTGGCGCCCAGTTTCCTGACAGCGCCGCACCGCCGCATACCTGTCCGATCTGTGAGGACGAGCGGCAGTTCGTGAACTGGAAGGGCCAGCGCTTTTTGACGCGCGAGGCGCTGGCGCAAACGCACAAGCTCGAATGCCGCGACGATCTCGGCGTTCCCGGTATCGCGCTCACCCCGAGTTTTGCGATCGGCCAGCGTGCGCTGCTGCTGCGCGAGGCGGATGGCTGCGTGATGTGGGACTGCGTGCCGCTCGCGACGCGGGAGGGCATCGACCATGTCCGCTCGCTCGGCGGCCTGAAGGCGATCGCGATCTCGCATCCGCACTACTATGGTGCGGTCGCCGACTGGAGCGCGGCGTTCGGCGACGCGCCGGTCTATCTGCACGGCGACGATCGCGCCTTCGTCACCCGCCCGCACCGCGCGATCGTGCCGTGGACGGGCGACAATTTTGCGATTTCCGACGATATCAGCCTGGTGCGCAGCGGCGGCCATTTCGCCGGCGCCACCATGCTGCACTGGCGCAGGGGCGCGAATGGGCGCGGTGCCCTGTTTGCCGGCGATATCGCCATGGTGGCGATGGATCGCCGCTCGGTGAGCTTCATGTACAGCTATCCGAACTATATCCCGCTCAACGCCGCGGCCGTGAGGCGGATCGCCTCCAGCGTGGCGCAGCTCGCCTTTGACCGCATTTACGGCGCCTGGTGGGGGCGCAACATCGAAAGCGGGGCGAAGGCCGCGTTCGACGCGTCCGTGGTGCGCTACCTGGCCGCCATTTCCGACGATTCCGCGCGATGAGCGGCGCGCATCGCTAGAAGGCAGGCTTTGTCGACGATTCCGTTAAGGGTCGCTTAGTTGCACGGGGATACCGTGCAGCGATCGTTAACGGATTGATCGATGTCGCTGCTCCAGGACGTTCCGCAACGGCTCTTGCCTGACATCAGGGAAACGGCGGCCGATGCGCGCCTGACGCCGTTGCTCTATGCTGCGACGCTGTTCGCGTCCGCGCTGCTGTTGTTCTCGATCCAGCCGATGTTCGCCAAGATGGTGCTGCCGAAGCTCGGCGGCGCGCCGGCGGTGTGGTCGGTCGCGATGGTGTTCTTCCAGACCATGCTGCTCGCCGGCTACGCCTATGCGCATTGGCTCTCGGCCCTGCTGCCGCCGCGCCGCGCGGCGGTGGTGCATGTCGCGCTGATCGCGGTCACCACGCTGGCGCTGCCGATCGCGATCGCGCCGGATTGGGGCGCGCCGCCCACTGAGGCCGCCGCGCTCTGGCTGTTCGGCCTGTTTGCCGTGTCGATCGGGCTGCCCTTCTTCACGCTGTCGGCCAGCGCGCCGCTGCTGCAGAGCTGGTTTGCGGCGAGCCGGCACCGCCAGGCCGGCAATCCCTATGTGCTGTATGCCGCCTCCAATCTCGGCTCGTTCGCGGCGCTGTTCGCCTATCCGGCGGTGATCGAGCCATTGCTCAGCCTGCACACGCAGACTGCGGCCTGGTCGATCGGCTTTGCGGCGCTCGCCCTGCTGATGGTCATGGTGGCGCTGCGGCTCGGCCGCGATGCGCCTGCGCCGGCACGCCACGCGGACGCGGCGCCGGTGCCCGCGCCAAGCCTCGCCGAGCGGGCGCGCTGGGTCGCGCTTTCGGCCGTGCCCTCCGGTCTCGTGATCGCGGTCACCTCGCATCTGACCACCGACGTCGCCGCCGCGCCATTCCTCTGGGTCATCCCGCTTGCGCTCTACCTCCTCACCTTCGTCGCCGTGTTCCGGGAGCGCCCGTGGATCCCCCATGGCGTCGTCGTCTGGCTGGTGCCGTTCGCGGTCACGCCGCTGGTGGTGAGTTCGATGTCGTCGGCCAAGGTGTTCTGGGCGGCGGCGATCCTGCTCAATCTGGCGGTGTTCGTGGTGCTGACGCTGCTCTGCCATGGCGAGCTCTATGCGCGGCGGCCGCAGCCGGCGCGGCTCACCGAATTCTTTCTCTGTACCTCGTTTGGCGGCGTCCTCGGCGGCGCATTCGCGGGCCTGCTGGCGCCGCATCTCTTCGCCGGCAATTACGAGTATCCGATCCTGATCGTGCTGGCGCTGCTGGCGCTGCCCGGGCTTGCCGCAGGCGAGCGCCGGAGCGTCGTTATCGAAGCCGCCTTCTGGCTGTCGCTCGGCGCCGCCCTGCTATTGATCTCGCGCTTCGCACATATCGAGCTGCCGGCGTCGTCCGAATTGCCGTTCCAGGCCGGGCTGATCCTGCTTGCCGGCATCATGCTGTTCCAGCGGGACCGACCGCTTCGCTTCGTCGGGCTCGCGATGCTGAGCTTCACCATCACCACCTGCTGGCGGCCGGGCCTTGCCCCGGTCGAAATCGCACGCAGCTTCTTCGGCGTGCACAAGGTGGTGGAGACGGCGGACGGCCGGGCGCGGCTGCTCTATCACGGCAACACGCTGCACGGCGCGGAGCGACTGCGCGCCAATGACGGCACGCCTGTCGCAGGCCTGCCGGAGGCGCTGACCTATTACTATCCCTTCGGCCCGTTCGCCGAGGCGATCACGGCGGCCCGCGCGGCGCATGGCGGCTTCGATCGGGTCGCCGTCATCGGTCTCGGCGCTGGCGCGCTCGCCTGCCACCGCCGCGGCGGCGAGGCCTGGACCTTCTTCGAGATCGATCCCGAGGTGGTGCGCATCGCGCGTAACCCCGCGCGGTTCGAGTTCCTGTCGCGCTGCGCGCCTGACGCCGCGACCGTGCTCGGTGACGCGCGGCTCACGCTGGCGGCCGCCACAAAACCCTTCGATCTGATCGCGCTGGACGCTTTCTCCTCCGACGCCATTCCGGTCCATCTGCTCACCCGCGAAGCCTTTGCCGGCTACCTGACAAAGCTCTCGCCGCACGGCGTGATCGTCGCCCACATCTCCAACCGCCATCTCGACCTGGCGCCTGTTCTGGCCAATGTCGCACAGTCGCTCGGGCTGGTCGCGTTCCTCAAGGAGGATAGCGCGGCCGGCGACTTCATGAAGGAGTTTCATACCGACGCGCGCATCGTGATGCTGGCGCGCACGCCCGCGGATGTGGGCCGCGTCGCCTCGAGCTGGACGCCTCTTGCGCAGGATTCCTCGAGCGCGCTCTGGACCGACGATTATTCCAACATTCTCGGCGCCATGCTGCGGCGGAAATTCGGCGGGTAGCCCTGTCGGGATTGGCGCCCGCCATTCGTCTTCCAGGCGTCGCAGCCAAGGGAGACCGGTATGAAATCCTCGTACCGTTGGGTGATCGTCGCGGTGGGTGCCCTCATGACCTGCGTCGGCATCGGCGCCATGTTCTCGCTTGCCGTGTTCCTGCAGCCGATGGCGGCCGATACCGGCTGGTCGCGCACCGGCATATCGAGCGCCATGACGCTCGATTTCCTGGTCATGGGGGTGGCAGGCTTCGGCTGGGGCGCGGCCAGCGACCGTTTCGGCGCTCGCATCGTCGTGCTGGCCGGTAGCGCGCTCCTTGGGCTCGGCCTCGTGCTGGCGAGCCGGGCGGCCTCGCTTTTGCAGTTCCAGCTCACCTATGGCGTCGTGGTCGGCCTTGCCGCCGGCGCCTTCGTCGCGCCGATGATCGCCGCCGTGATGGACTGGTTCGAGGACAGCCGCAGCCTCGCGGTGTCGCTGGTCTCGGCCGGCATCGGGGTGGCGCCGATGACCGTCTCGCCCTTCGTGCGCTGGCTGATCTCGGCCTATGACTGGCGATCCGCCATGATGGTGGTGGGCATCGCAGCCTGGGTGCTGCTCATCCCCGCCGCGCTCCTGGTGCGGCGCGCGCCTGCACCGGCGGGCGGGGGCGCCTTGTCGGCCGGTCCCGCCGCGCAACCATCACCGTCGGTCCGCGAGGCGCTGCGCTCGCCGCAATTCGTCGTGCTCGCGCTCACCTTCTTCCTCTGCTGCGGTGCCCATTCCGGGCCGATCTTCCACATGGTGAGCTATGCAATCGGCTGCGGGATCGCGCCGATGGCGGCCGTGTCGATCTATAGTCTCGAGGGGCTGTCCGGCCTCGGCGGACGTCTGTTGTTCGGCCTGCTCGCCGACCGCTTCGGCGCCAAGCCGGTCTTGATCGCGGGCCTGCTGGTGCAGTCGGTGGCGATCTCGGGCTATCTCGCCGTCGACAGGCTCAGCGGCTTCTACCTGCTGTCGCTGGTCTTCGGCCTCGCCTATGGCGGGGTGATGCCGCTCTATGCGGTGCTGGCGCGCGAGTCCTTCGGCCAGCGCGTGATCGGCACGGTGTTCGGGGCCCTGACCATGGCCTCCTCGCTTGGCATGGCGTTCGGTCCCTGGGCCGGCGGCCGCATCTTCGATGCCTTCAACAGCTACATGTGGCTCTACATCGGAGCGACCGGGGTCGCGCTCGGAGCGGTCGCGGTGGCCTTCACCTTCCAGGCGCGGCCAGGGACGGAAGGATTGCAGCCGGCGTGAGGCGGACCGCCAATTATCGCCATCTCCAAGTATTGCCGTCTCCAAGTATCGCCATCTGAAGGCTTGATCCACGAAATAGGGGAGTTATATCGACGTCTTCCCATTCATCTTCTTGTTCAGGACGCTTGAGCAAACGATGACGACTGTCGATACCGCTCCCCAATCCCAGCCGTTCCAGGCCGAGGTTTCCCAGCTGCTGCACCTGATGGTGCACTCGGTCTATTCCGAGACCGAGATTTTCCTGCGTGAACTGATCTCGAACGCCTCGGATGCCTGCGACAAGCTGCGCTACGAGGCGATCGCAAAACCCGAGCTGATCGCCGACGGCGAGCCGCCGAAGATCACGATCAGGCCGGACAAGAAGCAGGGCACGCTCACCATCGCCGACACCGGCATCGGCATGGACCGCCAGGAGCTGATCGACAATCTCGGCACCATCGCCCGCTCCGGCACCAGGGCCTTCATGGCGCGGCTCGCGGAAGCCAAGGACGGCTCCGGCCTGATCGGACAGTTCGGCGTCGGCTTCTACTCCGCCTTCATGGTGGCGGACAGGATCACCGTCATCAGCCGCCGCGCCGGTTCCGATCAAGCGTGGACCTGGTCGTCCTCGGGCGGTGAAGGTTTCGAGGTCGCTCCGGCAAGCGAGGAAGACGCCAAACGCGTCGGTCGCGGCACCGAGATCGTGCTCCACCTGAAGGAGGACGCCAAGAAATATCTCGAGGCCTACGAGATCGAGCGCATCGTCGCTGCCTATTCCGACAACATCCAGTTTCCGATCCTGCTGGTGCCGGAGGAGGGCGAGCCGCGCCAGATCAATTCGGCCAGCGCGCTGTGGCAGCGCCCGAAATCCGAGCTGACGCCGGAAGACTATGCGAAAGCCTACAAGTCGATCGCGCATGCCTTCGACGAGCCGGCGATGACGCTGCATTACCGCGCCGAGGGCCGCTATTCCTACGCGGTGCTGCTGTTCGCGCCCTCGGCAAAACCGTTCGACCTGTTCGAGCCGGCGCGCAAGGGCAAGGTCAAGCTCTATGTGCGACGGGTGTTCATCACCGACGACGCCGATCTCCTGCCGGCCTATCTGCGCTTCATGCGTGGCGTCATCGACAGCGAGGATCTGCCGCTCAACATCTCGCGCGAGATGCTGCAGAACAACCCGCAGCTCGTGCAGATCAGGAAGGCGGTGGCAAGCCGTGTGATCGGCGAGCTGGAGACGCTGGCTGACAAGGACGCGGAGAGCTTCAACAAGATCTGGGACGCCTTCGGTCCCGTGATCAAGGAAGGCATCTACGAGGACTTCGAGCGCCGCGACAAACTGCTCGCGCTGTCGCGCTTCTCGACGACCACAGGCGAGAAGCGCTCGCTCAAGCAATATGTCGCGGACTTCAAGCCCAACCAGACCGAGATCTATTTTCTGGTCGGCGATTCCATCGAGCGGCTGAAGTCGAACCCCCGGCTCGAGGCGGCGGCTGCGCGCGGCATCGAGGTGCTGCTGCTCACCGATCCCGTCGATGCGTTCTGGACCTCGGTGCCGCTGGAATTCGAGGGCAAGAAGCTGAAGTCGCTGAGCCAGGGCGATCTCGACCTCGACCTCGTTCCGCTGGTCGACGACAAGGCCGAAAAAAGCGAGCCCGCGGCCGACGAGACCGCAACGATCGCGGTGATCAAGGCAAGCCTGGGCGACCGCGTCTCCGACGTGCGCGCCTCGACGCGTCTCACCACCAGCGCGTCCTGCCTCGTCGCCGGCAGCCATGGTCCCGATCGCGAGCTGGAGCGGCTCTTGTCGCAGCAGAACCGCGGAGAGCGCAGTAGGCCGATTCTCGAGATCAACCTGCGCCATCCGCTGGTCGCGGCGATCGCCAGCGCCGGCGGCGAAGCCAGCGCGGCCGACGATCTGTCGTTGCTGCTGCTCGAGCAGGCGCAGATTCTCGATGGCGAGCTGCCGGACGATCCCGCGGGCTTCGCCGCACGGCTCAACCGGCTGGTGCTGAAGGGGATCGGCTAAGGCTATTCCTTGCGCTGGCCGGAGAGCTCCACGACCTTGCGCCAGCGCTCGGTTTCGCCCGCCAGCATCGTGCCGAACGCGGCGGCATCGCCATGCAGCGCCACCGCGCCGAGCTCGGCCACACGGCGGTCGATCGTGGCATCGGCGAGCGCGGCGTTGATCTCGCGGTTCAGGAGATCGACGATGTCGCGCGAGGTGTCATGCGGCGCGCCGACACCGTAGAACGAGCTCGTCTCATAGCCCGCCAGCACGTCTGCGATCGGCGGCACGTCGGGCAGGATCGCGGAGCGCTCGCGCGTGGTCACGCCGAGCGCGCGCAGCTTGCCGGCGCGTACCAGCTCGAACGACGACGTGACGTTGTCGAACATGCCCTGGATCTGGCCGCTCATCACGTCGGTCAGGCCCGGCGCCGAGCCGCGATAGGGCACATGGGTGAACTGCACGCCCGCCATCGCCTTGAACAACTCGCCGGACAGATGCAGCGAGGTGCCGATCCCTGACGAGGCGATCGAGAGCCTGTTCGGGTTGGCCCTGGCGTAGGCGATGAATTCCTTGAGGTTCTGTACCGGCAGGTCGTTGTTGACGACCAGCACCAGCGGGATGCGCGCCACGCCCGCGACCGGCGCGATGCCCTTGGCGAAGTCGAACGGAAGCTGCGGATCAAAGGAGGCGTTGATCGCGTTCGCGGTCGAGGTCAGGAGCAGCGTGTAGCCGTCCGGCGGCGAGGCGATCACCGCCTGCGTCCCGATATTGCTGCCCGCGCCGGGCTTGTTCTCCACCACGAAGGGCTGCTCCAGCCGCTCCGACAGGCGCTGGCAGAGCAGGCGGGAGAGCACGTCGGTGGCGCCGCCGGCCGCGTAAGGGACGACCCAGCGCACGGGATGCGTGGGGTAGGAAAGGCTGGCCCGCGCGAACGGGATGCGAGCGCCGACCAGCGCCGCGCCGGTCAGGGCTGCCGAGCGAAGCAGGGTGCGCCTGCTGATCATGGCGGATCTCCATCCAGGATGCGGCCGGTATCGCAGACAGGAGTCTCGTGCGCACGGCCTTCCCGCGATCGTGGTAAAGCGATCGTGGTCCGATTCCGACATCTATGCTTTGGGCGTGCTTAAGCACGGGAACAGGCCACGCGTCTTTAACCGTTCCGGTTAACGCCTGGTCAGGTGAAGCGGCCTATACAGGGCCGCATGCAGTCAGCCACCAAAGCCATCGACCGAGCCGCGAACGCGCCTTCGCGCGGAAAGCCGTCGGCGGCGAAGAGCTGGCTGAAGGCGATCGAATTCACCGCGCGCTTCGAGGCTGGTCCGTCGCGCCTGTTCTCCGACATCGTCGCGGAATGGGCGCAGCGCCAGCCGGATCGCCCGGCGCTGATTTCCGATGGCGAGACATTCGACTACCGGACGCTGGCGGCGCGGGTCAATCAATATGCCCGCTGGGCGCTCTCGCTCGGCATCAAGCGCGGCGGCACGGTTTGCCTGATCATGCCGAGCCGGCCCGACTATGTCGCCGCCTGGCTCGGCATCAGCCGGATTGGCGGCGTGGTGGCGCTGATCAACACCCGGCTGGTCGGCCCGTCGCTGGCGCATTGCATCAACGTCGCGAACGCCGATCATGTCATCGTCGATCGCGACCTCCTCGACACCTTGGAGATGGCGCGGCCGCACCTGGCCCGCGCGCCGAGCGTCTGGATCCATGGTGGTGAGCGCTCGATCGAGCCCGCGCTCGCCATGCTGGACGGCGGCGCATTGTCGGCGTCCGAGCGCGGCGATGTCACCATCAACGATCGCGCGCTCCTGATCTATACCTCGGGCACGACGGGCCTGCCGAAGGCGGCCAGCGTCAGTCACCGCCGCATCCTGAACTGGGGTGGCTGGTTTGCCGGCCTGACCGATGCGTCACCGGACGATCGCCTGTACGACTGCCTGCCGCTCTGCCACTCCGTCGGTGGCGTGGTCGCGCCCTGCAGCATGCTGTTCGCGGGTGCTTCCGTCGTGCTCGCGGATCGCTTTTCGGCCAGCCGCTTCTGGCAGGACATCGCGCGCTTCGACTGCACGCTGTTTCAGTATATCGGCGAGCTCTGCCGCTATCTCCTGAAGGCGCCGCCGTCCGAATACGACACGCGGCACAAGCTGCGGCTCGCCTGCGGCAACGGCCTGCGCGGCGACATCTGGGAAGCCTTCCAGGCGCGCTTTGCGATCCCGCGCATCCTCGAATTCTATGCTGCGACCGAAGGCAATTTCTCGCTCTACAATGTCGAGGGCAAGGTCGGCGCGATCGGCCGGATTCCGGCGCTGCTGGCGCATCGTTTCCCGGCCGCCATCATCAAGGTCGATCCCGTCCGCGGCGTTCCGCTGCGCGACGCGGACGGCCTGTGCATCGCTTGCGCCCGCGGCGAGGTCGGCGAGGCCATAGGGCGCATCGGCACGGCGGACGAAGGCGGCGGCCGCTTCGAAGGCTATACGGACGCGGCCGAGACCGACAAGAAGATCCTCCGCGACGTGCAGGCGAAGGGCGACGCCTGGTTTCGCACCGGGGATCTGATGCGGCTCGACGAGCAGGGCTTCTTCCATTTCGTCGACCGCGTCGGCGACACCTTCCGCTGGAAGGGCGAGAATGTCGCGACATCGGAAGTGACCGACGCGATCCGTGATTGTCCGGGTGTCGTCGACGCCACCGTCTATGGTGTGTCGGTGCCGGGCACCGACGGCCGCGCCGGCATGGCTGCCATCGTCATCGACGATCGCTTCGATCTCGGCGCGCTGCCCGGCCACCTGTCGCGGCGCCTGCCTGACTATGCGCATCCGTTGCTTGTGCGGATCAGCGATGAGCTCGATGCCACCGAAACCTTCAAGCAGAAGAAGCACCAGCTCGCGCGCGAGGGATTCGATCTGCGCGCGATCGGCGATGCCATGTTCTTCCGCGACCCGGAAACGGGCGCCTATCGTCCGATCGACGCGGCAGCCCACAAGCGCATCGTCGACGGCGCGATCCGGTTCTGAGCGACGCATTTGGATGCAATATTCATCATTGCTGCGCGATCGCGCCAAGACTGCGTTTACCACGGGCCGGGAAAGATCGTCGCGAGGGCGGCCGCCTTTCACCTTTGCGCGGTATGATCGGCGTCTGCAATTTGACGAGAAAGCGAGCTATTTTCATGTCAACAAGGTTAAAGATTTTCGCGGCGATGAAGCAGATTGCCGACGAGCAGCAGATCACGCTGCCGCCGCTTGCGGACGATCTCTCGCTGCATGAAACAGGCTTCGATTCGCTTGCCTTCGCGATCCTGGTGGCGCGGCTCGAGGACGATCTCGGCTTCGATCCGTTTACCATCTCCGATGATGCGGCGTTCCCCCTGACGGTCGGCGATTTCGTCCGGGCCTATGAAAATGTCCCCGCGTGAGGTCTTCGCGCTTCGCGACTATCTCAGGCCGCAGCTGAAGGGGCGCGCGCTCTCGGATGCGCGGCACATGGTGTCGCTCACCGACAGCCTGGCGCAGAGCTGCCTTTCGGGTCGCGCCCGCGAGCTCGCGGGCCGCGCGGTGCTGCTCGCCGTCTCTGACCAGTTGATCTCGGGCGTCGCCATGACCGAGATCGATGGCGTGGCGCGCCGCATGTTGCTGTGCCCGCCCGACCTCAATGCCGCCCATCTCGATGCCCTGATTGCCGACGCCGAGATCGACGCTGTGGTGACCGACCAGCCCGAGCGCTGGGCGGGCCAGTTGATCGGCCTGGTGCTGACGGCGAGCCTCCCCGTTCCGGTTTCGGGCACGCCAGGGGCGGAACGCGCCACCGAATGGCTGATGCTGACCTCGGGCACATCGGGCGTGCCGAAGATCGTCGGCCATACCCTGGAAGGGCTGTGCGGGGCGATCGCGGCCGAAGGTCCGGCACGCGGGACGCCGCCGGTGTGGGCGACCTTCTACGACATTCGCCGCTATGGCGGCCTGCAGATCTTCCTGCGCGCGATCCTCAGTGGCGGCTCGATGGTGCTGTCGCAGCCGGGCGAGGCGCTCGCCGATCACGTCGCGCGCCTGAACGCGCGCGGTGTCACCCACATTTCCGGCACGCCGTCGCATTGGCGCAAGCTCCTGATGAGCGGCTCTGCGTCCGGCTTCTCGCCGCGCTATGTCCGCCTGTCCGGCGAGATCGCCGACCAGGCGGTGCTTGACGGCCTGCGACAGGCGTTTCCGGCAAGCTCGATCGGCCACGCCTATGCCTCGACCGAGGCCGGCGTCGGCTTTGCGGTCGATGACGGCCGCGAAGGTTTTCCCGCCGACATGATCGGCGAGAGCCGCGGTGGAGTCGCGATGAAGGTCGTGGACGGCTCGCTGCGCATCCGCTCCAGGCGGACCGCACATGCCTATATCGGCCGCAACGCCGCCGCGCTCACCGACGCCGACGGTTTCGTCGACACCGGCGACATGGTCGAGCAGCGCGGCGATCGTTACTATTTCGTCGGCCGCCGCGGCGGCATCATCAATATCGGCGGGCTGAAGGTCCATCCCGAGGAGATCGAGGCGGTCATCAACCGCCACCCCGACGTGCGGATGTCGCGCGCGCGCTCGCGCAAGAGCCCGATCACCGGTGCCGTCGTGGTCGCCGACGTCATCCTCGCGCAAGCAAGCGACGCCGCCCGCGCCAGGCAGATCAGCGACGACATCCTCGCCTCCTGCCGCGCTGCGCTCGCGCCGCACAAGGTGCCGGCCGTGATCCGATTCGTCGAATCGCTCGACGTGACGCCGGCCGGAAAACTGGCGCGATCCAATGCGTAACGTCGTCGTCACCGGCGGCAGCCGCGGCATCGGGCTTGCGATCGCGCAACGCCTCGCGCGTGCCGGCTACAACGTGATCGCGGTCGCGCGGCGCGAGAGCGAGGAGCTGCGCCAGGCGATTGCCGCGACAAAGGCGGAAGGGGCGGGCGGGCTGCATTTCCGCGCCTGCGATCTCGCCGACATCGACGGCATCCCGGCCTTCGCGAAAAGCCTGCGCGATGCCTTCGGGTCGATCTACGGTCTCGTCAACAATGCCGGCACCGGGCCCGAGGGCCTGCTCGCCACCATGCACAATTCCGAGATCGAGGCGGTGATCCGCCTCAACGTGCTGTCGCCGGTAGTGCTGACCAAATATGTCGTGCGCCACATGATGGCGGACGGCGAGGGGCGCATCATCAACATCTCCTCGATCATCGGCTCGACCGGCTATAACGGGCTTTCGGTTTATGGCGCGACCAAGGCCGCGGCCAACGGCTTCACCCGCTCGCTGGCGCGCGAGGTCGGCAAGCTCGGCATCACCGTGAACGCCATTGCGCCCGGCTTCATCGACACGGAACTGACACAAAGCCTGTCGGACGAGCAGAGGAAGCGCATCGCCGGCCGTAGCGCGCTGCGCCGCCTGCCGGAGGCAGATGACGTCGCCCGCATGGTCGAATTCCTGTTCGGCGAGGGCGGCCGCAACGTCACCGGCAGCGTGCTCACGGTGGACGCCGGCAACACGGCGTAATTCCGGCATCGATCGGTTGAGTCCGGCCGCGAAGTGTGAAATGCAGGGCGCGGCAGTGGAGTGGATTTGATATTCGCGACCCGGACAACCGCGGACTCGCAACGCGAATATCAAATCAAGACTCCACTCGAAGCTTATAATTCGTCAGTGCTCCCTTGATTCCAGCATTCGCAAACATACCCGCCGGGACGGGATGCGAATACTGGAATCGGACCACTGGTTCAGGGGCGTCCGATGCGCTTTCTACAGACCTTCCAGCTCCAGGACTTCCTCGACACGTTTCTCAGCCTGTTCACGGCGTTCGTGCTCGGCACCCTGATCGGTGTCGAGCGGCAGTACCGCCAGCGCAGCGCCGGCCTGCGGACCAACGTGCTGGTGGCGGTCGGCGCCGCCGCCTTCGTCGACCTCGCCTACCACCTGGCGAGCGCCGACGGCGCCGTGCGTGTCATCGCCTATGTCGTGTCCGGCATCGGCTTTCTCGGCGCCGGCGCGATCATGAAGGAGGGCACCAACGTCCGCGGCCTCAATACCGCGGCGACGCTGTGGGCGTCGGCGGCCGTCGGTGCCTGCGCGGGCGCCGACATGGTGGCGCAGTCGGCGCTGCTCACGCTGTTCGTGCTCGCCGGCAACACGCTGTTGCGGCCGCTGGTCAATGCCATCGACCGCATCCCGCTGAACGCGCATGTGTCCGAGGCGCATTACGAGGTGTCGGTGACGACCGATCCGGACCGGGCGGCCGACGTCCGCGACGTGCTGACCGAGCGGCTCGAGGCGGCGAGCTACCCGGTCCGTGAGACCAAGGTCGTCCACCGCTCCGACGACCATGTCGAGATCACAGCGACGCTGGTCAGCCAGGCCGCCGATCCGGCCGAACTCGACACCGTGATCGCGGAGCTCACCAAAGATCCCGGCGTCAGCCACGCCACCTGGAATGTCAGCGCGCTGGAGTGACGCTGGACGAGCGCGTCAATGCCCGCCGGACGCATAGATCTGGTAGGAAGTGACGATGATCTCGAAAGCGATCAGGATCACGACGATGATTTCGAGCCGCAGCGAGCGCTTGGTGTCGATGATGTCGGAGAGCGTGGTCGCGGTTTCCGCGACCACCTGCAGCTTGCGGGTCAGCGTCTCGAACCGTTCGCTGAGCTCGTATTCGTCCTCCAGCCGCGCATAGAGCCGCTCCAGATCGGGCCGGTCCCACAGCACGTCCGGCTTCTCGCTGACGGCAACGCGTCCGGAGACCCGGTGCTGCACCAACAGGGCATTGCCCATCAGCTTGAGCAGGCTGGAACGGTTGCGCGAGGTCTTGCCGAAATTCGCAAGCTCCCGCGCGAACGGCTCGATGGTGTCGAACACGTTGGCGACCTCGCGCTCGTCGCGGCCGAGCACGACGCTCTTGGCGAGCGCGTCGGCCACGATCAGCATCCGCTCCAGCGAGAATTCGCGCACCTGGATCGGCCCGCCGACCGGTATCGGCTCGTCGCCCTCCTTGGCGATCTGGATCTTGGCCCATTCCTCCTCGTAGGGTGAAATCTTGCCGTAGGTGCGAAGCTGCAGCTTTTCCAGAAACGCGGCCTCTTCCGCAGCCGACAGCCCGATCAGGACCGCGACGCCGTAGCGAAACACCACCGCCATTCCGTTCGATCCGACCTTCACCGCAAGCGGAGCATTCGACAGCACCTGGCCCTCGAAGCCGGCCGTGTTGATACGATCGCCGATCAGGAGCGCGTGGGCGGTCGTTTGCTGGGCGGCGGTTGGATTCGAGTTCACCATTCCTGCCTTTTGATCTGGTGGCGCGCAGTCGTTCCCAGTTCGTGCATTCGCGGCGACTAGTGCGGTGAATTTGAAGTTCCTGTCAGTTTCGCAGTTGGGCCGGGCACAGCAACTTCAAATTCAAAACCGCGCTAGAATCATAAGTTTGCTAGTGCTCCTCTGATTCCGAAGTTCGCAATCGAGTATGCCGCAGAATGATGCGAACTTCGGAATCGGAACACCGGGTCTCAACCCGGTTGAGCCGTGCGCTGTCCGGCTTCCCGTTCAGCCTTTGCTTTGCGCCGAACGGGAAATGAAGTCCTCCAGCCGGGTTGCAAAATAGACCGGCGTCTCCTGCATCGGATAGTGTCCGCAATTGCCGATCTTCTCGATTTCAGCATGGGGATAGAGCGGCGGGTAGACGTTGCGCACCAGATCCTCGCTGACGCCGTTGTCGAATTCACCATATAGCACGAGCATCGGCGCCTTGACCCTGGCGGCGTCGGCCGCAAAGTCGTCCTTGATGAAAGAGCGCATATAGCTCTTGAACGCGTCGCGGTCTGCCGTGTCGCGCGCCCGCCGCAGCATCATTCCAGCCACCTCCTGGAAACACGATTGCCGAGCGAGTCCCCCATCAGTGTCAATGCAACCTCGTCCTGCTCGCAGGCAGCGGCAAAGAATCCGAACACGGCATCGTCGAACGGCAGGGCGGACGCCGGAACCGGAGTGACCGCTACGACGGACCGCACACGCTGCGGCGCGTCCATCGCCACCTTCTGCGCCGCCTTGCCTCCCATCGAATGGCCGACAACGTGAAACTCCCGCCATCCGAGCCGGTCGGCCAGCGCAATGGCGTCCGCCGCTACTTCCGCGATGTCGTGCCGGCCGGCAATATCGCGCGAGTTGCCGTAGCCTCGGATATCAGGGAAGGCGTAGGTGTAGTTGACGGCATCGATACAATCGAAGATCGGTGTGAACACGCGATGGTCCCAGAACCATCCGTGGATGACCATGACTTTTGTCGGGCCATCGCCAATTGCTCGGTGCCAGATCATTTTTCCCCCTGATGTCTATCGCCGGCTCGGCAGCATCTTGATCGAGGCCGGCTATTTTTTGTCGAAGGCCGTGAACACCTCCCTGCAGGCCGCCACCCCGTTGATGGCCGCGGCGACGCCGACATAAGGCACGAGCTGCATCATGATTCCGACGAGCTCCTCCCGCGTGACGCCGCAGCGCAGCGCTCCGCCGATATGGGTCCGCAACTGTGGCGCAGCCGTTCCGAGCGTCGCCAGGGCGGCAACGGTGACGATCTGCCGCGTCCGCGAATCCAGCACCGGGTCCTGGTAGATTTCTCCGTAGATCGTTTCGAGCACATAGGTCGCGAGTTGCGGGGCCACGTCGCCGAGCGACCGTTCGACCTGGTCCGGCGTCTGCCCGAGGATTTCACCAATTTTCTGCGCGCCGCGGGCGCGCCGCTCCGGGTCTGATTGCATTGTGGCTTCCTTTCACCGGTCGCGTTAGAGTGAACGTGCAGCCGGCCTGCCTCCGCTGGGACTTTCCAAGCTGTAGGGCCGACGTCCGAGGGCGTCAACAAGCCCGGGATGAACCGCAGGCGAGGAGAAGCATGTTCGGTCGTTGCCTTCGAATGTCCACGCTTTGCATCGGCATCGTCATGGTTGCGGCGGCGGGCACGGCCTCCGCACAGATCTATCCCGCGCAGCCGGTCAAGATCGTGATCGGGTTCGGGCCCGGTTCGGCCGCCGATATCCTGGCCCGGCTTGTCGGCAAGCAGATGGAGGTCGGTCTTGGTCAGCCGGTCATTGTCGAAAACCGCCCGGGCAACAGCAGCATGATTGCGGCGGAAGCGGTGGCGCGGGCGCCCGCCGATGGCTACACGCTTTTCATGGCGACGATCGCCAACACGCTCAATCCCGCAGAGACGAAATCGAACTTCAACCTTGGGCGCGACCTGGCGCCGATCGCCCTGCTCGGCACCGTTCCGAATGTGCTGGTGGCGCATCCCTCGGTCCCGGCCAATAATTTGCGGGAGCTGATCGCGCTGGCGAAAAGCAAGCCCGATTCCCTGACCTTCGGCTCTTCCGGATATGCGACGGCAAGCTACATGGCGGCCGAGCTGTTCAACGCCAAGGCGGGCACCAAGATCGTGTCGGTCCCGTATCAGGGCGGAAGCAATCAGGCGCTGTCGGACCTGCTCTCGGGCCGCATCACGCTGATGTTCAATGTGGCCGCGACCCTGGCCCCGCATGTCGAGGCGGGCAAGCTGAAGGCGTTCGCTGTCGCGCAGTCAAAGCGCGCGCTGAGCATGCCGGACGTTCCGACGCTCGCCGAAGCGGGAATGGAAGGATTTGATGCGGGCATCTGGATCGGACTTCTCGCTCCATCCGGGACGCCGCCGGCGATCATCGAGAAGCTCTCGACGGCCGCGAACGATGCGTTGAACGCCGAAGGGGTGCGTGCGGCGCTGCGGCAACAGGGAACGGACCCGGTTGGCGGCACGCCGAAGGAATTCGCCGATTTCATCCGCGCCGATATCGAAAAATGGGTGGCGGTTCTCGCATTGCCGGCGGCCGGAAAATGACAGCCGGCGCGAACCTGAGTTGAAGCCGGCCATATCTCCTCGACCGTGCCCGATCCGGACCATTCCGAAACCATGATCCCATCCGACCGCTCTGAACCATTCTACGGCCGCATCCCGGTGTTCCGCGGCTTTGCCAGCCTGATGGACCCGGCGCTGTATTCGGCCCTTCCGGACGACTGGACCGTCGGCGTCGCCGATATCGTGGACTCGACCGGGGCGATCGCGGCGAAGCGCTACAAGGCGGTCAACATGGCCGGCGCGGCGGTGATCGCGTCCGTCACCAATGCGCTTGGGGGCCGCGAATTTCCCTTCGTGTTCGGCGGCGACGGCGCGAGCTTCGCGGTGGCGCCCTCAGATCTTTCCGCGGCGCGCGAGGCGCTGGCGGCAACCGCGCGCTGGGTCGCCGATGATCTCGATCTCGTCATGCGTGTGGCGCTGGTGCCGATCGCCGCGATCCGCGCGCAGCGGCTTGACGTGCGCGTCGCGCGCTTCGGCCCGTCCGCCAATTTGTCCTACGCGATGTTCTCCGGCGGCGGGCTGGGCTGGGCGGAGGCCGCGATGAAGCGCGGTGAATTCGCGGTCGAGCCGGCCGCCCCGGGCACGCAGCCGGATCTTTCCGGGCTGTCCTGCAGGTTCGAGGAAATGCCGGCGACGCGCGGCCTCATTCTCTCGGTTCTGGTGGTGCCGGCGCGCGGCGCCGATCCGGCCGACTTCCGCAAGGCGATCGAGGACGTCGTCACGCTCGTCGAGCGCAGCCCGGATGCGGGACGGCCGGTGCCTGCGGGCGGCCCGCCGCTGAAATGGCCGCCGCAGGGTATCGACTACGAGGCACGCGCGGCGCGCGGTGGATCGCTCTTCAGGCGTCGCGCCGTCGTGCTCGCCGTCACGCTGTGGGCCTATTTTGTGATGCGCTTCGGCATCACGGTCGGCCAGTTTGTGCCGAGGAATTACCTGCGGCAGCTGGTCGAGAATTCCGACTTTCGCAAATATGACGATGGCTTGCGCATGGTGCTGGACTGCACGGCAGAGCTCGAGCGCGCGCTGACGCAACGGCTCGAGGCCGCCGCATCGCGCGGCATCATCCGCTACGGCGTGCACCGACAGGACGCCGCGATGATGACCTGCTTCACGCCGTCGGTGATGCGCAGCGATCACGTGCATTTCATTGATGGCGCCCGCGGCGGCTATGCGTCCGCCGCGACCGCGCTGAAGGCGATGACGGCGTGATGCGGCCTGAAGCGCGATGGCTTTTCCGGGCGCTAGTGTGGCGGTTCAGAAGTCCGCACCATTGTCGCCGCGAGTTCGTCATGCGGACTTCTGAACCAAAGCCACACTAGATCAATAAGTTGCTAGTGTCCCTTCGATTCCGAAGTTCGCAAACGAGGGGCCGCGGAATGATGCGAACTTCGGAATCGGGACACTAGCGCTGGGCGCGGGTCCAGGTCTCGCCGCCGCAGAGTGCACCGACGCAGCCCTCGACCCGCAGCGTGTCAGGCCCGGTCACCGCAACATTGCTGGCATAGGTGTTGCCGTCATCGGCGTTATAGATCTGGCCTGACCAGCGGGCTGGACCGTTCGGTCGCATTTCGGAGAACAGCGGCAGCCCGATCATCGGCCGCCGGGCCAGAGCGGGATTCGGATTCTTGTCGTCAAGGGCGGGCTTTCCGGTGTTGGGATCGATCGGCTGCCGCAGCCACACCACGACGCCGCACAGGCCGCCGCCGCATTTGCTGACCTTCACCCGGGCGTCGCCCGCTTGCGTCAGCCAAATACCGTTCGCCTCGCCCGCTTCCTGCGCCTTCAGGGGCGCGACGAAAAGTGCCGCCGCGACGAGCGCAAAACCGAATCGAGAAATCATGAATCACCCCCAAAAGACGGCCGCTCTTAGCAAGAAATCAGCTTTGTGCAATGCCCACCTTGCAATGCCCACCTTGCGCAAGCCTGTCCCCTACCATGGCAAGCCATTGAGATCGATGACGCCCTTGAGCGGCAGGCGCCGCAATTCGTGGACATAGGGCGCAATGGCAACAAAACGCACGCGTCCCCCGGGTTGCTCGACATAAATTTCTCCGTCGAACGGTTTGAAGCCGCGCGCGACATAGAACGGCGCGTTGTGCGGCTCGCAGAACAGCAGCGCGAAATCGAGCGAGCGCTCGTCCTTGAGCGTCTGGATCGCCGCGCTCAGCGCCAGCGTCGCATAGCCGCGCCGCCGCGCATCCGCGCGCGTGGCGACGCCGCCAATGCCGCCGGCATGCATCTTGCGGCCATTCCAGGTGATGACACGCCGAAAAAGCCCGACATGGCAGACCACGCTGCCCTCCGCGTCGCGCACCAGCACGCGCAGGTCGGCATCGGCGAAGGTCACATCGCCCCAGGGAAGCTTCTTGAGGACATGCAGCGGCCACACCGCGTCGAACAGCGCCTCCGCCTCGGCCCAGCCTGCGTCCCCGTTGAGGACGTCGATTTCGATACTCATATGCTCTTCCGCTTAAGGATCGACACGCAATCGCCAAACCGTGATCGTCGCCGAAGCATCCCTTTCCCGGGGGCCAATAATGGGGTGTCTAAGGCCGATGGAACCTTCTATAAGGGGTCCCGTTAAGTCACGTCTTCCCACAAGTTGCGGACAAAATCCCATGACCTTTACGCTTCCCCCCCTGCCTTACGCCTATGACGCGCTTGCGCCCCATATGTCGAAGGAAACGCTGGAATACCATCACGACAAGCACCATCAGGCCTATGTGACCAATGGCAACAACGCGATCAAGGGGACCGAATTCGAAGGCAAGTCCCTCGAAGAGATCGTGAAGGGCTCGTTCAACAAGAACGCCGCCGTGTTCAACAATGCCGGCCAGCACTACAACCATCTCCATTTCTGGAAATGGATGAAGCCCAATGGCGGCGGCAGCAAGCTGCCCGGCCGGCTGGAGAAGAAGATCAACGAGGACCTCGGCGGCTTCGAGAAGTTCAAGACCGACTTCGCCGCCGCGGGCGTCGGCCAGTTCGGCTCCGGCTGGTGCTGGCTGTCGGTCAAGAACGGCAAGCTCGAAATCTCCAAGACGCCGAACGGCGAGAATCCGCTGGTGCACGGCGGCACCCCGATCCTCGGCTGCGACGTCTGGGAGCACTCCTACTACATCGACTATCGCAATCGCCGTCCGGACTACCTGAAGGCGTTCGTCGATAGTCTCGTGAACTGGGAATATGTCGACGAGCTGTTCGGCAAGGCCTGAGTTCGGCGCTTTCGTCATCGCGAGGCGCGCGAGCCTTCCGCCGCGATGACCACGGTCGTTCGAGAATGATGGGGCGGCAGCGATCGACGCTGCCGCCCTTTTCGCGCCGACGGGGCTGACCGGGCGGTCCGTGCATGGGCCTCCATGGCCATCGCATAGGGTTGGCCGCGCTTGTGTTTGCATCGCCCTTCTGCCGCGACTAAGCAGGTTGCGTGCCCCGCCACATCCGACCTGACCCTTGTCCGAACCATCGTTGACAGACCGCCCGGCCGCCGAAGAGGAGCCGCGTCCTGGCCACGCGCGCAAGCCCGTCGGCTGGTCGATGATCACCATCCTGGTGCTGGTCGTCGTCAGCGCGGCGCTGGTCTGGCGCCGCGACGGCATGGCGGGCGTGCTCGACATCCTCACCCATGATCTTGCGTTGTTCGGCGGCATCCTGCCGCGCGTGCTCGCCGGCTGCCTGCTCGGGGCCTTCATCGCGGAAATCCTGCCGCATGAGAAGGTGTCGCGGTCGCTCGGGCCGAGCTCCGGGCTGAAAGGGCTTCTGATCGGTACCGCGTTCGGGGCGATCCTGCCGGGCGGGCCGTTCACCGCCTATCCGGTGGCGAGCGCGCTGCTCGCGGTCGGCGCCGATTTCGGCGCCACCATCGCCATGGTCGTGAGCTGGACCCTGATCGGCTATGGCCGCGCGGTTGCCTGGGAATTGCCGATCATGGGCACCGACTTCACGCTGTGGCGGATCGTGATCTCGCTGCCGCTGCCGGTGCTCGCCGGCGCGCTGGGACGCTTCGTCTATGTCCGCCTCTATCCGAAGGGGGGCAGCGAATGAGCGCGGCGCTCCTGATCGACATCCTTTTGTGGGGTTCGGCCCTGGCGGTGGGCTTCATCGCCTACCGGCAGGGGCCTTCGGTGCTGAAGGCCTCGACGCGCGAAGGCGCGATGGATTTCATCAACATCGTGCCGCGGATCGCGCTCGGCGTGATCGGCTCCGGCTATATCGCGGCCGTGATCCCGCAGGAGATCATCACCGGCTGGCTCGGCCCGGACAGCGGCTGGCTTGGCGTGCTGACGGCGGTGCTGGCCGGCGCGGCCACGCCCGGCGGGCCGGTGGTCGGCTTTTCCATCGGCGCGGTGGCGCTGAAGGCCGGCGGCGGCCCGCCGCAGGTAATCGCCTATGTGGTGGCGTGGGCGCTGTTCGCCTTCCAGCGCGTGCTGCTCTGGGAAATCCCCTTCATGCCGGCGAAATTCGTCTGGTTTCGCGCCGCGGTCTCGCTGCCGTTTCCGTTTGTCGCGGCGGCGATCGCCATGGCGATCGGGAAGCCCTGATCAGCCCCTGAGGTAGACTTGGGTAATGTTATATTATAACGTTTCCTCATGGTTCCACCCGACGTCCAAGCCCATCCCGCCGAGCACCGGCATGGCCAGTCTCACGGGCATTCGCACGCCCATGGCCACCCCCATGCGCATGCCCATGGGCATTCGCATGGCCCGTCCTCGCCGCATCCCGCGCAGGCCGCGCCGTGGTCGATCCTGCGCATGGCCGCCGTCTCGCGGCTGGCCGCGGCCGGCGTCGTCGCCGCGGCGCTATGGGCCATCGTCTGGCTCGCGATGAGGTAACGCCGTGACCGCACAGCTTGCCTTCCGCGACGTCACGCTCGGCTATGACCGCCATCCGGCGGTGCATCACTTGAGCGGCGAGGTCGCAACCGGCGCACTGCTCGCGGTGGTCGGGCCCAACGGCGCCGGCAAATCGACGCTGTTTCGCGGCATCGTCGGCATCCTCAAGCCGCTCGCGGGCGCGATCGGGCTGGGCGGGCTCGACGCGCGCGACATCGCCTATCTGCCGCAGATCGCCGACATCGACCGCAGCTTCCCGATCTCGGTGTTCGATTTCGTCGGCACCGGCCTGTGGCGCGCCTGCGGCATTTTCGGCGGCATCGGCAAGGCGCAGCGCGCGAGGATCGCCGATGCGCTCGCCGCAGTCGGCCTCACCGGTTTCGAGAACCGCGCCATCGGCACGCTGTCGGGCGGGCAGATGCAGCGCATGCTGTTCGCGCGCGTGCTGTTGCAGGATGCGCGGCTGATCGTGCTGGACGAGCCTTTCAATGCCATCGACGCCAAAACCTCGGCCGACCTGCTGGCGCTGACCAGGCGCTGGCATGCGGAGGGCCGCACCGTGCTTGCGGCCTTGCATGATATGGACCTGGTGCGCGGCAATTTTCCGCAGACGCTGCTGCTGGCGCGCGAGCCGGTGGCCTGGGGCGCCACGCCAGAGGTTCTGACCGCGGAGAACCTCGCCGAGGCGCGTCGGATGTGCGAGGCGTTCGACGACGCTGCCGCTGCCTGTGTCGACGACCCTGCGCGCTCGCGCGCCGCCTGATGGTGCCATGATCTACGACACGCTGCTCGCGCCCTTCCTCGACTTCGAATTCATGCGCCGCGCGCTTGCCGCCGTGATCGCGCTGTCGCTCGGCGGCGCGCCGATCGGCGTGTTCCTGATGCTGCGGCGGATGAGCCTCGTCGGCGACGCCATGGCGCACGCGATCCTGCCGGGTGCCGCGATCGGCTTCCTGCTTTCCGGCCTCAATTTGTTCGCGATGACGACCGGCGGCCTGATCGCGGGCTTTGCGGTCGCGATCCTCTCGGGCCTCGTCTCGCGCAGTACGGGGCTGAAGGAGGATGCGTCGCTCGCGACCTTCTATCTCGCCTCGCTCGCGCTCGGCGTCACCATCGTTTCCGTGCGCGGCACCAATATCGACCTTCTGCACGTGCTGTTCGGCAATATCCTCGCGATGGACGACCAGACCCTGCTGGTGGTCGCCTTCAACGCCACGGTCACCGTGCTGGTGCTGGCCGTGATCTACCGGCCGCTGGTGGTCGAGAGCGTCGATCCCGTCTTCCTGCGCACGGTGAGCCGTGCCGGCGGACTTGCGCATCTGGTGTTCCTCGCGCTCGTCGTCATCAACCTCGTCAACGGCTTCCAGGCGCTCGGCACGCTGCTCGCGGTCGGACTGATGATCCTGCCGGCGGGGATTGCGCGGTTCTGGTCGCGCGACATCACGCCCATGATCTGCATCGCGGTCGCAAGCGCCATCGTTTCCGGCTATGCGGGACTCGTGCTGTCGTTCCAGACGCGGATTCCCTCCGGGCCGGCCGTGATCCTGGTCGCCGCTGCGCTCTACCTCGCCTCGGTGCTGTTCGGCAGCGCCGGAGGCCTGGTGCGGCAGGCATTTCCCGGCCGCCATCTCGAGGCGTGAGCATGATCCGGAAAAGTGTGCAGCGGCTTTCCCTCGCGACAAGCGCGGAACGGATTTGCGCGGAGATCATGCTCGATCAAAAATCCAGAGCGCGATGGCGATTCAACCTGATGCTACCGCGCTTCGGGAGCGCGGCGATGCGGCGGGTGCTTCGAGCCCTGGGCGTTGCGCTTCTGCTGGCGGCTTCCTCGGCGCAAGCCGGCGACCGTCTGCGCGTGGTCGCCAGTTTCTCGATTCTTGCCGACTTCGTGCGCGAGATCGGCGGCGACCGCGCCGAGGTGACGGCGCTGGTCGGCGCCAATGGCGACGTGCATGTCTATTCGCCGACGCCGGCGGATGCGAGGCAGGTCGCGGAAGCGAGGCTCGTCGTCGTCAACGGGCTCGGGCTCGAAGGCTGGCTGCCGCGGCTGGTGCAGTCCTCGGGTGGCAAGGCCGTCATCGTCACCGCAACGAACAGCATCGCCCCGCTCAGGCTCGGCTCCGCCGCCGATCCGCATGCCTGGCAGTCGGTCGCCAACGCCAGGATCTATGTGCGCAACATCCGCGATGCGCTCGTCGCCGCCGATCCCGCCAATGCCGACATGTTCCGGGCCAATGCCGAGCGTTATGGCGCAGCCCTCGATGCGCTGGAGACCGAAGTGCGCGCCGCGATCGCCGAGATCCCCGAGGGGAGGCGCAAGGTGATCTCGACCCACAACGCCTTCGGCTATTTCGCCGCCGCCTACGGCATCGCCTTCATTGCGCCTTCGGGCGTCTCCACCGAGAGCGAGCCCGGCGCGCGCGACGTCGCCGCCATCGTCAGCCAGATCAGGGCAGCCCGGATACCCGCGGTTTTTATCGAAAATGTCAGCGACCCCCGGCTGATCGAGCGGATCGCGGCCGAGACCGGGGCCAAGGTGGGCGGAACGCTGTTTTCAGACGCCCTGACCGGCGAAAACGGCCCATGCCCCACTTACATTGAGCTGGTCAGGCACAATATAAGGACCCTGACGCGCGCGCTGAAAGGCTAGCACCCGCTTTCCGAAGTTCGTAATACGAAGCCCCGCACTCTCGAACGAACTTCGGAAAGCAAAGGGTGCCAGCGAATCTATAATTCTAGTGCCGGCTTTCGATTTGAAGTTCCTGGTCGAAGTTGCCGCGATCGGTGCAGGAACTTCAAATCGGCGGCACTAGGGCGGGGGCCACCCCGCCCCTGGCGCGCCGGTGGCATGACCCTGCAAGCTGGACTGCTTCTTCGGCGGGGTCGTGCGTAGCTGGAAAATTTGGGGCGTCATGGCGGCCGCCGGACGCTCCGCTTCGGAGTTGTCATGACTGATTCCTCGCTCTCGCCATCCTCATCCAAAGTCCCCGTCACAGTGCTGACCGGCTATCTCGGCGCCGGAAAGACCACCCTTCTCAACCGCATCCTCTCGGAAAATCACGGCAAGAAATACGCCGTCATCGTCAACGAATTCGGCGAGATCGGCATCGACAACGACCTGATCATCGGCGCCGACGAGGAAGTGTTCGAGATGAACAACGGCTGCATCTGCTGCACCGTGCGCGGCGACCTCGTGCGTATCATGGAAGGGCTGATGAGGCGCCGCGGCAAGTTCGACGCCATCATCGTCGAGACCACCGGGCTCGCCGATCCGGCGCCGGTGGCGCAGACCTTCTTTGTCGACGAGGACGTGCAGAAGAACGCGCGGCTCGACGCCGTGGTGACGGTGGCGGACGCCAAATGGCTGTCCGACCGGCTCAAGGACGCGCCGGAAGCCAAGAACCAGATCGCGTTTGCCGACGTCATCGTGCTCAACAAGACCGACCTCGTCAGCAAGGCCGAGCTTTCCGAAGTCGAGGCGCGGATCCGCGGCATCAACCCCTATGCCAAGCTGCATCGCACCGAGCGCTGCAAGGTGGCGCTGGCAGACGTGCTCGAGCGCGGTGCCTTCGATCTCGACCGCATCCTGGAGATCGAGCCGGATTTCCTCGAGGCCGGCGAGGAGCATGATCACGACCATCACCATCACGATCACGACCATCACCATCACGATCATGGCCACGGGTTGAAGCACTACCACGACGAGGAGATGCAGTCGCTCTCGCTCAAGACCGACAAGCCGCTCGACCCCACGCGGTTCATGCCGTGGCTGCAGAACCTGGTCGCGAGCGAAGGCCAGAAGATTCTGCGCTCCAAGGGCATCCTCGCCTTCCACGACGATGACGACCGCTACGTCTTCCAGGGCGTGCACATGATGCTGGAAGGCGACCATCAGCGGAAATGGAAGGACGGCGAGAAGCGCGAAAGCCGGCTCGTCTTCATCGGCCGCGAATTGCCGGAGGAGGCGATCCGCGCCGGCTTCGAAAGCTGCATCGTCTCGTGATGAGCTCGTTCGATCCGGGCGCAGGCCAGGCGTCCATCGCATCGGTCACCGACCGCGTACAGCCGGTCGTGATCGGCGCACCGGTCACCGCGATCCACTATCTCGGCGAGCGCGCCGCCTTTGTCGGCGCCGAGGAGAGCGTGGCGCTGGTCGACCCCAAAGGCGAGATCAGCCGCGTCGCGGTCCATGGCGGCGGCATCCTGTGCGTGGCTGGTGACGGCGATCGCATCGTTTCCGGCGGCGATGACGGCAAGGTTGCCTCGCTCGATGCCAAGGGCGAGGTGACGGTGCTCGCGACCGATCCCAAGCGGCGCTGGATCGACAATGTCGCCGTCCATCCGGACGGCGCGGTCGCCTGGTCGGCGGGGAAAACCGCATTTGTGAAAAGAGCAAAGGGCGAGGAGAAATCGCTCGAGGTCCGCTCCACCGTCGGCGGGCTCGCCTTTGCGCCCAAGGGCCTGCGGCTCGCGGTCGCGCATTACAGCGGCGTGACGCTGTGGTTTCCGAACATGGCGGCGAAGCCGGAATTCCTTGAATGGGCCGGCTCGCACCTCGGCGTGGTGTTCAGCCCCGACAACCGTTTCCTGGTCACCACGATGCACGAGCCCTCGCTGCATGGCTGGCGGCTCGCCGACAACCGGCACATGCGCATGTCCGGCTATCCAGGCCGGGTGAGGTCGATGTCGTGGAGCGCGGGCGGCAAGTCGCTCGCGACCTCGGGTGCCGACACCGTGATCCTGTGGCCGTTCGCGAGCAAGGACGGGCCGATGGGCAAGGAGCCCGCGATGCTTGCGCCGCTGCAGGCGCGCGTGTCGGTGGTTGCCTGCCATCCGAAGCAGGAGGTGCTTGCGGCGGGCTACAGCGACGGCGCCATCCTGATGGTGCGGCTGGAGGACGGCGCCGAAATCCTGGTGCGCCGTAACGGCACCTCGCCGGTCGCGGCGCTGGCCTGGAACGCAAAGGGCACCATGCTCGCCTTTGCCGGCGAGGATGGCGAAGCAGGCCTGCTCGCGCTCTAGTGTCGTTGGTTCCGGCGGGAACCCGCAGACCCGCCGCTCGTTGACAGGGCGTGAGGAAAGCGGGGTTGAGCGCCATGGTTATCGACGACAGGGGACGGGCCTATCGCAGGGACATGCTGCTCGCCGCCGTGCTGGTGACGGCCGGGCTGGTGATAGCCGGGGTTTCGCTGCTCGAATTGAGCCTGGGCCCGCCGCGGCAGATGGCGCAGGCGACACAGCCGCTGCAACCCACGTCGCCTTCGCCGTCGCCGAGCGCCGCGCCCGCGGAATCGAAGCCGGGCGGTGAGCGCCCGACCACGCCGGCGCCGGAGCCCGCGCGTCCGAGCCCCGATGCGCAGAAGGCAGGAGCCCAGCCGGCGCTGCCGCCCGCGCCAGCGGAAAAGGTCGCCCCGCCGATCAACGACAAGAAGTGAGCCGCCGTGACTTCGCCACCGCGCGCCTTCGCGGCGGGAATGTGACAGGCCCCGCGCGCTGACGTCGTTTTGACCGTCGTGCCGGTTTTACGGCCTCGCCTGGGCGCGTCGTGAGTCCCATAATCGGCCCCAACCAATCAGCCACGGGGCATGCCATGAAGATCGACGACGTCAGGCGAACCGCCTATTCGATGCCGCTGACCAACCCCGCCTTTCCGATGGGGCCCTACCGCTTCTTCAACCGCGAATATTTCACCATCACCTACCGTACCGATCCGGAGGCCCTCGCGGCCGTGGTGCCGGAGCCGCTCGAGCTCGCCGGCTCGACGGTCAGCTATGAATTCATCCGCATGCCGGATTCCACCGGCTTCGGCGACTACACCGAGACCGGGCAGGTGATCCCGGTACGCTTCAAGGGTGAGGACGGCGTCTACGTGCATTCGATGTATCTCGACGACGAGGCGCCGATTGCCGGCGGCCGCGAGCTCTGGGGCTTTCCCAAGAAGCTGGCGCGGCCGAAGATGGAAGTCGAAAGCGACGTGCTGGTCGGCACGCTGCACTACGGCTCGCTGCTCTGCGCCTCCGGCACGATGGGCTACAAGCACCGCAAGGTCGATCACGACACGGTGCTGAAGGCGATGAAGGTGCCGAACTTCATCCTCAAGATCATTCCCCATGTCGACGGCAGCGCGCGGGTCTGCGAACTCGTGCGCTATCATCTCGAGGACATCACCCTGAAGGAAGCCTGGACCGGGCCCGCCGCGCTCGGGTTGTTTCCGCATGCGCTCGCCGACGTGGCGCGGCTGCCGGTGCGCGAGGTGGTCTCCGCGCTGCACTTCAAGGCCGACCTGACGCTCGGCCTCGGCAGCGTGGCCTTCGATTACCTGGCGAAGTAACGCGCGGCGGCCACTGGTCCATCAACGTCATGCCCCGCGAAAGCGGGGCATCCAGTACGCCGAGACAATCGTAAGACACTCGACGCCCGTGTTGACTGGATCGCCCGGTCGAGCCGGGCGATGACAGGTGGGCGTCACCGCACCAGCACGTTCCTGAACTGCCAGGGATCGGAGGTGTCGATGTCCTCCGGGAACAGGCCGGGCCGGTCGGTCAGCGGCGTCCAGTCGGTGTAGAAGCCCTTCACCGGGCCGAGATACGGCATCTGGATTTCGAGGCAGCGGCGGAAATCCAGCTCATCCGCCTCGACGATTCCCGCGCTCGGGTTCTCCAGCGCCCACACCATGCCGGCGAGCACGGCGGACGACACCTGCAGGCCGGTCGCGTTCTGGTAGGGCGCGATCTGCCGCGTCTCCTCGATCGATAGCTGCGAGCCGTACCAATAGGCGTTCCTGGCGTGGCCGTAGACGAGGACGCCGAGCTCGTCGATGCCGTCCTCGATCTCGTTCTCGTCCAGGATGTGCCAGGACGGCTGCATCTTGCCGGTGGCGCCGAACATCTCGTGCAGCGACAGCACCGCGTCGTTGGCCGGGTGATAGGCGTAGTGGCAGGTCGGCCGGTACACGACGTTGCCGCCGTCGCGCACGGTGAAATAGTCCGCGATCGAGATCGACTCGTTGTGGGTGACGAGGAAGCCGTATTGCGCGCCCGGCGTCGGGCACCAGGAGCGCACGCGGGTGTTGGCGCCCGGCTGCAGCAGATAGATCGCAGCGCCACAGCCCTCGGAATGGGTGCGGCCGTTGTCCGGCATCCATTTCTCGTGCGTGCCCCAGCCGAGCTCGGCCGGCTGCAGGCCTTCCGACACGAAGCCTTCCACCGACCAGGTGTTGACGAACTTGTTCATCGGCCTCGGCTTCTTGGAGCGCTGGGTGTCGCGCTCGGCGATGTGGATTCCCTTGACTCCGAGCTTCTGGGCAAGGCGCGCCCAGCCGTCGCGGCTCTTCGGCTCGTTGAACTTGAGATTGGTGTCGCGCGCGATGTCGAGCAGCGCCTGCTTGACGAACCAGGACACCATGCCGGGATTGGCGCCGCAGGTGGAGACCGCGGTCACCCCGCCCGGGCTCTTGTGCTTGGCCGCCAGCAGCGTCTCGCGCAGCGCGTAGTTGGAGCGCTTCTCGGGGCCGGCGCTCTTGTCGAAATAGAAGCCGAGCCAGGGCTCGACCACGGTGTCGATATAGAGCGCGCCGACCTCGCGGCACAGCGTCATGATGTCGACCGAGGAGGTGTCGACCGAGAGGTTGACGCAAAAGCCCTGGCCGTCGCCGGCGGTGAGCAGCGGCACCAGCAGTTCGCGGTAATTGTCGCGGGTGACGCCCTGCTTGATGAAGCGCACGCCATGCTTCTTCGCAAGCTCGCCGTCCTCATGCGGATCGATGATCACGAAGCGCGACTTGTCATAGTCGAAGTGCCGCTCGATCAGCGGCAGCGTGCCCTTGCCGATCGAGCCGAAGCCGATCATGACGATGGGGCCGGAAATCTTGGCGTGGACCTGCGAAGGCGGGGTCATGGCATACTCCGAAAGCGGTTGGGAAAACGAAACGCGGTGGATTAGTCGGTGCGACGCTTGGCGGTCACCTCGATCTCGACCTTCATCTCGGGCTTCAAAAGCGCCGAGACGACGAGCAGCGTCGCTGCCGGGCGAATGTCGCCGAGCACGTCGCCGCAGACGGCAAAGTGCGCGTCGGCGTCGGTGACGTCGGTGAGGTAGTAGGTCGCGCGCACGATGTCGGCCATCGCGAAGCCGGCCTCATCGAGGGCGGCCTCGATGGTCTTGAAGCAGTTCCGTGACTGGCTCGTGACATCTGAAGGCATGGTCATGGTCGCATAATCGTAGCCGGTGGTGCCGGCAACGAAGGCGAAATCGCCGTCGACGACGGCGCGACTGTAGCCGGCGGTCTTCTCGAAGGGAGAGCCGGTGGAGATGAGACGGCGGGACATCCAGCACCTCAGTCTAGTGGTCCGATTCTAACATTCGCTCCCACTTTGGGAGGCACGTTTGCGAATGTTAGAATCAAAGGACCACTAGCAAATTGTTGATGCCAGTGGAGCTTTGGATTTGACGTTCGCATAAGGGAATCTCGGCAAGCGTGTAGCGAACGTCAAATCCGCTCCACTGGTTTTATGCGGTTTACGGACATTTTCGCGGGACGCGCAACCCCCAAGCTCATGTCAGGGCAAGTGATGCGTCACGTCGCTGGCGGCGCGGCCGGGCGAACTCCAGCGCCGTGCGAAGATGTCGCGGATGATCATCACGGTCAGCATGACCATCAGGATCGTCGTGACGATGCTGCGAAAGCGCGGGGCCGCGGCACCGCGCGTGGGCGGTTTCTGCGTCATGATTGCGCCTCTTAAGCCGCGCGTCGAACGGCGCGGGGCGCCTTGCCGGCCCGGGCTGCCTCGATTTTGAGCAGGCTCGCGCCGGTCGGCACGATCAGGCCCGCGGCGCCGTCGAGCGCGCCCGCGGCGAGTTCAAGGCCGAGCAGCCGCGCCGACTCGAACGGCCCCGGCAGGGTGAGCGCGGCGGTCTTCTCCGCCGAGAAGCCGAAGCGGGCATAGTAGGGCGCATCGCCCAGAAGGATCACCGCGCGATGGCCATGCGCACAAGCCGCCGCGAGCGCATGGTCCATCAGCGCGGTCCCGGCCCCGAGCTTGCGGCAGCTATCGTCTACCGCAAGCGGGCCGAGCATGAGCGCCGGGATGCCCCCGGCGCTGACGTGCCACAACCGCACAGTGCCTGCCAGCCGACCGTGGCGCACGGCCGAGAAGGCGAGGCCTTCGGCGGGCGCGCGTCCGTCGCGCAGGCGCTGGCAGGTGCGCTGATGGCGGTTCTCGCCAAAGCAGGCATCCAGCAGCGCTTCGCGCGCGGCGACGTCGAAAGCCCGCTCCGCACGGATCGCGAACGGAGCGGCTTTCGGGTGGAGGGCAACGGGGCTTTTCCGAACAAGGGTCATGGCACGTCAGTCCCCGCTTGCCGCGGCGATCCGGCCGCGGAAGCGTTGTCGAATAGAAACAGAAATGTCAGGGGAGGGAGCCGGCGCGCCGGCTCCCGGTTACTTGCGCCTGATCACGCCGCTTGGCGAGATCAGATGTGGTAGGTCTTCAGCGGCGGGATGCCGTTGAAGGCCACCGACGAGTAGGTCGACGTATAGGCGCCGGTGCCCTCGATCAGCAGCTTGTCGCCGATCTCGAGCGTCACCGGCAGCGGGTACGGCACCTTCTCGTACAGCACGTCGGCGGAGTCGCAGGTCGGGCCCGCGAGCACGCACGGCGTCATCTCCGCCCCGTCATGCGGGGTGCGGATGGCGTAGCGGATCGACTCGTCCATGGTCTCGGCGAGACCGCCGAACTTGCCGATGTCGAGATACACCCAGCGCACCTCGTCCTCGTCGCTCTTCTTGGAGATCAGGACCACTTCGGTCTCGATGACTCCGGCATTGCCGACCATGCCGCGGCCCGGTTCGATGATGGTCTCCGGGATCTGGTTGCCGAAATGCTTGCGAAGCGCGCGGAAGATCGACCGGCCGTACTGCACGACCGGCGGAACGTCCTTGAGGTACTTGGTCGGGAATCCACCGCCCATGTTGACCATGGAGAGGTTGATCCCGCGCTCGGCGCAGTCGCGGAACACGGTCGAGGCCATCGCCAGCGCCCGATCCCACGCCTTCACCTTGCGCTGCTGCGAGCCGACATGGAACGAGATGCCGCAGGGTTCGAGCCCGACGCGCTTGGCGAGGTCGAGCACCTCGACCGCCATCTCCGGGTCGCAGCCGAACTTCCGCGACAGCGGCCATTCCGCGCCGGCGCAGTCGTACAGGATGCGGCAGAACACCCGCGCACCGGGGGCGGCGCGCGCGATCTTCTCGACCTCGGCGGCGCAGTCGACCGCGAACAGGCGAATGCCGAGCGCGAAGGCGCGCGCGATGTCACGCTCCTTCTTGATCGTGTTGCCATAGGAGATGCGGTCCGGCGTCGCGCCGGCGGCGAGCGCCATCTCGATCTCGGCGACCGTCGCGGTGTCGAAGCAGGAGCCGAGCGAGGCGAGCAGCGACAGCACTTCGGGCGCAGGATTGGCCTTCACCGCGTAGAACACGCGGCTGTCGGGCAAAGCCTTCGCGAAGGACTGATAATTCTCGCGCACGACGTCGAGATCGACGACGAGGCACGGCTCGGTGTCGCGGCCCTCCTGGCGGCGGGTGCGCAGGAATTCCTGGATGCGTTCGGTCATGGCACTCTCCCAAACGGCCCCAGCGACGGGGTCCCGTTAGCAAGTGATGCCGGTCATGAGTGCTTTGGCGTTGCCGCACGATGGAGACGCGACAAAGCCTCGAACTCAAACCGACTGTGCTGCCGTGGATTGGTTGGGAGTGTTTCCCGCCCGCTCACCTGGCAATGAAGGACAAGCCTTTTCAGTAGCCCGCGCCGGCGGTGGAATGCCGGTAGAGACCAAAAAAGCCCGATCCGTCGTTGCTTTAAGTCGCGTCCCCCGTGGAGAGCGGGGTGCGCCGGTTCGCCTCCGGCTGCCAGTCACGGTTGCAAGGAGCGGAGAGACCTTCAGCGGCATCTCTTGAGAGAGATGCTGGCCTCTTAAGTCGTCGACCTCGTGAGGTCTCGGTCCTAAGCGACCCTCGGTTCTTCATCCCCTTGGCGGCTGTCCGGCCTCTTGTCCGGATACCTACCGACTGACACACGACCACAGGCACGTGCGAAATTGGGCAAGAGTGCAAATAAGCTTTTTGACTCTGCTTCGCAACAATTTTTTTAGGCTGAGGACGAAATTGCCTAACGCGAGCTTGCGAAAGGCGCGCGAGCGGTTCTCGAAGATGAACAGGCGTTAAGAAAGCGTAAGCAAGTTATGCCTGCGGCACAGCGGCTTCTTGCACAGCGCCACTAGCTGCGTTTGGTGAACGGCTCGATGCGCTGCGCGGCGCGGATGAAGGTCACCATCACGAACACGCCGATCGCAAACAGCACCGCCTGCAGGATGTGGGCGCCGGTGTCGTCGAGCCCGAACAGAATCGCGAGCGCCCAGCCGCCGGCAAACGCCGCGCCGAACACCTCGGCGCCGATCAGGATGGCGGCGCTGATCACCGTGACGACGCTCGGCCAGACGATCTCGCGCGAGGTGGTGGGGGAGCTCTGTGCGTTCATGGCAAGGGGTCCTGTTTGAGGGCCGCAATCTCTCCGAAAAGGCCCGCGTCAGCAAGCGCAAAAGGCGCAAAAAAGCCCTATCGCGTGCTATGATTTAGCGCATCAAATTGGGACGAAATCGGGATTTTTGCGATGTCTGAAAACCTCGACGCCACGGCTCCGCCGGAGCCGCAGGCCAACCCGCTCCTGCTCGCGTGGGAGACGCCGCATCAGGCGCCGCCCTTCGCCGATATCAGGCCGGAGCACTTCATCCCGGCCTTCGAGCAGGCCTTCGCCGACCACGCCGCCGAGATCGCCGCGATCACCCATGACCCGTCGGCGCCGGACTTCGCCAACACCATCACGGCGCTGGAGCGCTCGGGCAAGCTGCTGAACAAGGTCTCGGCCGTGTTCTACGACCTGGTCTCCGCCCACTCCAACCCCGAGATCCTCGCCATCGACAAGGAGATCTCGTTGCGGATGGCGCGGCACTGGAACCCCATCCTGATGAACGCCGTGCTGTTTGGCCGCATCGCCATGCTCCATGACAACCGCGCCAGCCTGACGCTGACGGGCGAGCAGATGCGCCTGCTCCAGCGCACCTATACGCGCTTCCACCGCGCCGGCGCCGGCCTCTCGGACGAGGCCAAGAAGCGGATGGCCGAGATCAACGAGCGGCTGGCCCAGCTCGGCACCACCTTCAGCCACCATCTGCTCGGCGACGAGCAGGAATGGTATCTCGAGCTTGGCGAGGACGATCGCGCCGGGCTGTCCGACAGCTTCGTCGCCGCCGCCAGGGCTGCGGCAGAAGAGCGCGGCATGGCCGGCAAGGCGATCGTCACGCTGTCCCGCTCCTCGGTCGAGCCGTTCCTGCAGAGCTCGGCCCGGCGCGACCTGCGGGAGAAGGTGTTCAAGGCCTTCATCGCCCGCGGCAATAACGCCAACGCCAACGACAACAACGCCGTGATCGTCGAGATCCTGCAGCTCCGCGAGGAGAGCGCGAGGCTGCTGGGCTATCCGACCTATGCCGCCTACCGCCTGGAAGATTCCATGGCCAAGACGCCGGAGGCGGTGCGCGGCCTCCTGGAGCGGGTCTGGAAGCCGGCGCGGAAGCGCGCGCTCGCCGACCGCGACGCCCTGCAGGCGCTGATCGCGGAGGAGGGCGGCAATTTTGCGCTCAGCCCCTGGGACTGGCGCTACTACGCCGAGAAGCTGCGGCAGGCCAAGGCCAATTTCGACGATGCCGCCATCAAGCCCTACCTCTCGCTCGACCAGATGATCGCGGCCGCCTTCGACTGCGCCACCCGCCTGTTCGGCATCACCTTCGCCGAGCGCAAGGACATTCCGGTCTGGCATCCGGACGTCCGGGTCTGGGAGGTCAGGGACGCGGCCGGGCGCCACAAGGCGCTGTTCTATGGCGACTACTTCGCCAGGCCCTCGAAGCGCTCCGGCGCCTGGATGACCTCGCTGCGCGACCAGCAGACGCTCGACGGCGAGATCACGCCGCTCATCATCAATGTCTGCAATTTCGCGAAAGGCGCCGAGGGCCAGCCGTCGCTGCTGTCGCCGGACGAAGCCCGCACCCTGTTCCACGAGTTCGGCCACGGCCTGCACGGCATGCTGTCGAACGTCACCTATCCCTCGCTGTCGGGCACCAGCGTGTTCACCGATTTCGTCGAGCTGCCCTCGCAGCTCTATGAGCACTGGCAGGAGCGCCCCGAGGTGCTGCAGCGTTTCGCCCGGCACTACCAGACCGGGGAGCCGCTGCCGGAGGACTTGCTGCAGCGGTTCCTGGCCGCGCGAAAATTCAACCAGGGCTTTGCCACGGTGGAGTTCGTCGCCTCCGCGCTGGTCGACCTCGAATTCCACACCCAGCCGGCGGCCGCCAGCCACGACGTCGGCGCCTTCGAGAAGGCGGAGCTCGAGAAGATCGGCATGCCCGCCGAGATCGTGCTGCGGCACCGGCCGACCCAGTTCGGCCACATCTTCTCCGGCGACCACTACGCGGCGGGCTATTACAGCTACATGTGGTCGGAGGTGATGGACGCCGACGCCTTCGGCGCGTTCGAGGAGGCCGGCGACATCTTCGATCCCGCCACCGCCAAACGGCTGCACGACGACATCTATTCCACCGGCGGCTCGGTCGATCCGGAGGAGGCCTATGTCGCCTTCCGTGGCCGGGAGCCGGAGGCCGACGCGCTGCTGCGCCGCCGCGGCCTCGTCGACATGCCGGAGGCGGCTTAAGGTGCGCGCCGCGCTCTGCCGGCTGGTCGGCCTCGCGCTGCTTCTGTTGCTTGGCGCCGGCGCGGCGCAGGCGCATCCGCATGTCTGGATCACGGCGACCAGCGAGGTGCTCTACGCGCCCGACGGCTCGATCACGGGCGTGCGTCACGCCTGGACCTTCGACGACATGTTCGCGACCTATGCGCTGCAGGGCATCGAGGCCAAGACGAAGGGCGCCTATAGCCGCGAGGAGCTCAGCTCGCTCGCGCAGACCAATGTCGAGTCGCTGAAGGAATTCGCCTACTTCACCTTCTTCAAGGCGGACGGCAAGAAGCAGAAATTCCAGGAGCCGGTCGACTATTTCCTCGACTACGACAAGGGCCAGCTCACGCTGCACTTCACCCTGCCGCTGAAGGCGCCGGTGAAGCCGAAGCAGCTCGTGCTGGAAGTGTTCGATCCCTCCTTCTTCATCGACTTCAAGATGGCGGACAAGGACCCGGTCCGGCTCGCCGGCGCGCCGTCGGCCTGCCAGATGCAGCTGCAGCGTCCGAATGACGGCACCGCCAGCGCCCAGGCGATGAACGAGCAGACTTTCCTCGATGGCGGCGCCAACGCCAATTTCGGCGCCATGTTCGCCAACAAGATCACGGTGGATTGCCCATGATGTCACGCGCCATGCTTTCCACCCGCGCGCTGGCGGCGGTGCTTGCGCTGCTGGCCGTCATCGTGGCCTGCGACGCAGCGACGCATCTGCTGATGGCGCAGGCGCCGTTCGGCGCGCCGAAGGCGGCGCCGGAGCCCGCGGTCGGCGGCATCGTCGGCTGGCTGCTCGCCAAGCAGTCGGCGTTCTACCGGGAGATGTCCGCAACCATACGCGCCGCGAAGTCCGACGGCTCGGCGGTATGGACGCTGCTTCTGATCTCCTTTGCCTATGGCATCTTCCATGCCGCCGGACCCGGCCACGGCAAGGCGGTGATCTCCTCCTATCTGATTGCGAACCAGGAGAGCGCGCGGCGCGGGATGGTGCTGTCGCTAGCCTCCGCGCTGCTGCAGTCGCTGGTCGCGGTCGTCATCGTCGCTGTCGGCGCCTGGCTCCTGAACGTCACCGCGAAAACGATGTGCTCGGCTGAGAAGGCGATCGAGATCGCAAGCTATGCCCTGATCGCGGCGTTCGGCGCGCGGCTGGTGTGGAGCAAGGGCAGCGGCCTGATCCGCGCGCTGCGGGTCAAGCCGGTATTGCCGGCCCCGGCGATGCCGGCGCTCGCGGTCGCCGGGCATCATCACGACCACGAGCAGCATCATTTCGATCACGGCCATGATCACCACCACGATCATGACCACGGCCACGGCCACGGCCATCATCACCATGGCCATGATCATCACCACGATCACCATGGCCACGACCATGGCGGCGCCCATGTTCATGACGCCCATTGCGGCCATTCCCATGGGCCGATGCCGAGCGAGCTCGAGGGCCCCGGCGGCTGGCAGCGGGGACTGGGTGCGATCGTCGCAGGGGGGCTGCGGCCGTGCTCGGGCGCGATCCTGGTGCTGGTGTTTTCGCTGGCGCAGGGCCTGTTCTGGGCCGGCATCGCCGCGACCTTCCTGATGGGGCTGGGGACCGCGATCACGGTGGCGACCATCGCGGTGATGGCGGTGACCGCGAAGGATATCGCGCGGCGGCTGAGCGCGGCCGGCGAGGGCAATGGCGCGCTGTTCATGCGCGGCATCGAATTCGCCGCCGCCGGCCTCGTGCTGCTGTTCGGCGTCGGGCTCCTGCTCGGCTACATCGCGGCCGAGCGGACGACCTGTTTCTAGCTTGCCGGAACGCCTTCTAGTGGTCCGACGCCAACATTCGTATCCCCTTTGCAGCAGGCACGTTTGCGAATGTTGGCGTCAAAGGACCACTAGCAAATATAGGATTCTAGTGGAGTTTTGGATTTGACATTCGCTTGCGGGATTCGCGGCTGGATGGGTAGCGAATGTCAAATCCACTCCACTAGCTCGGCAGAAAGCGCTGCAGCGCCGGCATGAAGAAGATCGCGACGTTGATGGCGAAGCCGAGGCTCCACAGGATCGACCGCAGCGTCGGGCGATTGCCGATATAGGTGAAGACGTAGGCCACCCGCACGATCAGGAACAGGATCGAGAGCTCGTCGACCAGCCGCTGCGGGCAAAGGCGGAATTCGGCCAGCAGCACGGCGGCGGCGAAGAACGGAAAGGCCTCGATGCCGTTCTGGTGCGCGCCCAGCGCCCGCGAGGCGATCGGGCCCTCATAGAAGGCGGGATCGCGCGGCCGCGCGTTGTCGAAGCGGCGAAACCCGATCCATTTGATCGGGGCGATCGTCAACAGGCTGAGCAAGAGCGCCCCGAAGACGCACCATTCGGCGACCGTCATGTTCCTCCTCACCGTCCCGGTCAGACAGTAGCGAAGGCGGCCTTGCCTTGACAAGGATGGCGCAACGCGCGAATCCAGCCTCGCCATGTCCGTCGCCGTCCCGATCGACAACACCAGTGCGCTGCCGCGAGCGAACCTCGAGCGCGTCGGCGTGCTGCTGGTCAATCTCGGCACGCCCGACACCGCCGATGCGAACGGCGTGCGGGTCTACCTGAGGGAGTTCCTCTCCGATCCGCGCGTGATCGAGAAGCAGGGCCTCGTCTGGAAGCTCGTGCTCAACGGCATCATCCTGCGCAGGCGCCCGCCCATCAAGGCGCGGGATTACCTGAAAATATGGAACACCGAAAAGAACGAGTCGCCGCTGAAGACGATCACGCGCGCGCAGGCGCAAAAGCTTGCAGCGGCGCTGTCGTCATATCCGCACGTCGTGGTCGACTGGGCGATGCGCTACGGCAACCCCTCGATCCGCGAACGCATCGCGGCGCTGGCGGACCAGGGCTGCACGGGGCTTTTGGCGGTGCCGCTCTATCCGCAATATTCGGCGTCGACGTCGGCAACGGTCTGCGACGAGGTGTTTCGCGTGCTCGCGGCCCTGCGTGCGCAGCCCACCTTGCGGGTAACCCCGCCTTACTACGACGATCCCGCCTATATCGAGGCGCTCGCCGCCTCGATCAATTCGTATCTCGCCACGCTTCCTTTCAAGCCCGAGAAGATCGTGGCCTCGTTCCACGGCATGCCGCAGGACTATGTCGACAAGGGCGATCCCTATTACGCGCAATGCGTTGCGACCTCAGACAGCCTGCGGCGGCAGCTCGGCCTCGATGCCGGGCAGCTGCTTCTGACGTTCCAGTCCCGCTTCGGCACCGACGAGTGGCTCAAGCCCTATACGGACGCGACCATTGCCGGGCTCGCCAGGGATGGCGTGCGTCGCATCGCGGTCATCACGCCCGGCTTCGCCGCCGACTGCCTGGAGACGCTGGAGGAGATCGCGCAGGAGAACGCCGAGATCTTCAAGCATAATGGCGGCGAGCAGTTCGCCGCGATCCCCTGCCTCAACGACAGCGACGGCGGCATGGAGGTGATCCGCCGCCTCGTGCTGCGCGAGCTGCAGGGCTGGATCTGACGGGAATCCTCATGCAGCGACGGGAGCTTCTGGCTCTTCTGGGTGGTGCGGCTGTCTTCCCCCTTGCCGCGCGGGCGCAAGGCCTGCGTGAAGGCCCGCGCCGCCTCGGCGTGCTCTCGATCTCGGCGGCCGGCGAGCCGGTCGTGGAGGCGCGCCCCGCTGCCTTGAGCGAGGCGCTGGCGGCGCTCGGCTGGGAGGAGGGCGGCAACCTGCGGACCGAGTGGCGCAACGGCGGCAGCGATACGACGCTGATCGCACGCTTCGCCGACGAACTGGTCGCGCTCGCGCCCGACGTGCTGCTCGCGATCGGCACGCCCTGCGTGGCGGAGCTTAAGCAGCGAACCGCGACCATCCCGATCGTCTTTACCGTTGTCACGGATCCGGTCGGCCAGGGCCTTGTCCATGGCCTGTCGCGTCCCGGCGGCAACGTCACGGGCTTCACCGACTATGATGGCCCGATGGCCGGCAAATGGCTGGGCATGCTGACGCAGGTCACGCCGCCCGCGTCCCGCGTGACCGCGATCTACAATCCCGCCACCGCGCCGTTTGCCGATCTCATGCTGCGGGCGCTCGAAGCTTCCGCCGCCTCGCTTGCGGTGACGCTGCGCCAGGCGCCGGTCGCCGATGGGCCCGCGATCGCGGCGACGGTCGCCTCGCTGGCGATGGAAAGGAATGCCGCGCTGCTCGTGCTGCCGGATTTCTTCACCTTCTCGAACCGCGCCTCGATCCTGGCCGCCGCCGCGAAGGCCGGCGTGCCTGCCGTCTACTGGAGTCGCGCCTTCGTCGACGACGGCGGGTTGATGTCCTACGGCACCGACAGCAACGATCTGCTCCGCCGCGCCGCGGGCTATATCGATCGCATCCTCAAGGGTGCGAAGGCAGGCGAGCTTCCGGTGCAGAACCCGACCAAGTTCGAGCTTGCCATCAACCTCAAGACCGCCCGCGCGCTCGGCGTCACGATCGGGCCATCGCTGCTCGCAACCGCAGACGAGGTCATTGAATAATATTCACCCTGGTTAACGCGGCGATTTTCCCCAAACGGACAAGCCACTTGGCTCGTTCACACGGCCGCCATCTGGAACGCGCTAAAGCCGTACATACGTATTTGGTTGCTGCAATGACCGGGTGAACCGGCGCAACGGTCTTGTCGACCCATTGATGGCACGCGGCAGCGGCTTTTGCTGGCACTGGAGGATTTATGACTGGTTTCGATCTTTTCGCGATCGCATTCGTTCTGCTCGTCATTGTCACGCTGTTCGCCGGCATCAAGACCGTGCCGCAAGGCTATGATTGGACCATCGAGCGTTTCGGCAAATATACCCGCACGCTGTCGCCGGGGCTCAGCCTGATCGTGCCCTATTTCGATCGCGTCGGGCGCAAGATGAACATGATGGAGCAGGTGATCGCCATTCCCGAGCAGGAGGTGATCACCAAGGACAACGCCAGCGTCACGGTGGACGGCGTCGCCTTCTTCCAGGTGTTCGAGGCGGCGAAGGCGAGCTACGAGGTCACCAATCTCGAGAACGCGATCACGGTGCTGACCATGACCAATATCCGCTCGGTGATGGGCTCGATGGACCTCGACCAGGTGCTGTCGCACCGCGACGAGATCAACGAGCGCCTGCTGCGCGTGGTCGACGCCGCGGTGTCGCCCTGGGGCGTCAAGGTCAACCGCATCGAGATCAAGGATATCGTGCCGCCGGCCGATCTCGTCGAGGCGATGGGCCGCCAGATGAAGGCCGAGCGCGTCAAGCGCGCCGACATCCTGCAGGCGGAAGGCCAGCGGCAGTCTGATATCCTGCGCGCGGAAGGCGCCAAGCAGAGCCAGATCCTGCAGGCCGAGGGCCGCCGCGAGGCCGCGTTCCGCGATGCGGAAGCGCGCGAGCGCTCGGCGGAGGCCGAGGCCAAGGCGACGCAGATGGTGTCGGAAGCGATCGCCAAGGGCGACGTCGCGGCGCTCAACTACTTCATCGCCGACAAGTACATCAAGGCGTTCGGCCAGCTTGCCGACGCGCCGAACCAGAAGGTGATCATGCTGCCGATCGAAGCCATGAGCCTGCTGTCGTCGCTCGCCGGCATCGGCGAGATCGCCAAAGCCACCTTCGGCGAGAGTGCGGCCTCCGCGCTGGCCGCCGCGCGCCGCCCCACCTCGGTGCCGCCGGCCGGCAGCCCGCCGCCGGTCACGCCGTAATGATTTCGAGGATCGTGTCATGACCGACATGTTCGTCACCCTGGGCACCTGGAACTGGCTGATCTTCGGCCTGGTGCTGATGGCGCTGGAGCTGGTCGCGCCCGGCGTCTTCCTGTTCTGGCTCGGGCTCGCCGCCGTGCTCGTGGGGCTGGTGTCGTTCGCGATCAGCCCGTCGTGGCAGGTGCAGCTCTTGATGTTCGCGGTGTTTGCCGCTGCGGCCGTGCCGGTGTGGCGGCGTCTCGCCCGCACCGATCGGACCGCGCAGGCCAACAGCCCGTTCCTCAATCGCCGTGCCGAGGCGCTTGTCGGCCGCGTCTTCACGCTGGAAAAGCCGATCATCGATGGATCGGGTACGGTCCGGATCGATGACACGGTCTGGCGCGTCGCCGGGCCCGATGCGCCGGCCGGCAGCCGTGTGAAGATCGTCCGCGCCGACGGCGCCAGCCTGACGGTCGCGGCGGCCTAGGTTGATCGGGATTCGCGAAGCTCGCTATCAACTCCGGCGGGCTCCCTCTCCCACAAGGGGAGAGGTGAAGCGCGGCTTCAATTCTCGTGTCGCCGCCAGCGCTCGGCAAAACGATGCAGCGGCAGGAAGGTCGCGAGCAGCTCGCGCCCGAGCGGCGTCAGCGCATAGCCGTCCTCGCCAAGTCCGACAAAACCCGCCTCGCGCAGATCGTCGAGCCGGGCCTGCAGGCTGGTCGGCGAGGCGTCATCGCAGGCCTCCCGCAGGGCGCGCGAGGTGAGTGGCGCCTCGCGCAGCTCCCAGAGAATGCGCAGGCTCCAGCGCCGTCCCAGAATATCGAGCAGCGCCATGATCGGCCGCCCGCTGCGCGAGCCGTGGACACGGCGCCGGGTTGGGGCGGGGGAGGAATTCGGCATCGGAGGGCCCTTGCGCTTTGCTACAGAAGTTGTAGCGTAGTGCTACAATATCTGTAGCATAAGGAGTTCACGATGTCACGGATCGCGCCGCTCGAACCGCCTTACCCCGCCGACGTCCAGGCCCAGTTCGACCGCATCATGCGCGGCGCACCGCCCCTGATGCTGTTTCGCGTCATGGCGGGCCACGCGCGGGCCTGGGAGAAATTCCGTGCCGGCAGCCTGCTAGACCGCGGTCCGCTTCCCTTGCGCGAACGCGAGATTGTGATCGACCGCACCTGCGCGTTGAACAAATGCGAATATGAATGGGGCGTGCATGTCGCGTTCTTCGCTGATGCCGCGGAGCTCACCGAGGCGCAGGTGCGCGCCACGGTGCTCGGGCCGGCGGACGCGCCCTGCTGGTCGGCGGCCGAGCAGGCGCTGCTGGCCGCGGTCGATGCGCTGCATCACCGCGCGACCCTCGGTGATGCCGAGTTCGCGGCGCTGTCGGCGTATTATGACGCCGACCAGATTTTGGAGATCATGGTGCTGTGCGGCTTTTACCGCACCGTGTCGTATCTGGCGAATGGGCTGGCGCTGTCATTGGAGGAGAAGGCGGCGCGGTTTCCGTCCTGACCGTCATTCCCGGCTGCAGAATCGTAGGGTGGGCAAAGCGTCAGCGTGCCCACCTTCACGAGTTCGCTTGTGAGGGTGAGCACGGCGCTGGCGCGCCTTTGCCCACCCTGCAGGCTCGCAATGACGGCGGGAGCCGCTATGCCACGCCGGCGCGCAGCAGGTCGTGCAGATGCAGGATGCCGACCGGCTTGCCGGCATCGGTGACGATCAGCGTGCTGATCTTCGACGACATCAGCTTCAGCGCTTCGCTCGCGAGCGAATTGCTGGAGATGGTCTTCGGCGTCCTGGTCATGATCTCGTCGACCAGCGCGTCCATCAGATCGGGGCGCATGTGCCGCCGTAGATCGCCATCGGTGATGATGCCCGCGACATGGCCGCGCGCGTCGACGATCGCGACGCAGCCGAAACCCTTGGCCGACATTTCGAGTACCGCTTCGGACATCCTGGTACCCAAGGGCTTCAGCGGCACGGCGCCGCCCGTATGCATGAAGTCGCGGGTGTGCTTGAGCATCGCGCCGAGCTTGCCGCCGGGGTGGAAGTTCGCGAACTCGAGCGCGGTGAAGCCGCGGCCTTCCAAAAGAGCAATCGCCAGCGCGTCGCCGATTGCGGCCTGCATCAGCGTGGACGTGGTCGGCGCCAGATTGTGCGGGCAGGCCTCGCGCACTTTCGGCAACTCCAGCACGATCCGCGCGGCCGTTCCCAGCGAGGATTCCGCGTTCGAGGTGACCGCAATCATGGGGATCGCAAAGCGCGCCGAATAATTGACGAGGTTTTTCATCTCCGGCTGCTCGCCGGACCATGACAGCGCCACGATCACGTCATCGGCCGTGATCATGCCAAGGTCGCCATGGCTTGCTTCTGCGGCGTGCACGAAGAATGCGGGTGTACCGGTCGAGGCGAGCGTTGCCGCGACCTTGCGGCCGATATGGCCGGACTTGCCGAGCCCCGTGACGATGACACGGCCCTTGGCCTGCCGGATCAGTTCGACCGCCTCGGCAAACGGTGCGCCCAGCGGGCCCCGCAGCGCGGCGGAGAGCGCCGCCATGCCGATACTGCCGGCATCGAGCGTGCGCAGCGCCGATTGCACGGCGGAGTCAGCGGGTGAAAGGCTGGATGATTGGGTCATCAGCGGTTTCGGGCTTGTCATGTCTGGTTCCAGGGGGCGGGCGCGTGTCAGGCGACCCGGGCCGGCTCAATAGCACGGCGGGGCTGACGAGGCGATGCGGGGAAGCGGCCCTCAACGGCTCATTAACCATAATTGTTTTAACTCCATTAACGACGTTTTTCGCCACGGCGGGAACCGTTCGAACAAGAAATTGAATTTGTTGGAGTTTTTCTGTCTTGACGTCGGGGCCAGCCGAGGGCCGTCAAGAGCGGGCGCATATTGCCCGCGCTGCCTTCGCTTGCCTTGCGCTGACCGCGTTCGCCGCGACCTCTGCCCGCGCCCAGACCGTGACGTCGGACCTGTTCAACCCGGTGCGCGGCAGCTTCGTGTCGCCGCGCGACCTGCCGCTGCGCAAGACCGCTGACGGCACGACGACCGGCACCGCGACCGACCCGGCGGCCGATGCGGATGCCGACACCCAGCGCCGCAAGGATCAGCCCGCGCCCTCGCGCATCGGCCAGGTGCCGACCTATGGGCTGCCGGCCGCGAGCGGCGCCAAGGACTCGGGCTACGACTCGCTCAACCGCAGGCGCAAGCAGCCGAAATATTATCCCGCCCAGGCGAAGCCGAAGCCACCGCCGGGCCCCGGCACGCCGCCGCCGCCCGCGCCGCCGCGCAATGCCGTGGGCGAGTTGCGGCTGTCGATCCCGCCCTCGGAGAGCGCGAGCAAGACGCCGCTGCCGGCGGCGATGGCCGGCACCGTGGTCGGCCAGCCGCCGCGCAAGCGGCTCAAGCTCGACGACGATCCGTTCGGCGCGGTCGGCGACTATGTCGGACCTTTCCTGGTCAAGTCCGCGGTCGAACTGTCCGGCGGCTACGACACCAATCCCGGCCGCCTGCCCGAGCAGCGCGGCCTGCCGCTCTATGTGGTGGCGCCGGAATTCCTCGCGGTGTCCGATTGGGAGCGCCACGCTGTCGTTGCCGACCTGCGCGGCTCCTTCACCGGCTATGGCGGCACGCTGCCGTCGTCGATCGACGGCGGGGCGTCGCCGTCGCCGACCAATCTCGACCGGCCTGACTTCACCGGCCATGTCGACGGCCGGCTCGACGTCACGCGCGATACCCGGCTCCTGGCGCAGCTTCGCCTGCGTGTGTCGACCGACAATCCCGGCAGCCCCAACGTGCAGGCGGGCCTGGCGAGATATCCGATCTACACCACGGTCGGCGCCACCGCCGGCTTCGACCAGACGTTCAATCGCCTGCAGGTTTCCGCCGGCGCCACCGTCGACCGCACCGATTACACCTTCTCGAAACTCACCGACGGCACCACGTCGTCCAACGACGACCGCAACTTCACCCAATATGGCGGGGTGGGGCGGGTGTCCTACGAGGTCATGCCGGGCTTGAAGCCGTTCGCGGAAGTCGAGGGCGACAACCGCGTGCATGACCAACAGTTCGACCGCAACGGCTTTCAGCGCGATTCGACCGGCGGCTATGCCAAGGCGGGTTCATCGTTCGAGTTCACGCGGCTGCTGATCGGCGAAGTGTCGATCGGCTACGCCGCGCGCAACTATGTCGACCCCAGGCTGAACCGGCTTGAGGGCCTCTTGACCTCAGCGTCGCTGATCTGGAGCGCGACGCCGCTGACGACCGCAAAGTTCTATTCGGATACGCAGATCGCGGAGACCACGCTGCCGCTGACCGCGGGCGTGCTGGTGCACACCTACACCTTCGAGGTTGACCACGACTTCCGCCGCTGGCTCACCGGCATCGGCAAGTTCACCTACGGCACCTACGACTACCAGGGCGACATCCGCAGGGACAAGACCTACTCGGTCGAGGGCGACCTGATCTACAAGCTGAACCGCAACCTCTGGATCAAGGGCACGCTGCGCCGCGACATCCTCGATTCCAACGTCCCGCTGTCGAGCTCGACGTCGACGGTCGTGATGCTGGGCGTGCGGGTGCAGAATTAGGGCGGCGCTGCCGCGCACGCCAATGTCATACCCCGCGCATGCGGGGTATCCAGTACGCCGCGGCGCTTGCGGTTCAATCAAGTCTCTCTGGAATATTGGATCGCCCGCTTTCGCGGGCGATGACAGCTAACAGGAATGCCCTACCGCGGCAGATCCGTATTCCCCATCAGGAAGGTGTCGATCGAGCGGGCGCAGAGCCGGCCCTCGCGGATCGCCCAGACCACCAGCGATTGACCGCGCCGCATGTCGCCGGCCGAGAACACGTTCGGCCGCGAGGTCTGGTAGTCGAGCGTGTTGGCCTTGACGTTGCCGCGCTGGTCGAGGTCGATGGCGAGCGTCTTCAAGAGGCCCTCATGCACCGGATGCACGAAACCCATCGCGAGCAGCACGAGCTCGGCGTCGAGCGCGAATTCGGTGCCGGCAAGCGGCTTGAACTTGTCGTCGACCCGCACGCAATGCAGCTTTGCGACCTTGCCGTCCGCACCTGAAAACTTCTGCGTCAGCACCGCGAAGTCGCGCTTGGCGCCTTCGGCCTGGCTCGACGAGGTCCGCATCTTCAAGGGCCAGTTCGGCCAGGTCAGCCCCTTGTCCTCGTGCTCGGGCGGCGCCGGCATGATCTCGAGCTGGGTCACGGACTTCGCGCCCTGCCGAAACGAAGTGCCGATGCAGTCGCTTCCGGTGTCGCCGCCGCCGATCACCACCACATGCCTGCCGGTGGCGAGGATTTCGGGATCGGTGAACGGCTCGTCGCCGACCCGGCGGTTCTGCTGCGGCAGGAAATCCATCGCGAAATCGATGCCGGAAAGCTCCCGGCCGGGAATCACGAGATCGCGCGGCGCCTCGGCGCCGCCGGTCAGCGCCAGCGCGTCATACTCGTTGAGCAGCGCGCGCGGATCGACAGAGCCTGCGGCGCCGACATGGGCGCCGTAGTGGAACACCACGCCCTCGGCCTCCATCTGCGCGATGCGGCGATCGATATAGTGCTTCTCCATCTTGAAGTCGGGGATGCCGTAGCGCAAAAGCCCGCCGGCCTTGGCGAACTTCTCGAACACATGCACCTCGTGGCCGGCGCGTGCGAGCTGCTGCGCGCAGGCGAGCCCCGCGGGCCCCGAGCCGATCACCGCGACCTTCTTGCCGGTCTTCTCCGCCGGCGGCTCCGGCCGGACCCAGCCGTTCTCCCAGGCGCGATCGATGATCGCGCATTCGATGGTCTTGATGGTGACCGGGTTGTCGTCGATGTTGAGCGTGCAGGACGCCTCGCACGGCGCGGGGCAGATGCGCCCGGTGAATTCGGGGAAATTGTTGGTCGAGTGCAGGTTGCGCGCGGCCTCTTCCCAGTTGCCCTGATAGACGAGGTCGTTGAAGTCGGGGATCTGGTTGTTGACCGGGCAGCCCGGCGTGCCCGGCGCGACCGAGCCGGTGCCGTGGCAATAGGGGATGCCGCAGTTCATGCAGCGCGCGGCCTGGTCGCGCGTTTCCTTCTCCGAAAGCGGAATGACGAATTCGTGGAAGTGCTTCAGGCGATCGGCGACCGGCATGTACTTGCGGTCGTGCCGTTCGATTTCGAGAAAACCCGTGACCTTGCCCATTAAGCTCGATGCCCCTGCATCTCTGTTCGTCTCTGTTCACCCGTCATTGCGAGGAGCGTGAGCGACGAAGCAATCCATCTGTCCCTGAGAATTTTCCAGATTGCTTCGCTGCGCTCGCAACGACGGCACGGTTGCCGTCCGCGGCTACGCTCCGATCGCGATTTTCGGCTCGGCGTCGGCGTTCGCCTTCATTTCCTTCAGCGCGCGGCGGTATTCGACCGGCATCACCTTGCGGAACTTCAGCAGCCACGTCTTCCAGTCGCCGAGGATCTCGGCGGCGCGTTTCGAGCCGGTCAGCTTGGCGTGGCGCGTGATCAGCACGTGCAGCCGCTCGACGTCGGCGTCGAGCAGGTTGTTGAACACGTCGACCCGGCCATGCGCCTCGAGGTCGCCGGCATGGTGGTAGGTGCCGGCGTTGATCATCTCTTCCGACAGCACCGGCTCGAGCTCGACCATCGAAAGGTTGCACAGCTTCTCGAAGTCGCCGGCCTCGTCCAGCACATAGGCGATGCCGCCGGACATCCCGGCCGCGAAGTTGCGTCCGGTCTTGCCGAGCACGACCACGATGCCGCCGGTCATGTATTCGCAGCAATGGTCGCCGGCGCCCTCGACCACCGCGATGGCGCCCGAGTTGCGCACCGCGAAGCGCTCGCCGGCGATGCCGCGGAAGTAGCATTCGCCCTCGATCGCGCCGTACATCACGGTGTTGCCGACCACGATGCTTTCCTCCGGCACGATGCCGGAATTGCGCGGCGGCTTGACGATGATGCGGCCGCCGGACAGGCCCTTGCCGACATAGTCGTTGGCCTCGCCTTCGAGGTCGAAGGTGACGCCGTGGGCGAGCCACGCGCCGAACGCCTGGCCCGCGGTGCCCTCCAGGCTGACATGGATGGTGTCCTGCGGCAGCCCGGCATGGCCGTAGATCTTGGCGACCGCGCCCGAGAGCATCGCGCCGGCCGAGCGGTCGGTGTTGTTGATCTCGGTCTCGATCCTGACCGGCGCGCCGCGGTCGAGTGCGGGCTGCGCCTTCTCGATCAGCCTGCGGTCGAGCACGGCCTCGAGGTGATGGTTCTGCTCCTCGGCGTGGTAGATCTTCTGGCCCTTCTCCTCCTTCTGCCGCACGAACAGCTTCGAGAAGTCGAGCCCCTTGGCCTTCCAGTGCGCCACCAGACTGGACTGGTCGAGCATCTGGGTCTGGCCGACCATCTCGTCGAAACTGCGATAGCCGAGACCAGCCATGATCTCGCGCACCTCTTCGGCGACGAAGAAGAAGTAGTTGATGACGTGCTCGGGCTGGCCGGTGAAGCGCTTGCGCAGCACCGGGTCCTGGGTCGCAACGCCAACCGGGCAGGTGTTGAGGTGGCACTTGCGCATCATGATGCAGCCGGCCGCGATCAGCGGCGCGGTGGCGAAGCCGAACTCGTCGGCGCCGAGCAGCGCGCCGATCACGACGTCGCGCCCGGTGCGGAATCCGCCGTCGACCTGCACCGCGATGCGGCTGCGCAGCCGCTCGCGCACCAGTGTCTGGTGGGTTTCGGCAAGCCCGATCTCCCACGGCGAGCCGGCATGCTTGATCGAGGTCAGGGGCGAAGCGCCGGTGCCGCCCTCGAAGCCCGCGATGGTGACATGGTCGGCGCGCGCCTTCGCAACGCCGGCGGCGACCGTGCCCACCCCGATCTCCGAGACGAGCTTCACCGAGACGTCGCCCGTCGGGTTGACGTTCTTGAGGTCGTAGATGAGCTGGGCGAGGTCCTCGATCGAATAGATGTCGTGGTGCGGCGGCGGCGAGATCAGGCCGACGCCCGGGGTCGAGTGCCGCACGCGGGCGATGGTGGCGTCGACCTTGTGGCCGGGCAGCTGGCCGCCTTCGCCGGGCTTGGCGCCTTGCGCCATCTTGATCTGCATCACGTCGGAATTGACCAGATATTCGGTGGTCACGCCGAAGCGGCCCGAGGCGACCTGCTTGATCGCCGAGCGCATGGAATCGCCGTTCGCCATCGGCTTGAAGCGGTCTGATTCCTCGCCGCCCTCGCCGGTGTTCGACTTGCCGCCGATCCGGTTCATGGCGATCGCCAGCGTGGTGTGCGCCTCGCGCGAGATCGAGCCGAAGCTCATCGCGCCGGTGGCGAAGCGCTTGACGATCTCCTTGGCGGGCTCGACCTGCGACAGTGGAACGGGCTTGCGCTTGTCCTCTTCCGCGGTCTTGATCCGGAACAGGCCGCGCAGCGTGAGCAGCCGCTCCGACTGCTCGTTGAGGATTTTCGCAAACGCGCGGTAGCGCTCCTGCGAATTGCCGCGCACCGCATGCTGCAGGTTGGCGACCGATTCCGCGGTCCAGGCATGGTCCTCGCCGCGGGTGCGGTAGGCATATTCGCCGCCGACGTCGAGCGCGCTCTTGTAGACCTGCGCCTCGCCGAACGCGTCGGTATGGCGCCGCGTGGTCTCTTCCGCGATCTCGGCCAGGCCGACGCCCTCGATGCGGGTGTGGGTGCCGGCGAAATACTTCGCGACGAAGTCGGCCTTGAGCCCGACCGCGTCGAAGATCTGCGCGCCGCAATAGGACTGGTAGGTGGAGATGCCCATCTTCGACATCACCTTGAGCAGGCCCTTGCCGATCGACTTGATGTAGCGCTTGACGGTCTCATAGTCGTCGAGCGAGCCGGGCAGGCGGTCCTTCAGCGCGATGATGGTCTCGAAGGCGAGATAGGGGTTGATCGCCTCCGCGCCGTAGCCGGCGAGGCAGGCGAAGTGATGCACCTCGCGCGGCTCGCCGGATTCGACGACGAGGCCGACCGAGGTGCGCAGGCCGGTGCGGATCAGATGATGATGCACGGCGGCGCAGGCGAGCAGCGAGGGGATCGGGATGCGGTCGGAGCCGACCATGCGGTCGGACAGGATGATGATGTTGACGCCCTCGCGCACCGCGCCTTCGGCGCGCGCACAGAGCTCGTCGAGCACCTGGTCCATGCCGGCGGCGCCGAGCCCCGCATGGAAGGTGGTGTCGAGCGTGCGCGACCTGAAATGGCTGTCGGCAATGTCGCCGATCGAGCGGATCTTCTCGAGGTCCGCGTCGGTCAGGATCGGCTGGCGCACTTCGAGCCGCTTGGTCGAAGCAAGGCCCTGCAGGTCGAACAGGTTCGGCCGCGGCCCGATGATCGAGACCAGGCTCATCACGAGCTCCTCGCGGATCGGGTCGATCGGCGGGTTGGTGACCTGCGCGAAATTCTGCTTGAAATAGGTGAACAGCAGCTTCGCGCGGTCCGACAGCGCCGAGACCGGCGTGTCGTTGCCCATCGAGCCGGTCGCCTCCTCGCCGGTGGAGGCCATCGGCGTCATCAGGATGTTGATGTCCTCCTGGGTGTAGCCGAAGGCCTGCTGGCGATCGAGCAGCGGCAGGTTGGAGCGCATGCCCTTGACCGGGGCCTCCCGCAATTCCTCCAGCACGATCTGGGTGCGGCCCAGCCACTCGCGGTAAGGGTGGCTCTTGGCGAGCTGTGCCTTGATCTCGTCGTCGGGAATGAGGCGGCCCTGCTCGAGGTCGACCAGCAGCATCTTGCCGGGCTGCAGCCGCCACTTGGTGACGATCTGGTCCTCCGGGATCTTGAGCACGCCCATCTCGGACGCCATCACGATGCGGTCGTCGTTGGTGACGAGATAGCGCGCGGGCCGCAGGCCGTTGCGGTCCAGCGTGGCGCCGATCTGGCGGCCGTCGGTGAAGGCGATCGCAGCCGGGCCGTCCCACGGCTCCATCAGCGCCGCGTGATATTCGTAGAAGGCGCGGCGCTCCTCGTCCATCAAGGGATTGCCGGCCCACGCCTCCGGAATCATCATCATGACGGCATGCGGCAGCGAATAACCGCCCTGCACCAGGAATTCGAGCGCGTTGTCGAAGCAGGCGGTGTCGCTCTGGCCCTCGTAGGAGATCGGCCACAGGCGGCTGATGTCCTTGCCGTAGAGCTCCGAGCTCACGGAAGCCTGCCGCGCGGCCATCCAGTTGACGTTGCCGCGCAGCGTGTTGATCTCGCCGTTGTGCGCGATCATCCGGTAGGGATGCGCCAGCGACCAGGTCGGGAAGGTGTTGGTGGAGAAGCGCTGGTGCACCAGCGCCAGCGCGCTCTCGAAATCCTTCTCGTGCAGGTCGGGATAGTACTTGCCGAGCTGGTCGGCGAGGAACATGCCCTTGTAGATCACCGTGCGGCACGACAGCGAGACCGGGTAATAGCCGGCCATGCCGCGGTCGCGGCGCTGGTAGATCGCCTGCGAGATCGACTTGCGCAGGATGTAGAGCTTGCGCTCGAACGCATCCTCGGTCTTCGCGGCGCCGTTGCGGCCGATGAACACCTGCATGTGGTTCGGCTCGGTCGGCTTCACGGTGACGCCGAGCGAGGAGTTGTCGGTCGGCACGTCGCGCCAGCCGAGCAGCATCAGGCCCTCGGCCTTGATCTGGTCGGCGATGATGCTCTTGATGACGTTGCGCCAGGCGGTGTCGCGCGGCATGAACAGCGCGCCGATCGCGTATTCGCCGGGCTTGGGCAGCTTGAAGCCGATCTCGGCGGCCTTGCGCGCGAAGAACGTGTGCGGGATCTGCACCAAAATGCCGGCGCCGTCGCCGGCGCGCGGGTCGGCGCCGACAGCGCCGCGATGCTCGAGGTTGCAGAGGATGCCGAGCGCATCGGACACGATCTGGTGCGACTTCCTGCCCTTGATGTTGGCGATGAAGCCGACGCCGCAGGAATCCTTTTCGTGGGCGAGGTCGTAGAGGCCTTCGGCCGGCGGACGCCAGTCGTGCTCGCGCGCGGTATCGGCCGGTTTCGAGGCGCCCGTCGCCGACAGCGAATCTGCCACGATGTTTTCGCGCTCGAATTCCGACCCGCTCATTTTACGTCCTCTCAGATCAGGGTCTCGCCATTACCCGGCGCACCTTCGGCGTTCCGCGGCACCCCCCGGGGCCACGGCTCGTCCGCAAAGCGAGCCGCATTTTCAGAATTCAGGCTAGCGTCCCAGAAGACAGCTCTGCCTGCAGCTTTTGGGCGTTGAAAGCGCCATCTTCTGCGCAATTTCCGGTGCAATCCCCGTGCCGGGATCACCCCAAAAATGAGACAGTTATACTGTCCTAACTCCGACCATGCCAAATTTTTCTTTACCACACAAGCAAATCAGAGTCCCCGGCGGATTGCGTTAGCCCCGTTGTTCACGCCGCGCGCGCCTTACCGATTTGCGGCAGACGCGCCGCGATCCGGCCCAAGGACTGCCGAAATCCGCGACGAAGCTCGCAACAGATTTAGGTTCCGAAACCGGCGTGCACCAGACCAAGAAAAAGCACGCCGCAAGCGGCAGGGTCAGACAGGAGCGATGGCGATGAAGCTGTTCACAGGATGGGCCGTGTTGGCCGGGCTGGTTTTGGCCGGCTCGGCCGCCCAGGCGCAGGGGAACGCGCCAAACGATCCTGCCCGGCCGCGCTACCAGGCGACCTCCGACGTCGCCGGCCCCTACGGCGCGATGCCGATGGAGGCGCCGCCGCCGCGCTACGGTTACGGTCCGGCCTACGGCTATGGCCCGCCGCCCGCCTATGATTACGGCCCGACCCTGATGCCGCCGGTCGAGGTCTATACGGTGTTGCGCGAGAACGGCTTTTCGCCGCTCGGGATTCCGCATCAGCGCGGCCGTGTCTACGTGATCTCGGTGCTCGACCGCAGCGGCGAGGATGGCCGGCTCTTCATCGACGCGCGTGATGGCCGCATCATCCGCTTCGTGCCGGCATTCCGCAGCGGCGGCTATTACGATGGCGGCTATCCGCCCTATGGCGGGCCGCCGGTGCCGCCGGCTGATATTCGCGGCGGGCTGCCCCCCGGCGCCTCAGGCCCGCGGATGGCAAGCCGCAGCGTTCCACTGCCCTCGCCGAAGCCGAAATCTGCCGAGCTTGCCAGCACGCCGCAGGCCGGGCCGGCCAGGCCCGCCGCCCCGGTCGCCGAGCTGAAGCAGCAATCGGCCGCGGTGATGGAAAAGGACAAGCCGGCCGCGCCGCCGGCAGCAGCACAGGCCGCCCCGGCACCGTCGCCGCCGGTTGAAGCCAAGCCGGCGCCGGTGATCCAGCCGACCCAGGAAATGCCCAAGGTGCAGGGTTTGGAATAGGGATTGGAGTGAGCGGTGGGGCGGCGGCCTCGTGCGCTCCTCGACGGGGGGAGAAAACGCCTCGGCCTGGCCGGGGCGTTTTCGCTTCTTGCGCGCCGCGCACAAAAAAGCGCCCCGGTTTCCCGGGGCGCTTCGCACCGTTTTACAACGCTACGCTACTGAACGTGAATCAGGCGGCGGCCTTGTCGGACGCGCCATCGACCACCTGCGGCGCGGCCGCATTGGTCGAAATCGGAATGCTGCGCGGCTTCTTGGCTTCGGGGATCTCGCGGACGAGATCGACATGAAGCAGGCCGTGCTCGAGCGAGGCGTTCTTCACCTGCACGAAATCGGCGAGCTGGAATACCCGCTCGAAGGCGCGCGCCGCGATGCCGCGATACAGCACCTCGGATTTGTCCCTGCCGTTTTCGTTGGCGGTTTTCTCGCCCTTGATCGTCAGCGTGTTTTCCTTCGCGACGATCGAGAGCTCGCCCTGCGAGAAGCCGGAGACCGCAACGCTGATGCGGTAGCTGTTCTCGCCGGTACGCTCGATGTTGTAGGGGGGATAGCCGGGGCTGCCGTCAGAAGTGGCCTGGTCGAGCAGGCTGAAAAGGCGGTCGAAGCCGACGGTGGAACGATAAAAGGGAGTAAGGTCGTAGGTACGCATAGAGTCCTCCATTGAGCGACTGTTCAGTTCACCCGCCCGCCATCGGGCCGGGCTTTAGCTGTGCAGCCCCAGGGTTTCAGGGTCCGAAACACTGGTGGTGGCCTGCACGAAAATGATATGGGAACAGGCGAGACGGCGTTCAAGAGGGCAAAAGACCCGCCCCTGGGCGTTCCCTTCGCATCCTTCAGCCTTTTCCACAGGGCCCCTTCCGTAAGTTCATGACGCTTGTCTCGATCCCCTCGAACCCGGTTCCCGACGACGTCGTCACCGGCACGATCAAGACGCCCGACGGCGCCGAGCTGCGTTTTGCGCGCTGGGCCCCGCCGGCAGGCCGCAAGGGCACGGTCTGCGTCTTCACCGGCCGCGCCGAGCAGATCGAGAAATATTTCGAGACGGTGCGCGACCTGCGCGATCGCGGCTTCGCGGTCGCGATGATCGACTGGCGCGGCCAGGGCCATTCCTCGCGCCGCCTGCGCGATCCCCGCAAGGGCTATGTGCGCGATTTCTCCGACTACGAGACCGACGTCGAGACGTTCGTGCAGCAGGTGGTGCTGCCCGACTGCCCGCCGCCTTTTTTTGCACTCGCCCATTCCATGGGCGGCGCGGTGATGCTGCGCGTGGCACATGCGGGCAAGCGCTGGTTCGACCGTATGGTGCTGTCGGCGCCGATGATCGACCTGCCGGGCCGCCGCACCTCGTTTCCGGTGCGCACTCTTCTGCGGGTGATGCGGCTGGTGGGGCAGGGCGGCCGCTACGTGCCCGGCGGCAACGACCAGATCGTCGGCGTGGAGTCCTTCGTCAACAATCCCTTGACCAGCGACCCCGTGCGCTATGCGCGGAACGCCGCGATCCTGGAGGAGGACCCGACGCTTGGCATCGCCGCGCCGACGGTGGCCTGGGCCGACACCGCGTTCCGCGCCATGCACGGCTTCCGCGCGATGGACTATCCTTCGCAGATCCGCCAGCCGATCCTGATGCTGGCGGCAAGCAACGACAGCATCGTGTCCACCGCGGCGATCGAGGAGTTCGCCTATCATCTGCGCGCCGGCTCGCACCTCGTGATCGCCGGCTCCAAGCACGAGATCCTGCAGGAGCAGGACCGCTATCGCGCGCAGTTCTGGGCCGCCTTCGACGCCTTCGTGCCGGGCACGCCGCTGTTCGGCTGAGGCGATGGATACACTCGGCATCCACGATCTCTGGCTTTTCCTGCTCTCCGGCGTGCTGCTCAACATCACGCCGGGGCCCGACACCGCCTATGTTCTTGGACGCAGCGCGCAGTTCGGCTGGCGCGGCGGCGCGGCCGCGGCGCTCGGCATCTCGGCCGGCTGTCTTGTCCATGTGCTGGCGGCCTCGATCGGGCTATCGGCGCTGCTGATGGCCTCGTCGACCGCCTTCGGCCTGATCAAATGGGCGGGGGCGGCCTATCTCTGCTATGTCGGCATCACCATGCTGCTGTCGCGCCGGCGCGAGCAGGACTGCGCGGAGGCCGGCCTCGCGCCCGCGATGTCGCCGGGCACCGTGTTCTGGCAGGGCGCGCTGACCAACATCCTCAATCCGAAAGTGGCGCTGTTCTTCCTCGCCTTCCTGCCGCAATTCGTGTCGTCTGACGCGCCACACCAGGCGGCGGCTTTCGCGCTGCTCGGGCTGATCTTCATCACCACCGGCACGGCCTGGTGCCTCATGCTTGCCGCGTTCGCGGCGAGAGCGATCGGCCGCATCCGCCGCGCTGACCGCGCGACGCTGTGGGTCAACCGCGCGCTCGGCAGTCTCTTCATCTATCTCGGCGCCCGCATCGCGCTGCTTCAGGCGAAGTAGAAGGGCAGAGCACGATCGCGCCGCCCGGCACGGCTTCAGGAATCCGGCGTGCGGCGCTGGGCGGATTCCGCGAACGCCTTGTTGAACGACAGGCCGGCTTTCAGGAGCCCGTCGCGATAATGGGTAAGCTCGGCCGGGTCCTTCCAGTGGAAGTGCCGAAGGTGCCGCTCGACGGTGAACTCGGGATAATTGCTCAGCAACACCTCGCACGCCTGCGCCGCTTCCTCGATGCGTTCGATCTGCGCCAGCGTGGCCGCTCGCAGCGCCAGCACCTGAAGATGGTTGGGATTGAGGTAGAGCGCCTCGCGCGCCCACGACAGGCAGGCGTCGTATTGTCCGACGAGATAGTGGCCGAACGCGGCCGACGCCGCCCATTGATAGCGCGGGTCGCTGTTGCCGCGTTGGGCGGCCATCGACAGCAGCTCGATCGCCACGCGCGGCTCGCCGGCCACGAGGTGACAGATGCCCTGCACGCCGCGCGCGCCCATGTCGTAGGGATTCAGCTCGACGGCTTTCCTGATCGCCTCGTGCGCCGCTTCGTGGCGGCCCTGCATGGCGTGCAGATAGGCCAGGATCGAGTAGGCAAAGGACGAGCGCGGATCGAGCCGGACGCTGCTCTCGGCGAGCGCCATCGCCGAGCTCCACAATTCGCGCGAGCTCTTGATCCAGCCATATTGCACGCCCTGGATCATGATGGTGGCGAGATAGGCGCGCGCGATCGAGAGGGAGGGATCGAGCGCAATCGCCTGCTGGAACAGGTCGATCGAGGCCTCGAAATCCGCTTTGGTCTCGCGGTTGTAGTGCGACAGGCCCTTGAGGAAGCGATCCCATGCGGTCAGGTCGGAGGAGCGCGCCGGCGTGGAGGCTTCGGCGCGATAGATCGCCGGCGCGATCGCAGCCGACAGGCTGGTCGTGATCTCGTCCTGCAGCGCGAACAGGTCGCCCATGTCGCGGTCGTAGCGCCCGGTCCATAGCTGCGCGCCGTTCTCCGGCGCGATCAGTTCGGCGGTGACGCGGATCTTCGGCCCGGCACGCCGCACCGAACCCTGGATCAGGTAGGTCGCGTCGATCTCCCGGGCGATCAGGCGTCCGCTCACGGCCCTGCCCTTGAACGGGAAGGTCGCGCTCCGGCTCAGCACCCGATAGAAGGATTGCAGCGACAGCGCGTGAATCAGGTCCTCGGTCAGGCCGTCGGCGAAATATTCGTCGGCGCTGTCGCTGAGATTGACGAAGGGCAGCACGCCGACGATCGCGGTCCGGTATTGCGCCGGCACATCCGAGATGTCGCGCTCCTCGCCGCGCGCTTCCGATCCGCTGGGCTCCCAGGTCCAGACATGGACCGGGTCCTTGATGTTCTTGAAACGGTGGTTTCCGGCGTCGATCAGGGGCACGCTGAGATGCTTGCCGGCTTCGCTATAGGCCTTCTCCGATACCGCGACCCCGCCAGGAGCTGCGACCGATTCGAGGCGGACGGCGATGTTGACGTCGTCGCCGAACAGCTCGTCCTCGTCGGCCATCACGTCGCCCATATGGATGCCGAGCCGGAAGTGCATGGCGCGATCGGCGGGGAGATGGTTGTTGCGTTCGGCCATCAGCGCCTGCATCGCGAACGCGGCCTCCGCGGCGCTGACGATGCTCGGGAACTCGAGCAGGAAGCCGTCGCCGGTATTTTTCACGACGCGGCCGCCATGGTTGAGGATGATCGGGTGGATCGCGCTGCGATGGGCCTTGAACGTGGCATGGGTGCCTGCCTCGTCGGTGCCCATCATGCGCGAATAGCCCGCGACGTCAGCGCAAACGATGGCGGCGAGGCGTCTTTCCATGCCGTTTCCGGTGCTCCAGGAACCTGCTTCGGGTCCGATTTTCAGCCCGACCGCGCGCGGCGGTGCTGGCCGATTCCCTCCTTATAATGCAGATGGTCGCCGGAGAAAGCCCAACCAATGATTACGGCCGTGTAACGCAGGGCGAGCGCGGGGGGCAGCGGGCCGAATCAGCCGGAATGAAGCTGATAAAGGGCGCTGAGCGCGAGATAGAGGCCGAGGAAGATCATTGCGATCAGAAACCAGCGCCGGAAGGCTTCCGCCGGCATCCGCGTGCGCACGGCCTGGCCGATCAACATCCCGGCGAATGATCCGCCCATCGCGACCGCGCCCGGCAGTGCGGTCGCGGCGTTGAGCAGGCCGGAGGCGGTGAGATTGACGGTCAGCCCGAGCGTTGCCACCGTGAAGTAGACGCCGAGCGCCTGCACCAGCTCGTCCTTCTCCATGCCGATCGCCTGCATGAACGGCATTGACGGCACCACCTGCACCCCGGTGGCGGCGCAGATCACACCCGTGATCACACCGACGATGCCGCCGATCCAGCCTTCGTTGCGGCGCGCGACGCTGAAGGTGAAGCGGGACAGGCCGAGCACGGCATAGACCACGAGCAGCAGCCCGAGCACGACGGTGCCGTAGCGCGCGTACGGCCCGGTCAGCGAGCCCGCGTTCAGCCAGATGCCGAGTATCGTACCCGCCATCAGCGGCCACAGCCGCCTGACGATGTCGAGCAGATACGGACCGACGAAGGTCTGCCAGATATTGGTGACAACCGCCGGCACGATCACGATGGCGAGCGCCTGCGCCGGCGGCATGGTGACCGCGAGCACGCCCATCGACACCGTCGGCAGGCCGAGCCCGATCACGCCCTTGATGAAGCCTGCGAGCATGAAGGCGGCGGCGATCAGATAGAGCAGCGAGTCCGGCATGCCGGGTACATTGACCGATCCGCGCAATCGTTACAATCTGCAGACTCTCCGGCCAGCCTTCGGTCATGACAGAGGCACGGAGCTTGCGCGTCAGCCATGCGTTTCGATCTGGTCGACCTTCAGCTTTTCATCGCGGTGGCGGATGCGCGCAGCATCACGCGCGGCGCCGACCGGGCGCATCTGGCGCTTGCGTCCGCGAGCGCCCGGATCAAGGGTCTGGAAGACGCGCTCGGCGTCACCCTGCTCAAGCGCGGCCGCCGCGGCGTCGAGCTGACGCCGGCGGGAGAAAGCCTGCTCGACCACGCCCGCGTGATCATCCACGGTGTGGAGGCGATGCGCGGCGATCTCGCGAAATTCGCCAGCGGCATGCGCGCGAGCGTGCAGCTCCTCGCCAACACCGCGGGGCTGTCCGAGCATCTGCCGAGGGCGCTTGCGACATTCCTGCGCCAGCATCCGGACATCAATGTCGAGGTCGAGGAGCGGGAGAGCACCGACATCGCGGCGGCGATCGCAAGTGGCGCCGCCGAGCTCGGTTTTGCCGCCGAGCACGCGCTGCCCGGCAACATCGAGCGCTTCGCCTTCGGCGAGGACCGGCTGATGCTGGTGACGGCAAGGCGGGGGCCGTTTGCCGAGCGCCGCCAGATCGATTTCGCGGAAGTCGCCACCTGCGATTTCGTCGGGCTCACCAATGCGGCCGCGCTGCAGATGCACATCGCCAGGCATGCCGCGCGGCTCGGCATGCGGCTGCATGTTCGTGCCCGCCTGCGCGATTTCGATGCGATCTGCCAGATGGTGGCGGCAGACGTCGGCGTTGCGCTGGTGCCGGAGGCGGCGGCGCGCCGCTGCGCGCAGACCATGCCGATCGCAATCATTCGCTTGCGCGATTCCTGGGCCAACCGCAGGCTTGCGATCTGCGCCCGCAGCTTCAAGGCGCTGCCGCGTCCGGCGAAGCTCCTGGTCGAGCATCTGCGCCAGGCGGCGCTGCGCTGAGGAGATGGGCGATGCTGAAGGTCTGGGGGCGTCGCAGTTCGTTCAACGTGCAGAAGGTGATGTGGCTGATCGGCGAGCTCGGCCTCGCCCACGAGCATGTCGACGCCGGCGGCCGCTTCGGCGGCCTCGACGATCCGGCCTTTCTGGCGATGAACCCGCACGGCCGCGTGCCGGTGATCCAGGATGAGCGCGCGACCGTCTGGGAGTCGCATGCCATCCTGCGCTATCTTGCCGCGCGACATGGCGACGGCCGGTTCTGGTCGAGCGATCCAGCCGCGCGGGCGCGTGTCGATGGCTGGATGGATTGGTCGCAGACCTCGCTGCAGCCGGATTTCCTCGGCGGCGTGTTCTGGGGCTTCTACCGGACGCCCGAGGACCGGCGCGACTGGCGCGCGATCTCCGCCGCGTTGACGCGCTGCGCGGCGCATTTTGCCAGGCTCGACCGGCAGCTCATGGGCCGCTCCTATCTGTTGGGGGAGACGTTGAGCCTGGCGGACATCACCGCCGGCACCTCGCTCTACCGGTATTTCGAGCTGGAGATCGAGCGGCCGCCTTTGCCGGAGGTGGCGCGCTGGTATCGCGCCCTGCAGGCGCGCGAGGCGTTCCGCACGCATGTGATGATTCCGTTCGACGAGCTGCGGGGCAGGCTCGACTATTGATGCCGATGCGGCGCGGCGCTGCTGCCCTCGGCGCGGCCAAAGCGCGATTGCGGCAACCTTGCGGCGCTTCCGGTCAATGCCCCGCCGCTGATTTTTTTCATGAGCGCACCTCGCGACAGCGTCGCGCAAGCTTCGCATGGGACAGACGTCTGGTCAGGCCCGGGCCGGTTCATCCTGCAACCATAAGGATACCGTTCAGCCGGTGCCGCTTCCGCATCTGATCGAGGCAGCATGGAAACGTCGAGCGCGATTGCAACATTCTTGAGCTTCGGCCTGCCGGGAATCGGCTGCCTGGCGGTCGTCGAGAAGTTCGTTCCCCTGTTTCCTTCCTACGTCCTGCTGATGCTGCTCGGCCTCACCGTCGCCGACGGGCCGGCGCTCGCCACGACGATCATGGCAACGACTGCTGGATCGGTCATCGGCGCCATCGGCTGGTACGGGCTTGGCCGGGCGCTCGGTTCGCAACGTATCGAGGCTCTGGTGGCGCGCTACGGCAGGTACGTGTTTCTTCGACCCTCGCTCTATGGGCAGCTCACCAACGCCTATCGCGGCAACCATTTCTGGGTGACGCTGGTCGGCCAGACGCTGCCCACCGTGCGGATCTATCTGGCCCTGCCGGCTGGCGTGCTCGGGCTGAAGCCTGTCGCGTTCGTCGCCGCCACGTCGATCGGCACCGTGATCTGGAACATGCCGTTCCTCAGCCTCGGCTACGCGCTGCGAGGCACCAGCCACGATCCGGTCAGCGTCGGTTTTTGGGTGGTGGTCGCCCTTGTCACGATGGAGGCCGCGATCATCCTGGGCTTTCGTTTCTATCGCAGGTCGATCAGGCCGCCCTGTGGCACATGATGCCTTCGGTGTTGCCGAAGCCAGCCTCCGCGATTTCCAGATTGTCCCGGCCGGGGCACCCCGGAACAATGCGGTGGGCTTCAACGAACAAATCCGGGGAGATCGAGATGCCTGACGTATTGGCCGAGGTGAGACGGGGCTGGCTCGGCGGCAACGGGACACGTTTCCTGGAGGCAATCCACGCCGGGATCGTCGAGGCGCTGCATACGCCCGAGGACGACAAGGTGCTGCGGCTCGTCGAGCATGAGCCCGCGCATTTCGCAATTCCGGGCTCGGTCGGCGAGCGCTACACCCACATCGAGATCACGATGTTCGCCGGACGGACGCTCGCCGCCAAGCGCGCGCTGTACCGCGCGATCACGCGCAACCTCGAGCGCTTCGGCGTGCCGCCGGGCGACATCAAGATCATCCTGATCGAGGTGTCGCCGGAGAGCGTCGGGATGCGCGGCGGCAAGGCGGCCAGCGACATCGAGATCGGCTACGCGATCAACGTCTAGCTCCCAGTGGTCATTGCGAGGAGCTCGCGACAAAATTGCGAAGCAATTTTGTGCTGAAGCGACGAAGCAATCCAGACGCGTTGCGGATTTTTCTGGATCGCTTCGCTTACGCTCGCGATGACGAAGAGAATGTAGCGCGCGGTTATTTCGTCGTCTCGACGCCGGCGTCCTTGATCACCTTGGCCCATTTCTGCGTCTCGGACGCGATGTAGGCGCGGAATTCGTCCGGCGTGTCGGGGGCGAGCGAAAGTCCCTGTTCGGCGAGCTTGGCCTTCACATTGGGATCGGCCATCGCCTCCCCCGCGACGCGGTTCAGCTTGTCGAGCGCCGCGCGCGGCATCGCCGCCGGTCCGATCATGCCGTACCAGTTCTCGATCAACAGGCCGGGCATGCCGACTTCGGCCGTGATCGGCACGTCGGGCGCAGTCGCGGCGCGCTCGCGTGCGCCGAGCGCGATGGGGCGCAACAGGCCCGCCTTGATGTGCGGCAGCAGCACCGGCAAATCGAGGAATGTCATCTGCACCTGCTGGCCGAGCAGGTCGTTCACCGCCGGCGCGGCGCCCCGATAGGGCACATGGACGACGTCGATCTTCGCGGTCAGCTTGAACAATTCGCCGGCGAGATGCGGCAGGCTGCCCGGGCCAGAGGAGGCGAAGTTCAGTTTTCCCGGCTCTGCCTTCGCAAGCCGGACCAGCTCGTCCATGGTCGTCACGGGCACGCTGGTGGCGACGACCAGCATCTCAGGCACGGTCGCGACCAGCGTGATCGGCGCGAGATCTTTCGCGGCATCATAGGCGACCTTCTCCATGGTCGGGCTGATGACGAGCGCGCTCGCGCTGACGATGCCGATGGTGTAGCCGTCCGGATTGGCTTTCGCGATCGCGTCGGTACCGAGCACGCCCGCTTGCCCGCCGCGATTGTCGATCACGATCGGCTGCTTGACGATCTCCGACATGCGCTGGCCGATCACACGCGCGATGATGTCGTTCGGGCCGCCCGGCGGAAACGGCACGATCAGCCGGATCGGTTTTGTGGGAAAATCCTGCGCTGCGGCGAACGCGGGCGGCAGCAGCATCGACAGCATCGTCAGCGCTTTGCCCAGACTCCGCATGCCGGCCTCCTTACCTGAGCCGTTTTTGCCTCATGGCGAGGAGGTGCTTGCGCCGTCTCGAATCATGATGGCTTGCCGAGGGCCTCACCCTTCGAGACGCGGCGCAGGCGCCGCCCCTCAGGATGAGGACAATAGCCTAGCTCGTCAGCAGCTTCATCGCCGCTTCATGCACCCGTGGGTCGCCCGCCGCGATGATCCGGCCGCCGCCCTGGGCGGGATTGCCTTCCCAGGTGGTGACGATGCCGCCGGCGCCGGTGACGATCGGGATCAGGGCCGCGATGTCGTAGGATTTCAGCTCGGTCTCGATCACGAGATCGAGGTGGCCGGCGGCCAGCATGCAGTAGGAATAGCAGTCGCCGCCATAGCGCGTCAGCCGCACCTGGCTTTCGACCCGGCCGAAGGCGGCGCGGTCGGCGGCGTTCATCAGCAGGGGACTCGTGGTGTAGGAAGTCGCCTCGGCAAGCGAGGCGCAGCGCCGCACGGTGAGCCGCCGTTCCCCCGAGGGTCCCCGGTAGTTGGCGACGCCATTGTCGCCGGAAAAGCGCTCACCGATATAGGGCTGGTGCATCATGCCGAACACCGGCATGCCCTTGTGCAACAGTCCGATCAGCGTGCCCCAGGTCGGAAAGCCGGCGATGAAGGATTTGGTGCCGTCGATCGGATCCAGCACCCAGACGTAGTCGGCGTCCTCGCGCTCATTGCCGAATTCCTCGCCGACGATGCCGTGTTGCGGGAACTGGGCCTTGATCAGCCGGCGCATCACGGCTTCGGCCGCGCGGTCGGCCTCGGTCACCGGATCGAAATCGTGGGTGGTCGCCTTGTTGTCGATCGAGAGCGAGGTGCGGAAGAAGGGCAGGATGGTCTCCCCCGAGGCGGTCGCCAGGCGGCCAATGAAGGCGGAGAAATCGATGACCGTCACGGTGATTCCCTGAACGGAGGAGGGGGCCTTCTTGCCTAACCCAAACCCGCGCGCCGCGCACCTTCCGAAAAGGCAGCTGCCCGATGGGCCGGCCGCCGTGAATCAGGCCGCTTGATCCGGCATGATCCCGCAGCCGCCTCTTGCTCGGCGTCGCGACAGGCGATAGCGCGGCGGACGTTAGAAGGCGAATCACGTGCCGGCGCGCTGGTATATTTTCCGACCACAGCCGCCATCACGAAATCGCGAGCTATTTCAGAGGCTTCGGAGCGGATGGGCTCGATTCGCCCTTATCGTTCTATAAAGCATTGATTTTGCTAAATAAAATATCAAGTCACCGAGGTGTTGCACGAACGCAAGCATCGCCAACTTAACGTGGGAAATGTTTGAAAAACTCTTGCACTTTGTGCAGCGCGGTCGCATATTGTTGCGGTGCGGTAGCGCCTCGCGCTATCGCTGCCCTCCTTGGGCGTTTCCTCCCTAGACTTGGGCCGCTTGTTCATTCAAGCGGCCCTTTTTTCTTGGGAGAGGCCAAATTTCTTGGAGAGGCTAGCTTCTTGAGAAGCCCGGGCACTGTCATTCCGGGCAAAGCGCAAGCCCGGAATGACAGGATCCCAGGTGGGGTGGCCCTGGCGGACCGGCCTGGAATGAATAAGAGAATGTCGGGATCGCGACTTTATTCCGCGGCCGCCTGGAAAGGTCCGAGATCGCCGAGCGGGACGGTGGCCAGCGCATCGGCCAGCGTCGCGAAATCGGCCGCCACCTGGGCGAAGCGCGGGCTCTTCTCGCGGCGCCGTTCGTCCATGTAGATCGCCCGGTTGAGCTCGAGCTGGATGGCATGCAGGCCGGAGGCCGGATTGCCGTAATGCTCGGTGATGAAGCCCCCGGCATAGGGCTTGTTGCGGCCGACCGAATAGCCGAGCTGGCTCATGGTTTCCTCGACCCGCTCGGGCAGCAGCGGCGCGCAACTCGTGCCGTAACGGTCGCCGATCACGATGTCGGGCCGCCGCGGCTCGTCGCGCGAGACCCCGACCGAGGGCATCGAATGGCAGTCCACCATGACCACGGTGCCGAACGCTTGGTGCACCTTGTTGATCAGCCGCCGCAGCGCCCGGTGGTAGGGCTTGTAGAGCGCTTCGATCCGCCGCAGCGCGTCTTCGACCGACAGGCGCTCGCGATAGATCTCCTGGCCGTCGCCGACCACACGCGGGATGGTGCCGAGCCCGCCGGCCACCCGCATCGATCGCGTGTTGGCAAAGCTCGGCAGGCGGCCGGCGAACATGCGCGGGTCGAGCTCATAGGGCTCGCGATTGACGTCGACATAGGAGCGCGGGAAATGAACCCGCACGACCGGAAAGCCGCGCGCGCTCAAACCTGCAATCAGCTCGTCCATGAAGGAATCTTCGGAGCGGCGCAGCGTCGCAAGATCGATCCGCGAGGCGGACAGGAAATCCTGCGGATAGACCGAGCCGGAGTGTGGCGAATTGAAGATGATCGGCGCCCGCCACGCAGCCGGCTCCACGATCTCGAATGGAGGCGATAGTTCGCCGTCGGGTCTCAAATCCGCCACGCTAGCGCCGTCCCACAATTCCGCTCTTTTCAGGCCCTGAAAGCGATTCGGCCGCAAAGACGGAGTTTTATCGACACGCATTGTCGGTAATCGCAGCCGTTCTGCCAAGCGAAAAAGTCTTACGGCCGATTGGAACGCTGCTTAACAATCGGCAAAGACTTAGCCCTGAAAGACTTAACCCTGAAAGACTTGGCCCTGAAAGACCTGGCCCCGAAAGACCTGGCCCTGAAACTCTTGGCCCCGAAAGACTTGGCCTTGATTGATGCAAGGGGCTGGTCCACAAATGGGCTTGAGACCGCCTGTCCGCGATGCCGGCCGCGCGCCTTTCACCCGAAATTTACCCTCTGTCGGGCTTAGTGTACGGACCGCTCCTCCTTCAGCCGGATTCGACGAACCGCCGCCATGCACAAGATTCTCCTCGCCGAAGACGACAACGACATGCGCCGCTTCCTGGTCAAGGCGCTGGAAAACGCCGGCTATCAGGTCTCGCCGCACGACAATGGCATGTCGGCCTATCAGAGGCTGCGCGAGGAGCCGTTCGAGATGCTGTTGACCGACATCGTGATGCCGGAAATGGACGGCATCGAGCTCGCGCGCCGCGCCTCGGAACTCGACCCCGACATCAAGATCATGTTCATCACCGGCTTTGCCGCCGTGGCGCTGAATTCGGATTCGGAAGCGCCGAAGAACGCCAAGGTGCTGTCGAAGCCGGTGCATCTGCGCGAGCTCGTCAGCGAAGTTAACAAGATGCTGGCCGCCTGAGGTCCCGCCGGCGGCCTGCCGGTTCGGGGCGAAAAGGCGCATCCGGAGCCAAAACGCCGGGTTGCCTGCCCGCGCCGGAGCCGATATACGGACCCCCGACCCACGAAATAAGCGTTTCGGGCACGTAGCTCAGCGGGAGAGCACTACCTTGACATGGTAGGGGTCACAGGTTCGATCCCTGTCGTGCCCACCATCCTTCGCTCGCGAAACGAGGCAGGATGCCGCGCCGGAGCCATTTGGCGGAGGCGGACTGGCGACCCATATCCTCGCTATCCTTATTCCTGTCGAGCGCGGGTATGGCCATGACGAAGGCTTTCAAGGTCGGCGACCACGTGAGCTGGAATTCGGAAGCCGGCAGGGTGCGCGGCACCATCATCCGCGTGCACACCAGCGACGTCGACTACAAGGGCTACGTCCACCACGCGAGCGCCGACGATCCGCAATACGAGATCAAGAGCGACAAGACCGACCACGTCGCGTTGCACCGCGGCCGCGTGCTGCGGCATCTGTCCACGTAGAGTGCGGAGCTGACATGGCTCATCCGTTCTTCACCATCGGCCATGGCACGCGCCCGCTCGACGAATTCGTCGCGCTGCTGGCAAGTGTCGAGGTCACGCTGGTCGCCGATGTCCGCACGGTGCCGCGCTCGCGCACCAACCCGCAGTATAACCGCGAGACATTGCCGGATGCGCTTGCGCCGTTCGGCATCAGCTACGAGCACATCGCCGCGCTCGGTGGTCTGCGCAGTCGCAAGCGCGAGGTCGATGCCGGCGTCAACGCGTTCTGGCAGAACGACAGCTTCCACAATTATGCCGACTACGCGATGGGCGCGGGCTTCCACGAAGGACTTTTCCATCTGCGCGCGCTCGGCCGCGATCGGCGCTGCGCCATCATGTGCGCGGAAACGCTGTGGTGGCGCTGTCACCGGCGCATCATCACCGACTATCTGCTGGCGGCGGGCGAAACCGTATTCCACGTGCTCGGGCCGGGCCATGTCGAGCCGGCTGTCATGAACGCGGCCGCGCGGCCGCAAGCCGGCGACGTGCTGGTCTATCCGGCGGCGGCCTGAGCGCGCGCAGCTTAGCGCTTCATGGTGCGGAAGGTGATGGAGTAACGGCGCGCCTCAACCGGCGGAATCGAATGCTCCCATACGCGCCGCGCCTCGCCATCCATCAGATAGAGCGAGCGCGGTTCGGCATCGAGCGTGAAACGCTGCCACTTTGCCCCGTCGCGGCGACGAAAGCGGAACCTGCACGGCGCGCCCAGCGAAAGCCCGAACACCTTGTCGAAATGCGGCTTGTCGCGATGCCAGCCGATGCCGGCGCCGATCTCGTATTCGGTGCAGAGAATTTGCCGCACGCTGTCGTCGGGCAGGCCGCCGAAATCCGCGACGCGGCGCGCGACCTCTTCGAGCCAGTCCGGGATCGGCTCGGCCTCCAGCATCCGCTGCAGCGTGTAGTCGTAGCGGAAGCCGAACGACTTCACCCGCCGCTTGCCCTCGAAGGCGCCGAACTGGAACGGCGCGAGCGGCAGTTCCGCGATGCGCGCGATCAGCTCTTTCTCTGCCGTCCGCGAAATGAAGTCCGGCGTGGTGCGCAGCCCCTGCGGAACCGGAGTCTGATCGTCAAATAACGCAAGCTGGGACATCGGCGGCGACATGCGCGAGAGGGATCAACACTGCCGATATGGGAATTTTCCGCGGGAATCACAGGGGAGAGCGCAGCTCACCGCGCCCTCCCGCAACCAGAGCATGATCCGGAAAAGTGTGTAGCGGTTTTCCCTCGCGACAAACGCGGAACGCGTTTGCGCGGAGATCATGCTCAATCAAGAACCTAAAGCGCGATGACGACTCAGCCTGATCTCATCGCGCTTTAGCCGGCGCTACCCGCAAGATGCCGGCCCGCGATGTAGCCGAAGGTCAGCGCGGGGCCGAGCGTGATGCCGGCGCCCGGATAGTTGCCGCCCATGATGCTCGCCATGTCGTTGCCTGCTGCGTAGAGCCCGGGAATCGGCTTGCCCTCGGCGTCGAGCGCCTGCGCGTTCTCGTTGGTCTGGATGCCGGCATAGGTGCCGAGATCGCCGATCACCATCTTGATCGCGTAGAACGGTCCGTCCTCGATCGGCGCGATGCAGGGGTTGGGACCATGCAGTGCGTCGCCCTGGTAGCGGTTGTACGCCCGCGAGCCCTTGCCGAAGAAGGGATCGCGGCCTTCCGCCGCCACGGCGTTGAACTCCGCGACCGTCGCCTCCAGCCCCTTCGCATCGATACCGGCGGCGGCCGCGAGTTCGGCCAATGACGCGCCGCGCTTCAGATACCCGGAGCGCAGGTGATGGCCGAGCGGCATCGGGAACGGCGGCACGCAGCCGAGCCCGTAGCGGCGCAAGGAGCGATGGTCGGTGATGAGGAAGGAGGCGATCTCCTCGCCGGGTCCTGCGGCCTTCATCATCTCCTGCACGAAGTCGTGGTAGGAATTGCCTTCATTGGCAAAGCGTCTGCCGTCGCGCATCACGGCGATGACGCCCGGTTTTGCCCGGTCGATGAAATGCGGCATCACGCCTGTCGAGCCGTCCTTGCGCGTCGTCTGCGACACCGGCACCCAGGCCGCCGCATTCGGCAGACGGTCCTCGATGCGGCCGCCGGCTGCTTCCGCGAGCCGCAAGCCGTCGCCGGTGTTGCCCGATGGCCCCGGCGAAAAATGCTCCTGTCCCGTCGGCGCATGCGGAAACATCTTCTTGCGCCGCTCGACGTCGTGCGGGAAGCCGCCGCAGGCGAGCACAACGCCGCGCCTGGCGTTAACGCGGATCGGGCGGCCGTCCTTCTCGACGACGGCGCCGCGCACCACACCATTCTCGACGATCAACTCGCGCACCGGCGAAGACAGCCACATCGGGATCTTGAGGTCGAAGGCCGATTTGGCGAGCCGGCCGGCCAGCGCATTGCCATTGGTCAGCGTCATGCCGCGGCCAAAGCGCAGCACGTCGCGGAAATGCCTGGACAGGCGCTTTGCGACATAGACCGCCGAGGTCAGCGATTTCGTCGCGCGCATGAAGTGGATGATCTCCTTGCCGCTTCCCAGCATCATCCCGAACACGGTGAGCTCGGGCAGGGGATTGCCGAGGTCCTTGATGGCGTCCCCGAGCTCGTGGCCGTCGAACGGCCGCGTCACCATCGAGCGGCCGCCCTGCGCGCCGCCGGGCGCTTCGGCGTGATAGTCGGGGAAGGTCAGGGGCATGTCGAAGCGCAGCGCGGTCTTCGTGGTGAAGAAATCGACTGCCTCGGGGCCAGCGGCGAGGAACGCATCGACCCGCGCGGCATCGAAATTGTTGCCGGCCTCGTGCCGCAGATAATTGCGCGCCTGCCCCTCGCTCTCCGCGATGCCCCAGTCGCGCGCGAGTTTCGTGCCCGGAATCCAGAGCCAGCCGCCCGAGCGCGCGGTGGTGCCGCCGAAGCGCGGCTCCTTCTCCACGATCAGGACGTTGAGCCCGCGATGGCCGGCGGTGACGGCCGCGGACATGCCGGCGCAGCCGGAGCCCGCGACCAGCACGTCGCATTCGTAGGTTTCTTCGTTGTCGGCCACGGGAACAATCCTACTTCTTGAGCAGCGGGCACTTGGATTCGGAGACCGGACGGTAGGCGTCCTCGCCCTTCACGGTCTTGACGATGGTGAGATAGTCCCACGGCTCCTTCGACTCCGAGGGCTTCTTCACCTTGGCGAGATACATGTCGCGGATGACGCGGCCGTCCTCGCGCAGCTTGCCGCCATGCACGAAGGCGTCCTCGATCGGCAGCTCGCGCATCTTCGCCATCACCGCTTTCGGATCGTCGCTGCCGGCGGCCTGGATCGCTTTCAGATAATGCAGCACCGAGCCGTAGACGCCGGTGTGGATCATGGTCGGCATCACGCCAGTCCGGGCGAAGAACTTCTTCGACCAGGCGCGGGTCTTGTCATCCATGTTCCAGTAGGACGCCGTGGTCATGTAGGTGCCTTGGGCGGCCTCGAGCCCGATCGCGTGCACGTCGGTGTCGAACATCAACAGCCCGACGAGTTTCTGGCCGCCCTTGACGAGCCCGAACTCGCCGGACTGCTTGATCGCGTTGTCGGTGTCCTGCCCGGCATTGGCAAAGGCGACGACATCGGCCTTCGAGCTCTGCGCCTGCAGCGCGAAGGAGGAGAAGTCCGCGGTGTTGGTCGGATGGCGCACGCCGCCGAGCACGGTGCCGCCGAGTTCCTTGACGAAGCGCGTGGCATCCTTCTCGAGCTGCTGGCCGAAGGCGTAGTCGGCGGTGATGAAGAACCAGGACTTGCCGCCCTCGGCGATCACGGCCGACGCCGTCACCTTCGACAGCGCATAGGTGTCATAGGCGAAGTGCACGGTGTTGGGGCTGCACAATTCGTCAGTCAGGGAACTCGCGCCGGGACCCGACAGCAGCGCGATCTTGTTGCGCTCCTTCACCATGTTGTGCACGGCGATCGCGATGCCGGAGTTCGGGATGTCGACGACGGCGTCGACCTTGCCGTTGTCGAACCAGTCGCGCACGATCTGGGTGCCGACATCGGTCTTCATCTGGTGATCGGCGCTGATGATCTGGATCGGCTTGCCGAGCACGGCCGGCCCGAATTCCTCGACCGCCATCTTTGCCGCCTCGACCGAGCCGGGCCCGCTGTTGTCACGCCCCCAGCTCGACAGGTCGGTCAATACGCCGATGCGCACCGCGTCGTCGGAGATTTGCGCGGATGCCCCCGATACCGTCACGGCAAGAATGGCGCAGGCCAGGGCGTAAGCTCTCACGATCGTTCCTCCGTTTGATTTTATTGTTTGGCCATTGTGGCTTCCGTTCTTGTGACGGCGATGTCTGCGATGGTCAAGGGAGATGCGCGAGGCCTCTTGCAGCGGCACGGCGGAACAGGCAGTAAGTCCGCAACGGAACGCCGGAGCGGCGGCCGACGGCGCCTCGCCTTCATGCAGACTTCATCCTCATGCAGATATGGCTTCGCATACGATCCGCCTTGGCCGGGCTCGTCGGGCTGGTCCTGGCGCTTGCAGCCCTCAACAAATATGACCCCTATCTGATCCCGTTGCGCGGTACGGGGAACGCCGTCATCGTCGTCGCAAGCCTTCTGGTCGTGGCACTGCTGATCAGGCGGGGCGTCTGGCGCCGCGGCCTCGGTGGACGGCTGCTGCTTCTCGTGTGGATCCTGCCGTCCGTGGCGATGCTTTTGGCCACGACGTCGTATGAGCTCGGCAAGCGGCGCGTGTTGAGCGCACAGCCTTCGCGCGCGCAAATCCTGGGACGGCATTTCGTGGTCGGCTACACTTCCTTCGGCGAGGTTGCGCGCCTGGCGGAACAGGGGCTGATCGCCGGCGTCTATGTCACCAGGCACAATATCGCGGCCGCGGGCGGAACTGCCGAGGGGCTGCGGTCGGAGATCGCAGCGCTGCAGCAGCGGCGACGCAGCGCCGGCCTGCCGCCGCTCGTCGTCGCCGTCGACCAGGAAGGCGGCATCGTCTCGCATCTTGCGCCGCCGCTGAGCGCGCTGCCGGCGTTGTCGACGCTGGCAGGCCTGCCGGCGGACGCTCGCGCGCAGAAGGCCGAGGAGCTCGGACGCACCCACGGCCGCGAGCTGGCGTCGATCGGCATCACCCAGAACTTCGCGCCGGTCGTCGATCTCAAGCCGGATGCGGAACACAACCCGCTCGATTTCAATACGCTGATCGGCGAGCGGGCGATTTCAGACGATCCGGCCGTCGTCAGCGACGTCGCGGCTGCCTATGTCGGCGGTCTCGAAGCGTCCGGTGTCACCGCGACCGTCAAGCATTTTCCGGGCCTCGGGCGGCTGCGCTCCGATACGCACCATTTCACGGCCCATCTCGATACCCCGCGCGAGGTGCTCGACGTCTCCGACTGGCGTCCCTTCAAGGATTTGCTCAAAGGCACAAGAGCCCAGTTGATGATCGGGCACGTCAATCTGGCCGCGATCGATCCCGACCGTCCTGCATCGCATTCCAGGCGCGTGGTTGACGGCCTGATCCGCAAGCAGTGGAATTATCAGGGCGTCATCATCACCGACGATCTGGTGATGGGGGCAGTCTACCACAACGATATCTGCACGGCGGTCATCGAAGCCTTTGGCGCAGGCGTGGATCTGCTGCTGGTTGCCTATGACGGCGCCACGCAATTCTATCCCATCTTTACCTGCGCGCTGGATGCCGCGGAGGCCGGAAAGCTCGATCTCGCGGCCTTGCGCGAGAGCGAGGCGCGGCTGGCCTCTCGAACGCGACCATAGGCCAGAACGAGAAAACCTCAGCGCGCGGGCGCGCGCTGAGGTTCCGGATGGCCGCCGGCCTTCAATTCCGCCGGCCTTCAATTCCGAGGGACGGCCGTGTCAGATCGCAATCGGGATCGATCGACCACACTCCATCAACCGCACACCTGAACCGGCTGGTGGCGCCAGCCATGCGTGGTGTGAACGCGCCGCTGGACGACATAGCAACTTCCGTCGTCGTAATATGAATCCGCGTACGGCGTGTCGTAGGCATAATCGTCGTAATAGTCATACGGATAGTAGCCGTAGCCGTACCCGAAGCGGTGGCGGAAGCCGTGATCGTGGAATCCGCGGCCGGCAAAGCCGCGGCCATCGTGGAACCCACCGGCGAAATGCCCGCCGCCGAAGCCGCCGGGACGCAAGCCTCCAGCGGCTACGCCGCCACCATGGAAGCCGCCGCCAAAACCTCCACCATGGAAGCCTCCACCGCCAAAACCTCCACCGCCAAGGCCGCCACCGTGGAAACCACCACCTCCACCGCCGCCAAAGCCACCGCCGCCATGGCCGCCACCACCTCCGCCACCACCACCACCGCCACCCCGCGCCAACGCCATCGTCGGCGCGACCAGGGCAATGGACGCAACGGCCAACAAGCCGATCACTGTCTTGCGCAACATAACGAGTCTCCAGAGATACGCTCCCAACCACGATCGCTGCGCAGATGGCGATCGATCGGCGCAGCCGCCAGCGTTCTCGCCAACACCTTTCCTCAACTCGTCGCGACCCAGATTAAATTTCAATTTAATGCGCGCGGGTGCGCGCAGCGCACGGGTTCGTCGCAGATCTCGGGAGATTCAAATTCTCGGCACACAGCGCCGCGTGCGGACGGGAATGTGCAGTTCCGATAGAGTTGGGGACTGCGGAACGTTCGGGGAAGTTTTTCGAAAGCGGCTCGCCGGACGCGATATCGATGCTATAAGGCTTCGGTTCTGAACGGTAGGGGAAGCGGATGTCGAAGCAGGCGATGCGGGAAGAGGCGGAGCGCCTGATCCGCGAGACCATGGCGCGCAAGGCTCTCGTCGTAAAGGAGGGCAACACCAGGATCGAGGCGATCTGCGGCAAATGCGGCGCGCCTAACCGCCTCTCGGCGGAACGAGGTGCGACGCGGGTAAAGTTCGTCTGCAAGAATTGCGGGCACAAGCAGGAGACGCTGTGAAGCCGAACGCTGGCTATTTCCCCTTCGCGAACGCCGCGAAGGCTCCCGCATAGTCCGGATGCCAGCGCGACAGCGGCGGGCGGTTCTCGACGATGTCGCCGGCCGCCCACAGGATTCGCCGCTCGTCGAGCGCGCGCGGCACGTCGTTGTCCGGACACAGGATGTAGAAGTCTCCCGCGTCGAGCCGCTCGATCATGAAGTCGACGGTCTGTTCCGGCGTCCAGGCCGCGGCCGGCTTCTCGGTGCGGCCGTGGGACGTCAGCGCGGTGAAGACGAAACCCGGGGTCAAGAGATGCGCGCTGATCCTGCAGGTGGGCGTATTCCGCAGCTCGTGCTGTAGCGCCTCGGTGAAGGCTTTCACGCCTGCCTTCGACACATTGTAGGCGGGATCGCCGGGCGGCGTGGTGATGCCCTGCTTGGAGCCGGTATTGATGATGAGGCCGGCCCGGCCGCGCTCGATCATGCGCGGCGCAAAGGCCTGCGTGCCGTTGATCACGCCCCACAGGTTGACGCCGAGGATGCGCTGCCAATTCTCCGGAGGGCCGAACATCTTGCTGCCGGGCTGGATGCCGGCATTGTTCATCAGGATGTCGGTGCCGCCGAACCGCTTTTGCACCGCTTGCTCCAGCGCCGCGATCTGGTCGGGATGGCTGACATCGACCTCGGCGGTCATGATGGATGCCGCGCCGCCGGCCGCGGCCAATCGCGCCTCCGCCGCCTTCAGCCGCTCGGCGCCGAGATCGGCGATGACTACCTTCATGCCGAGTTGCGCAAAGCGCATCGCGGCCGCAAGCCCGATGCCGGAGGCGCCCCCGGTGATCACGGCGACATGGTCTTTTGACATCGCTGGATGAGGCATCGCGTTTCTCCTTGAATGGCTGGCCGTCGCCGGATGGCGGCAGTTGGCAAATCGTGGTTCTGGCGGGCGAGCACCACGCACGAAGGCGCATGGGAGCTCTTCGTGCGCCGCGCTCGAACCACTCATGCGTTGGCTTTACCGCCTTCCGCCATGGCGGTAGACTTCAGGCGATAACGATCCCCCCCCAAAAGCTGCAAAAAGCCGATCAAGTTTCAGGGAGTGCAGACATGGCTGTGTCACAGGCGATTCCGATCACGCGCCATCCCTTCGCAGATGGTTCCTACAAGAAGATGCTGATCGACGGCCAATGGGTCGATGCCGCCTCCGGCAAGAAATTCGAGACGCGGAACCCGGCGACCGGCGAGCTGCTCGCGACCGTTGCCGAAGGCGATGCCGAGGACATCAACCGCGCGGTGGCCGCGGCGCGCCGCGCCTTCGAGGGGCCCTGGAGCAAGGTCAAGCCGTTCGAGCGGCAGAACATCCTGCTCCGCCTCGCCGACCTCGTCGAAAAGCATTTCGAGGAGCTCGCCCAGCTCGACACCGTCGACATGGGCGCGCCGATCAGCCGGACCCGCGGCAACCGGCTGCGCGTGCTCGGCATGCTGCGCTACTACGCGGGCCAGACGACCGCGATCCATGGCGAAACAATCGAGAACTCGCTGCCCGGCGAGATCTTCTCCTACACGCTGAAGGAGCCGATCGGCGTGGTCGGCGCGATCATTCCGTGGAACGGGCCGCTCGCCGCCACCATCTGGAAGATCGGGCCCGCGATCGCGACCGGCTGCGCCGTGGTGCTGAAGCCCGCCGAGGAAGCGCCGCTCACCTCGCTCAGGATCGCGGAGCTCGCGATGGAGGCCGGCGTGCCGGCGGGCGTCGTCAATGTGGTGCCCGGCTATGGCGAGACCGCGGGTGCCGCGCTCGCCGCCCATCCCGACGTCGACAAGGTGGCGTTCACCGGCTCGCATGTCACGGGGCAATCGATCATCCGCGCCTCGGCCGGCAACCTCAAGCGCGTCTCGCTCGAGCTCGGCGGCAAGTCACCGGACATCGTGTTTGCCGATGCCGATCTCGATGCGGCGGTGCCGGGCGCGGCGATGGCCGTGTTCGCCAACTCCGGCCAGATCTGCAGCGCGGGCACCCGGCTGTTCGTCGAGAGCAGGATCTATGACGAGTTCGTCGGCCGCGTCGCCGAGTTCGGCAAGAAGCTGCAGGTCGGCAACGGCCTCGATCCGAACACGCAAATTGGTCCGCTGGTTTCCGAGCAGCAGATGGAGCGCGTTTCGGGCTATCTCTCGATCGGCCAGAAGGAGGGCGCGAAAGCGCTCGCCGGCGGCGGGCGCATCACCGAAGGACCGCTCGCCAAGGGCTATTTCGTCCAGCCGACCGTGTTCGCCAACGTGCAGGACACCATGCGCATCGCGCAGGAGGAGATCTTCGGGCCGGTGATCTCGGCGATCTCCTTCAAGGATACCGACGAGCTGATCAAGCGCGCCAACGCCACCATGTTCGGCCTCGGCTCGGGCGTGTGGACCACCAACGTCTCGCGCGCGCATCACGTGGCCAAGGCGCTGCGCGCGGGCTCGGTCTGGGTCAACTGCTACCAGGCGATGGACCCGGCGGTGCCGTTCGGCGGCTACAAGATGAGCGGCTACGGCCGCGAAAGCGGCAAGCAGCACGTCGAGGAATATCTCAACGTCAAGGCGGTCTGGGTGAAGACGGGTTAGGGGGCCGGCTGGAGCTTCACCTCTCCCCGCTTGCGGGGAGAGGTCGTCGCGCTCTTGCGCGGCGGGTGAAGGGGATTCTCCACGCGCTGTGCTCTTGAAAAGAGCCCCTCACCCCGCCCCTCTCCCCGTAAGCACGGGGAGAGGGAGAAGTGCGTCAATCGGAGTGGCAGTTTCTTGCGGACTGCCACTCCTTCTTTGTGATGATCACTTTCTGAATTCGGGGCAGGCATGAATTTTCCGTCGCTGTTTTCACCGCTGGATGCGGGTCCCTGTCATCTGAAGCATCGCGTCGTGATGGCGCCGTTGACGCGGATGCGCGCGGCCAGGCCCTCGCTGGCGCCGCGGCCGTTGAACGCGCAATACTACACGCAGCGCGCGACGCCCGGCGGCCTCTTGATCGCCGAAGCCTCGCCCGTGGTCGCGAGCGGCTTCGGCAATCCCGGCGTGCCCGGCATCTGGTCGGAGGCGCAGGTTGCGGGTTGGCGGGCGGTGGTCGACGCGGTCCACGCCAGGGGCGGGTTTATCTTCCTCCAGCTCTGGCATGTCGGGCGCGTCTCGCATTCCTCGTTCCAGCCCGGCGGCGCGCTGCCGGTCGCGCCGTCCGCGGTCGCGATCTCGACCGACTTCAAGGCGATGACATCGGACGGCAAGGTCGCGGCCTACGAGACGCCGCGGGCGCTGGAGACGGCCGAGATCGCCGGCATCATCGAGAATTTCCGGACGGCCGCGCGCAACGCGATGGACGCGGGCTTCGACGGCGTCGAGATCCACGGCGCCAACGGTTACCTGCTCGAGCAGTTCCTGCAATCGCGCAGCAACCGCCGCACCGACCGCTATGGCGGCGGAATCGAGAACCGCGCCCGGCTGCTGCTGGAAGTGACGCAGGCCGCGATCGATGTGTGGGGCGCCAATCGCGTCGGCGTGCGGCTGTCGCCCTATGGCATCGCCAATGATTCCGGCGAGGCCGACCCGATGCCGCTCTATACCCATGTCGTCGAGCGGCTCAACCCGCTGGGCCTTGCCTATCTGCATGTGATCGAGCCGCGCTCGAGCGGCGCCGGGCGCGCCGAGGTCAACTGGCAGAACGTGCCGTCGGCGATGATGCTGTTCCGCCCGATCTGGAAAGGCGTGCTGATCGCGGCCGGCGGCTTCACCGGCGAGGCGGCGAACGAAGCGATCGCCGCAGGCCATGCCGATGCGGTCGCCTTCGGGCGCATCTTCATCGCCAATCCCGACCTGCCGCGGCGCCTGCAGCGCGGCTGGCCGCTCAACCCGTACAACCGCGCCACCTTCTATGGCGGCGAGGAGGCGGGCTATACCGACTATCCCTTCTACGACGAGATGGCCCCGGCCTGAGCCGACGCGCGCGGGCTCGTGGTTTTCGCGCGCGCGGACATGGTCTGCGCCGGGCGTAGGAGCGCGCCGTCGGGCGCCGCGCCGCCCAGTCGCGCCACTGTTGCCAGCATCTCGGCGATGATGTGCTGTTCCGCCGGCGACAGGGTGTGGTCGCGCCGGGTCAAGAGATAACGACGAGGCAGCGGGGGCATTTGGCAGGAGCTGGCATGAGCGAAAATGGGCAGGAAATCGCCATCATCATCGAATTCGAGGTCGCGACCGAGAACAGGGGCCCGTTTCTCTCGCGCCTGCACGAGAACTGCCAGGAAACCCTGCGGGACGACGGCTGCCTGCGCATGGAGGTGTCGGAGCCGATCGGCGGCGACGGCCGCACTTTTTTTCTCACCGAACGCTGGCGCGATCAGGCCGCTATCGATAAACATCGCGCCAAGCCGGGGCACGACGCCTCGCATGCGCGCATCGACGCGCTGCTTGCGCGCAAGCGCGTGGCGAATGCCACGTCGTGAGCGGCTGAACAGACGGCGCTAGCCGCAAGTGCAATGACGGAAGGTGAAGGAGTTGAAAGATGATCGAGCGTTTTGAACCCAGCCAGATTCTCCACGAGGTGGTGAAGCACAACGGCACGCTTTATCTGGCGGGGTGCGTGTCGGAGGATCTGAAGCTCGACATGGAGGGACAGGCGCGCAACGTCTTCGCCCAGATCGACCAGCTTTTGACGCGCCATGGTTCCGACAAGCATCACGTGCTGTCGGCGACGATCTTCGTCACCGATCTCAACCAGAAGCCGGCGATGAACAAGGCCTGGCGCGACTGGCTGCCGGAGAAGGCGCTGCCGGCCCGTGCCACCATCGGCATCAACGATCTCGGTCCGGGCGTCCTGATCGAGGTGGTGGTGACCGCCGCGGTGCGGTGAACGTGTTGTCGTTCCGGTTCGCGTTGAAAGCGCGAACCCCGGATGCGCGGCCGCGCATCGGGCAACCTCGAGATTCCCTGGAGCGCAATTGCGCACCAGGGTTCGATGCCGGCGCATCGCACCGGACTGACGCGTAAGCTGATCTCAGGAGGCCAAGCGCACATGGCAAAGCCAGCCACCGCAGCCGGCGTCGCCAGCGGCCAGTGCCTGTGCGGCACGGTGCGTTTCGAGATCGACGTGCCGGCGCGCTGGGCCTGGCACGATCATTCCGCAGCAAGCCGCCGCGCCCATGGCGCGGCCTACGCCACCTATGTCGGAAGCTGGCGCAAGCGCTTCCGCGTCACGGCCGGCGCGGACGCGATCGCGCGCTATGAGGACGCGGCGACGAAAACGGCGCGCAGCTTCTGCACGGCCTGCGGCACGCCGCTGATCTATGAGCGCGCGCGTTCGGCGCACATGGTCAACATCCCCCGTGCGCTGTTCAATGGCCGCACCGGGCGCCAGCCGCTCTATCACATCGCGATCGAGGAGCTGCAGGAATGGGCCTATACCGGTGCGCCGCTGGTGCCGCTGAAGGGCTATCCCGGCGTGGTCTGGCAGCGCTCGAAAAAGAAGACGCGGCCGGACCGCGAGGGGATGTTTTGAAAGCTTGGGGTGAGCTGATCTGTGGGCCGCAAACGCCGCTGCGCTCCCTCTCCCTTTGGGAGAGGGGTGGGGTGAGGGGTTACGGTCCATCGATGCGGCGATCCCCCTCACCCGGATCGCATCCGGTGATGCGATCCCACCTCTCCCCGCTGGGGAGAGGTGTCGAGTCCGTGGACAACGGCTTGAGCCATCCAACTATGCCTTCCGCTTCTTGCGTGACACCTTTTTTTGTTCCTTTTTCGCGGCCCGCGGCGCGCGCTTCCTCGCCGCCTTGCCCTTCAGCGTCGCGGTGAAATCAACCCCGCGCGTGAGCCATTTCTTTAAGGCGGCCTCGCTCCGGTAGCCGTCCGGCGCCACGCGCACATATCCCTTCATGACGCGGTCGCGCATTTCCATCGGCTCGGTGTGTGGCTCCTGCAGCATCTTTTCATGCGCGTCCGGCCCGACCCGCACCAGCAGGCCGCCGCGGCCGGAGACCGCGCAGCACATGTTGCCGTTCAGCATGAAGCAGACGCCGCCCATCAGCGGCTTCTCGGTCAACGCTTTTCGGCCGGCGAGCTGCTTTCGCACCCGCTCCGCAGTCTTCTCGTCATAGGCCATCATCCGCCCCTTGCGCCTTTCGCCGTTTCGCCGGCCCGTTCAAGGTCTTTCACTCGCGCAGCCGCGCAAACGCCTGGTCGAGCTTTTGCGTGGCGTCCGCGAGTTTTGCCAGCGTCGCATCGAGCCAGGCGCGGTCGGCCGCCAGCCGCTCGCCGGCTGCCTTGAGCATCCGCGCCACCTCCGCCGGCTGCGGTCCGCCCAGCCCCTTGCTGGCGGCGACCATGTTCTCCGCCGTCAGCGCGCGGCGGAACGCGTCCTCGCTCAGCGGCAGTTTCGGATCAAGCTTCGCGCCCGCTGCGATTTCGGCGTAGATGCGCTGCGCCTCGGCGTAAGGAATCTGGCTTGCATGCAGATGATGTCCTCGGCCGTAATTGACGAGCTCGGATGCGAAATGGTGTCCGATGCGGAACGGCACGTCGGCGTCGCGCTGCAGCGTATCGGCGAGCTCGGTCGTGGTCGAATAATCGCCATTGACCTCCTCCAGCGCGCGTTCGGGCCGAAAGCGAAGGTTGCGGATGAGGGCGTCGGCATGCGCGAAGAGCGCGGCCATGTCGCGCAGGATCGTGTCGGGATATTCCTTCGGATTGCCAAAATCCTTGTAGTCGCTCATGCGCGGCTCGACATTGTGCGCGATCACTACGAAGGTCGTGGCCTCCCCGATCAGCGTGGAAGCCTCCCCGCGCAGCCGCACCAGCCCGCTCGGATTGCGCTTCTGCGGCATGATGCTGGAGACGCCGGTCTCGTTGCCCTCGCTGAGAACGATCCATGGCTCGGTCTGGGCGTATTGCGCGGTGACGTCGGCGATCAGGGCACCGAGCGTCAGCGCGGCGGACGTTGCAAGTCCTGCGATCTCAGCGCCGCCGTCGATGGGGGAGATCTGATTGGCATCGAGTGAATTTTCCACCGGCGCATCGAAGCCGAGGAGGTCCGCAAGCCGCGGACGATCGACCGGGAAACTCGAGGTCGCGAGCGCCGCCGCGCCGAGCGGCGACCGGTTGAGGCGCCCCCAGGCTTCGCGCATCCGCGCCGCCTGCCGGTCCAGCGCATTCATGTAGGCCGATGCATAGTGCCCGAGCGTGATCGGCTGCGCCTGCACGCCCCAGGTATAGGCCGGCATGATCGCGTCCGGTGCCTGCGCGGCCAGCGCCAGGACTGCCTCCCGCATTCCGTTCAATGTCCCGAACGCGGCGAGGAAATCGTCGCGCGTGATCAGCCGCTGCGTGGTCGAGCCGATATCCTGCCGGCTTCGCCCCGAATGCAGGCGGCTGATATCGGGGCCGCCCACCGCCATCAGGTCCTGCTCCACCTTGAGATAGTCGCCGGAACGCGCGGCGCCTGGCCGGTCGCCTGTCGCCTCGACGCGGGTGATGGCCTCGAAGAACTTCGCGCCGAGCGGTTTTGGAACGATTCCCCGCTCCACCAGCATCACGGCGGAGGCCTTGTTGATTTCCGACAGCCAGAAGAAGCGGTCGCGGGGCGCGGCTGACGTGGCGTTCGCCTGGGCGATCACAAGCGTGACGCCGGCGATCGCGAGCGTAACGCCCATGGTGATCCCCTTGGTGGTCCCCTTGGCGATCCCGATGGCGATCCCGATGCGCTGGATGTACGACAAGGCAGGTCTCCCTTCAGTTTCTTGTTCCTTGGCCGGATCATAGCCTGCCGCCGACCCGCAGGGCAGCCATGAGCGCGCTCCATTGCGCGCCTCGCTCATCTTTGGTCTCCTGAAATCCCCGGACCGCGAGCGGCCGGGCGCGGCGGAGGAAACGAATGAAGAACCGCATCACCGGGCGATCGGCGTTCCTGGCGCTGCTCAAGGACGAGGGCATCACGCATCTGTTCGGCAATCCCGGCACCACCGAACTGCCGATCATGCACGCGCTGAAGGACCACCCCGACCTCACCTATGTGATGGCGATGCAGGAAAGCCTGGTGGTGGCGATCGCCGATGGCTACAGCCGCGCCTCGGGCCGGCTGGTCGCCTGCAACGTCCATGTCGCGCCCGGCCTCGGCAACGCCATGGGCTCGCTCTACAACGCCAGCTTCACGGGCACGCCGATGATCCTCACCGCCGGCCAGCAGGAGCAGGGCCACGGCCTGATGGAGCCGGTGCTCTATGGCCCGCTGTTGCAGATGGCCGAGCCGCTGGTGAAATGGGCGGTCGAGGTGACGCGGCTGGAGGATCTGCCGCGCATCGTGCGCCGCGCCGCCAAGGTCGCGACCACGCCGCCGACGGGACCGGTGTTCATCTCGCTGCCGGGCGATATCCTCAATTCGGAAGCCGGCATCGATCTCGGCCGTTCCACCCGCGTCGACACGCGGGTGCGGCCGTCGGACGAAGCCTTGCAGGCGCTCGCCCAGCGCATCCTGAAAGCGCGGGCGCCGGTCATCATCACCGGTGACGAAATCGTCAAGAGCGACGCGCTCAAGGAGGCGGCCGCCTTCGCCGAAGCGCTCGGCGCGCCGGCCTATCAATGCTCGACGCCCTATGGCGCCCACTTCCTCTCCGAGAGCCCGTGCTTCATGGGCGCGCTGTCGCGCCTGCAGAAGCAGGTGCGCGAGCTGCTCTCGCCGCACGACCTCCTGATCGTGCTCGGCGCCGATCCCTTGCGCATGTCGGTCTACAGCGAGGTCGATCCGTTGCCCGAGGGGCTCTCGATCGCGCAGGTCGGTCTCGCCGAATGGGACATCGCCAAGAACTATGCAGCCGAGATCGCGCTGAAGGCCGACGTCAGGGAGACGCTGAAGGCGCTCGTGCCCGCGCTCAAGGCCGCCGGTGGCGCCGCGCTCGAGGCGCGCGCGAAGCAAAACCTCGCCGAGTTGGCGCCGAAGAACTGGAGCGCGAAGCGCAAGGCGCTGGTCGAGCAGATTCTCAAGGCAAAGGACAAGGCGCCGATCGATCCGGATTTCCTGGCGCTGCAGGTGGTCGAGGCGATGCCCGACGACGCCATCCTGGTCGACGAGGGGCTGACCTCGTCGCGGCACATGATCGCGCTTCGCCCGCATCGCGAGCGCTACGGCTATCACGGGCTCGCCTCGGGCGGCATCGGCTGGGGACTGCCGGCGTCCGTCGGTGTCAGCCTCGCCAACCACGGCCGGCCGGTCGTGTGCTACACCGGCGACGGCAGCGCGATGTATTCGATCCAGGCGCTGTGGACCGCGGCGCACCACAAGCTGCCGCTCAACGTCGTGATCGTCAACAACGGCGGCTACCGCATCATCAAGCAGCGGCTGCTCTCCTTCCATGGCGACGACAACTACGTCGGCATGGATTTTGTCGATCCGCCGGTCGACTATTCCGGCCTCGCGAGATCGCTCGGGCTCGAGGCGATCCGCATCACGGCGCCCGGAGAGCTGAAGGCGAAACTGTCCGATGCGTTCAGTCGTCCCGGCGCCAAGCTGATCGAGATTGTGGTGGACGGAACGGTTTAGCACCGCACCGTTGATCGTCGCGGGGTCAGCCGACCGGCGCCATGCCACCAGATGTGGCATCGCCTCAAGACGCAGCGAGCGAGGAGGACACCGACGCGTTTCCGCCGTCCAGGCTGTACTACGATAACCGCTCTCGCGAGCGATCATCTCAGCCAACCGGTCCGGGGACCCAATAGTCGCCGAAAAGCGGCTTAACGCTTACGCGATAAATCACCCCGAGCTGCAGCGTTGGATCGAAATAGCGCATCGTCCGCTCATTGAGGTCAATGATGCGGCCAGGCACTAGCGGCCCCACGTCATTTATCTTGACGATGACCTTCTTGCCTACAGCCTCAACGAGGGCATACTTCGGCCTCGCGCCATATTGGACCCCACCAAATTTCTGACGCAAGTTCGTTTTGATGGCAGCCGCCCAGACAGAGGGATCATAACGCTCGCCGGAGGCGGTGTTCGGGCCGCCCTCCCGGCATCCGGGCCGGAACGGGTTGTACATGGATGCGGCGCCAACGATCGCATCCCCCGAAGCTTCATTGACGACGGCGCTTGAATGAACTGTATCGATTTCACTTCGAGCAACGGTAACGGAAACGCCAAGCGCAACTAGGGCGCCGCAAATTGCGGCGCTCGAGCGAAACAGCATCATAACTCCTCGACTGATTTTTTTTGGATTGTTTCGGTTCCCGATGCCGCAAAAGATGGTCAAGCGAACGCGGAGGCGTTGACGAACTTGCGCCAGCTTTTTGCGGATTCGCGCCAATCCTGGCGACGGAACCGGTGAGGGAACCAGGGTGGTCCCTCGCACAGTGTTCTTAGTTCTCACCGTCTAAGACAGAGATTGCGTCAGCAGCTTGACTGAACGGAGCCTTGGATAGGGCGAGAGTCGGAGCAAACGTCTGATGTTCGCCACGGGCCAAAATCGGCAATGCTCTGAGCGGAAAATTTCAGCTCAGCCCCGAAAGCCGACATCTGCGCCCTTATGAGTACGTGCCAGGTTCACGTGTCGGATCGCGATATTCCTCGTCTCAGGGTAACGAGTCCGCCCACGAGCCGACCCAGAACGACCGGGCCGAACAAGCAGGCGGCGATCACAGGCCAATGCACCACAAGGAAGACCGTGGTGCCGGTGCACGAAGTGTCGGCCGTCAGATGGCAATGAAGCCGCCAGGCCGCGCGCCAGGTTTCATCTCGGGACGCGAGCCAGCCTGCGATCACGATCCAGACGATCGAAGCGGCAACGCCGAGACGCATCATGGGCAGGGCTGCCTGTACATGGTTTGCGAGAAGCGGGACTGATTTGCCCGACGGGCAAATCACGCGAAAGCCTGTCCAGCCTTCGCGCGAAAAATATATCGCTTGAGCCGTCGGGCAAATCATCTTCCGCGCGAAGCGCGCCCTTGCCCACCCCGAGGACTGTCATCGATTCAGATTTCGGACAGAGCAGCTTCCCGAAAGCGACGGACCAGATCGATGTCCTTGGCATGCGATCCCTCACGATCCGTTCTTGTCTTGGAGTCGACCCCGGCAGGCCCGACCGCGCGGATTGCATCTCGGACGTTGTCGGGTCCGAGGCCGCCTGCCAGGATCACCGGCACGCGAACCAACTCAACGATGCGGCGGCTGATGCGCCAGTCATGTATGACACCGAGCGCCCCGATTTGATTGTCGAGCGCGCGGTAGCTATCCAGCAGGATGAAGTCCGCGATACCGTCATAACTCTGCGCAATACCGATGCTTTCCTCACCGGTCACGGGCACGCTCCGCATGATTTGGATTGTCGGCAGCCTGCGCTTGAGCGCTGTAACATCCGCTGGCGAAAGGAGGTCAGCGCTGGCCCCAAGGTGAATGATCGAAGGCCGGAGCTTAAGAGCCCACGCCTCAATCATGCGGGTGTTTGCTGTGAGGAAGAGGGCGGAAAACTTGGTCGGCGCTAATATTGCTCGAGCCACTTTCTTTGCTGCCGCGAGAGGCAACTCGCGCGGAAATTGTCCATCCCCGACGAGGACGCCGGCATGATCTATTCCCAAAGACGAAATCGAGCGAGCTTCGTCAGCCGTTGAGATTTCGTATATTTGTGTGAGCACGCAGAATGCCTTCCTTCGACAATCGCGCAGGACGTCGCTGGCGTCATCCGTTCCGGGATCGCGCTATCCGTCTTGCGAGGGTAACGAGTCCCCAGCCCATAAGCCAGCCCACGGCGACAGGGGCGAACAAGACGAGCGCGATCACAGGCCAATGCACCACAAGGAAAACTGTGTCGACGCATGCCGGGTGAGTCGTCAGATGGCAATAGAGCCTCAAGGCAGCGGTCCAGGTTTCGTTTCGGGACGCGAGCAGGCCCGCTACCATGACCCAGACCACCGAAGCTGCGACGCCGAGACGTATCATCTGTTTGCTGCTCTGCATGAGTCCGAAGGCGCGACTGATTTGCCCGACGGGCACGCCGGCGAAAAACCTGTCCAGCCTTCGCGCGAAAAATATATCGCTTGAGCCGTCGGGCAAATCATCTTTACAACCCCGCGCCGTCCGGCCTCGGCAAGAGGGGCGTACGCGTCGTCACGAACGCGAGACCGGATGCGATGGATGTGATGGCGTCGCAAGACGAGCGGCGTTCACTTGCATACGGCGAAGTCGTGTGGTCCTGGCATCCCGACGCTGATGCCAAGTTCGCGAGAGGCAAGCTCTCGCTGATGACGGTGGCAAGAAAGCCCGGTCACCGGGGAGAGCACGAAGGAAACCGTTAAAACCATCGCGCAGGGAAGGCCGGATGATGAGGCCAAGCCTGTGGTGACTAACTCGTGTGCTTTTTTCGTTGCACGCGAGGCTGCGGGTGCGGCCAGCGCCCGGCTTTCCCTGCGCCCTCTGTCTTCGAGGGACGAAGCTTCTGCATCACTCGGGCGCGAAACGCGTCGCGGGAATGCGGAGGTGTATCCTCTCGGCTGTTTGACAATCGAATCGATCCAGGCATGCCACGCATTCATTTGTCATCGCCCGCCAACGGGTCGCGCGAATGCGCGCCCGATGACAGGCTCCGGCGGGCGATCCAGTAAGCCGCGCCCTGTTGGCTCAAGCCTTGACGTCTCTGGAATACTGGGTCGCCCGGTCAAGCCGGGCGACGACACCTGAGAACACTACCTTGGCGCCTTCGCCTTCACCCGATATTGCGCCGCCGGATGCGGCGCGGACAGCCGGGCGCGTCCCGCGCCGAACAGTTTTTCGCGCAAGGTGCCCTGCGCATATTCCGTCTTGTAGCGGCCGCGCCTGGTCAATTCCGGCACCAGCATGTCCGCGATATCCTCGAAGTCGCCGGGCGAGACCGCAAACGGCATGTTGAGGCCGTCGACATCGGTCGCCTCGAACCAGGCCTCGATCGCATCCGCGACCTTCTCCGGCGTGCCGACGACCACAGGCCCGATGCCGCCGATCCCGACATGCTCGGCGACCTCGCGCACCGTCCACACCCGGTCCGGATCGGCGCGGGTGATGTTGTCCATCGCCGAGCGCCCGGCATCGTTCGTCACATGACGCACCTCCTGGTCGAGCGCGTAGGTCGAGAAATCGACGCCGGTCCAGCCCGCCATCAGCGCCAGCGCGCCTTCCGCGCTGATGTGCTTGCGATAGTCCTCATATTTCGCCTTGGCTTCGGCTTCGCTGCGCCCGAGGATCACCGTGAACATGGAAAACATCAGGATCTCGGCCGGGTTGCGGCCGGCCTTCGCGGCAAGCTCGCGAATTCCGGCGACGCGCGGCGCGATCACCTTCGCCGACGGGCCCGACATGAACACGCATTCGGCGTGTTGCGCCGCGAACTGCCTTCCGCGCGGCGAGGTGCCGGCCTGGTACAGCACCGGCGTGCGCTGCGGCGATGGCTCGCTCAGATGAATGGCGTCGAGCCGGTAGTTCGCGCCCTCGTGCAGGACGCGATGCACCTTTGCAGGATCGGCGAAGATGCCGCGGGCGCGGTCGCGGATCGCGGCGTCATCCTCCCAGCTTCCTTCCCAGAGCTTGTAGACCACCTCCATATATTCGTCCGCGATGTCGTAGCGATCGTCATGGGCGGTCTGCTTGTCCTTGCCAGCGCCGCGCGCGGCGCTGTCGAGATAGCCGGTGACGACGTTCCAGCCGATCCGCCCCTCGGTGAGGTGATCCAGCGTCGACATCCGCCGCGCGAACGGATAGGGCGGCTCGAAGGAGAGATTGGAGGTGACGCCGAAGCCGAGATGCTTCGTGGCCGCGGCCATCGCCGAGATCAGGAGCAGCGGCTCGTTGGCCGGCGTCTGCGTCGCGTTGCGCAGCGCGGCCTCGGGGCCGCCGCCATAGACGTCATAGACGCCGAGCACGTCGGCAAGGAAAAGCCCGTCGAAGCGGCCGCGCTCCAGCGTCCTTGCCAGATCAAGCCAGTAGGGCAGGCGGTTGTATTCACTGGTGCGGTCGCGCGGATGCGTCCACAGCCCCGGCGACTGGTGCGCCACGCAGTTCATGGCAAAGGCGTTGAGCCGGATTTCCTTCTTCATGGCGGGTCCGCGATTGAGCTGCTATCGGCCGGCCTGCCTGAACGGCAGTTCGGAGCCCTGCGGCGGCAGCACATGAGCGACGTTCAGGGTCATCGAGACGACGTCGTAGTAGCCGTTGACCGCGACCAGGTCCATCACGCCCTGCTCGCCGAATTTGTCCACCGCCTTCTGGTAGATCGCCTCGTCGACGCCGTGGTCGCGGCGCAGTTGCGTGGTGAATTCCCACACGATCGCCTCGTCGTCCTTCATGTTGTCCGGTTTCCGCCCGGCGCCGATCGCGGCGACGATTGTCGGATCGAGGCCCGCCTTGATCGCGAGCGGCGCGTGCGCGTACCACTCATATTGCGAGCCCCAATATTGGGCGGTCATGATGATCGCCATCTCGTTGACGCGCTTGTCGAGCGAGGTGTCGAAGCGGATATATTCGCCGACCTTCTGCAGGCGGTCGGCAAGTTTCGGGCTGCGCAGCCAGGCGTTGAACGGCCCGTTCATCGACTTGCGGGGGCCGGACATGATGGCGTCAGCGACGCTGCGCTGGTCCGGCGTCATCTTGTCCAGCGGGATCTGCGCCATGCGCTCGCTCGTCAGCGCCATCGCCGAACCCGCAAGCAGAATGGACATCGCAGCGATGCGCAGCGCGGTTTTCATGGATCGTCTCCCTGTCTTTCGCCCGGTCTCGCCGCCGGGCTGGAGGCGAATTGTTTCACTCGTTGCGGTTTTCGCAAGTCAATTTCCGGTTGTCTGACCCACTTCCCGCATGCGGCGGTTCTCGCTAGGGTGAGCGCGGGCCCGGACCATCGACCAACGAAAAAGGAAAAAGCATGAGCAGGGCGGATGCGATTGCCGAGGCGCAAGAGGCGCTTCGATCCGGCGAATTCCTCGGGGAACTCGGGCGCCGGGTCGCCTACCGGACCGAAAGCCAGAATGCCGAGCGCGCCGGCGCGCTGCGCGCCTATCTCGAGCAAGAGCTGAAGCCCGCTTTCACCGAACTCGGCTTTGGCAGCCGTGTGGTCGAATCCCCGAGCGGCAAGGCGCCCTTCCTCATTGCCGAGCGCATTGAAAGCGAGGGCGTGCCGACGGTCCTGATGTACGGCCATGGCGACGTCGTCGACGGCATGGCCGGCGAATGGCGCGACAACCTCGATCCCTTCAAGCTGACGCCGAAGGGAAACCGCGTCTATGGCCGCGGCACCGCCGACAACAAGGGCCAGCACTCGATCAACCTCGCAGCGCTGCGCGCGGTCAGGAAGGCGCGTGGCGGCCGGCTCGGCTTCAACGCCAAATTCATCATCGAGATGGGGGAGGAGATCGGCTCGCCCGACCTCAACGCGGTCTGCGGCGCGCTGCGCCAGGAGCTCGCCGCCGACCTGTTCCTCGGCTCCGACGGGCCGCGGCTTGCGGCCGAGCGGCCGACCATCTTTCTCGGCTGCCGCGGCGGCTTGCGGATCCATCTCGACGTGACCTTGCGCGAGGGCGCGCATCATTCCGGCAATTGGGGCGGCGTGCTCGCCAATCCCGCGACCATTCTGGCGAACGCGATCGCAACCCTGGTCGACGGCCGCGGCCGCCTCAAGCTCGAGGCGTTGAAGCCGCCGAGGCTTTCGAACCAGATCAGGGCCACCCTTGCCGACGTGAAGGTCGAGCCCTCGGAAGGCGAGCCGGAGCTGGCGGAGAACTGGGGCGAGGAGGGCCTCTCCGCCGCCGAGCGGCTCTATGCCTGGAACACGCTCGAAGTGCTGGCGATGTCGTCAGGCAACATCGAAAAGCCCGCCAACGCCATTCCGGGTCATGCGCGGGCCGTGTTGCAGCTGCGCTTCGTGGTCGGCACCAGGGTCGAGCAGGCCGTCAAGGCCGTGCGCGCGCATCTCGATGCGCACGGCTTTCCGATGGTCGCGGTCAAGGCGACGCAAAGCTTTGCCGCCTCGCGCACCGATTTCGACAGCCCCTGGATCCGATGGGCGGCGGACTCGGTCCGGCAGACCACGGGGAAGGCGCCGGCGGTGCTGCCGAACTTCGGCGGCTCGCTGCCCAACGACGTGTTCTCCGACACGCTCAAGCTGCCGACGATCTGGGTGCCGCATTCCTATCCGGGCTGCTCGCAGCATGCACCCGACGAGCACATCCTGCTTGATGTCACCGAGGAGGCGCTCGGCATCATGGCCGGGCTGTTCTGGGATCTCGGCGAGATGAAGCGGCCGCGCTAGCGGCGGAAGGAAGCGACCATGGCGATCTCCGCGCAGGCCGAGTCATCTGTAGTCCACGAGGGAGGGCGCAAGAACGTCGCCCGGCTGATCGTCGCGACCTCGCTCGGCAACGCGCTCGAATGGTTCGACATCTCGGTCTACGGCTATTTCGCGGTCTACGTCTCCAAGGCGTTCTTCCCGGCGAACGATCCGACCACGTCGCTGCTCCTGACCTTCGGCACCTTCGGGCTTTCCTTCCTGATCCGGCCGATCGGCGGCGTCATGTTGGGAGCCTACGCCGATCGCCACGGCCGCAAGGCCTCGCTGATGGTCTCGATCGCGATGATGACCGTGGGGACACTGGCGGTCGCGCTGATGCCGACCTATGCCAGCATCGGCGTGCTAGCGCCGATCGCGGTCATCGTCGCCCGCCTGGTGCAGGGCTTTTCGGCCGGCGGGGAGTTCGGCTCGTCGACCGCGTTCCTGGTTGAGCACATGCCGGGGCGGCGCGGCTTTGTCGCGAGCTGGCAGTTCGCGAGCCAGGGCGTGAGCGGTCTGCTCGGCTCGGGGTTCGGCGCGCTGCTCACGATGATGATGGCGCCCGCCGATCTGGAAGCCTGGGGCTGGCGCATTCCATTTTTGTTCGGCGTCCTGATCGGGCCGGTCGGCCTCTACATCCGCAACCATGTCGAGGACGCCACCGCGCCGCCGGCGGCCAAAGGGGACTCGCCGGTGCGCGAGGTTCTCCTGCGGCAGAAGTTGCGCGTGATCCTTGCGATCGGCGCGCTCGCGATCTCGACCGCCGTGAACTACCTGATCGTCTACATGCCGACCTATGTGGTGAAGACGCTCAACTTGCCGCCCACGGTCGGTTTCGTCGCCGCCTTCGCGTCCGGGGTATCCGTCACGCTGCTGACACCGCTTGCCGGCATCGTCTCCGATCGTGTCGGGCGCACGACGCACATGATCGCGATCGCCATTGTGCTGCTGGTCACGCTGTTCCCGGTGTTCCTGCTGCTGACAGGCCATCCGACGCCGACCATCATCGTGCTCGCGGTGCTGCTGCTCGGCACGCTGAAGGCGCTCTATTTCGGGCCGCTGGCGGCGCTGATGTCGGAACTGTTTCCGCCGGCGACGCGCGCCACCGGGCTCGGCCTCAGTTACAACATCGGCGTCACCCTGTTCGGCGGCATGGGGCCGGCGACCATGACATGGCTCGGTGGCTTCGCCCTGATCGGGGAGCTGGCGCCGGGCTATTACCTGACCGCGGTCTGCGTCCTGAGCCTGTGGGCGCTGGTGGCGATCCGCCTGCGCAGGGCGGACGCGGACGGCTGATGCGAGGTGCGGCAGCCTGCGTCCAAAGACGGCTTGCGGGGGCCTTGGGTTCGGGCCATCATGGGACGGCGAAAAGGAATTTTTTCGCTCAATTGCCGGTAGTGCCCTTTGGGATGCCTGTTTGACGCCGATGACGCCAGCTCCAGCCGACGCCGCCGTGCTGCAAGCATTTGCCGCTATCCCTGCGCTGCTCGACGCGACGCCGGCGCTGGTTGTGCGCGGCAGGATGCTTGATTGCGACTGCCTGCTCGGCCTGATCGACCATCCGTTCCACGCTTCGATCCGGCAGGGACGGATCGTCGAACTCGTGCCGGCCCCTCGCCTGATGCGTTCCTGGCGTTTCGCCTATCGCGCAACCCCGCAAGCCTGGGCCGAATATTGGCAAGCGATGCCGCGCCCCGGCTGGCACGATTTGTTCGCGCTGACCAAGCGCCAGCAGGCTGTCCTGGAAGGCGACCTGCACCCGTTCATGGCGCATCTGCAATATTTCAAGGACGTGCTGGCGCTGCCGCGCCGCTCCTTTGCGACGGTGGCGGCATGAGCGGCGCGATCGAGCCGATCGTCGGCCGGTATCTCCATGTCGATATCGGCGGGGAGGCGCATCGCATCTATTTCGAGGAGAACGGCGCGGGCATCCCGCTGCTCTGCCTGCACACCGCGGGCTCGGACGGAAGGCAGTGGCGCCATCTGCTCGTCGATGCCGAATTCGCGAAGAGCTTTCGTATCATCGCCTTCGATCTGCCCTGGCACGGCAAGTCCAATCCGCCTGCAAGCTGGGAGGACGGGGAATACCGGCTCACCACCGCGCGCTACACCGAGATCATTCTGGCGTTCTGCAGCGCCTTGAGCCTCGACAAGCCCGTGGTGATGGGCTGCTCGATCGGCGGTCGTATCGTGCTCAACCTCGCGATCGCGCATGCGGCGAAATTCCGCGCGCTGATCGGGCTCGAGGCCGCCGATTTCCAGACGCCGTGGTACGACACCGCCTGGCTCAACCGTCCCGACATCCACGGCGGCGAGGTCTGTGCCGCGCTGGTTTCCGGGCTGATGGCGCCGCAGAGCCCGCAAGCCTCGCGCGAGGAGACGCTGTGGACCTACAGGCAGAGCGGGCCCGGCGTCTTCAAGGGCGACCTTTATTTCTACCGCGTCGACGGCGATCTGCGCGATCACGTCGCGACGATCGACACCGCCCGCTGCCCGCTTTATCTCCTGACCGGCGAATACGACTTTTCCTGCACGCCTGACGACACGACGCGCACCGCGGCGTCGATTCCAGGCGCACGCGTCACCATCATGGAAAAGCTCGGGCATTTTCCGATGAGCGAGAACCCGGAGCAGTTCCGCCGCTACATCGCGCCGGTGCTGACCGAGATAGCGAAACAATCGATTTCTTCCAGGCAAGGAGTAAACGCATGAACCGCAACCATCTGTTTGGTGTCGCGCTCGCTTTAGCATTCGCCGCCGGACAGGCCGGCGCCGAGGAGCTGACCGGGACCTTGAAGAACATCAAGGATACCGGCGCGATCACGCTCGGCTATCGCGATTCTTCCATTCCCTTCTCCTATCTCGACGACAACCAGAAGCCGGTCGGCTTCGCGATGGACATCTGCTACAAGATCGTCGACGCCGTGAAGAAGGAGCTCAAGCTCGACAAGCTCGAGGTCAAGCTCAACCCGGTGACGTCATCGACCCGCATCCCGCTGCTCGCCAACGGCACCGTCGACCTCGAATGCGGCTCGACCACCAACAACGCCGAGCGGCAGAAGCAGATCGCCTTCACCAACACGCATTTCCTCACTGCAAGCCGCTACGTCTCCAAGAAGGCGAGCGGCATCAAGTCGATCGACGACCTCAAGGGCAAGTCGGTGGTCTCGACCGCAGGAACCACCAACATCAAGCAGCTCACCGAGGCGAACTTCGCGCGCGGGCTGAACGTCAACATCATTCCGGCCAAGGACCATGCAGAAGCCTTCCTGATGGTCGAGACCGACCGCGCCGTGGCCTTCGTGATGGACGATATCCTGCTCGCAAGCCTGGTTGCGGGTTCGAAGGATCCCGCCACCTACGTCATCTCGACCGACGCGTTCTCCAAGCCGGAGCCTTACGGCATCATGCTGCGCAAGGACGATCCTTCGTTCAAGAAGGTGGTCGATGCCGCGACCGCTGCGCTCTACACCAGCGGCGAGGGACAGAAGCTTTACGACAAATGGTTCACCCAGAAGATTCCGCCGAAGGGCCTGAACCTCAACGCGCCGATCTCGCCGGAGCTGAAGGCCGAATTCGCAAAACCCTCGGACTCCCCCGATCCGGAGTCCTACAAGGCGATGTGAGCGGCCCGGCGTTGTGGGCAGGGGAAGAACGACAATGAAGCATTTGCGACTAGTCGGATTCGCGCTCGCCGCCGCGCTCTGCGCGGCGCCGGCTGGCGCCGAGGAGTTGACGGGGACGCTGAAGAGCATCAAGGACACCGGCGTGATCACGCTCGGCTACCGGGACGCCTCGATTCCCTTTTCCTTTCTCGACGACGACCAGAAACCGATCGGCTTCGCGATGGACATCTGCCACGCCATCGTCGATGCCGTGAAGCGGGAGCTCAAGCTGGACAAGCTCGAAGTCCGGCTCAACCAGGTGACCTCGTCGACCCGCATTCCGCTGCTCGCCAACGGCACCATCGATCTCGAATGCGGCTCGACCACCAACAATCCCGAACGCTGGAAGCAGGTTGCCTTCACCAACACCCATTTCCTGACCGCGAGCCGCTTCGTCTCCAAGAAGGCCAGCAACATCAGCTCGATCGACGATCTGAAGGGCAAGTCGGTGGTTTCGCCGTCCGGCACCGTCAACATCAAGCAGCTCATCGAAGTGAACGCCGCACGCAAGCTGAACATCAACATCATTCCCGCCAAGGACTATGCCGAGGCCTTTCTGATGGTCGAGACCGATCGCGCGGTGGCTTGCGTGATGGACGATATCCTGTTGGCCGGCCATGTCGCATGGTCGAAGGACCCGGCCGCCTATGTCATCTCGACTGACGCGTTCTCCAGGCCGGAACCCTATGGAATCATGCTGCGCCGGGACGATCCGGCCTTCAAGAAGGTCGTCGATGCGGCGACCGCCGCGCTCTACACCAGCGGCGAGGGGCAGAAGCTCTATGACAAGTGGTTCACCCGCCAGATTCCGCCCAAGGGACTGAACCTCAACACGCCGATCTCGCCGGAGCTGAAGGGCGAATTCGCAAAACCCTCGGACTCGCCCGATCCCGACAGCTACAAGGCGATGTGACGGCCGGATCGGCGGGTCGCGAAAGTCCGGGACAATGGCCCGGGCATTGCATGGGCTGCTTGTTACCGTAGCAACAGCGAAGGACGTTCAGTGAACTATCACTGGAACTGGCACATCTTCCTCGAGCCGGCGCCGAGCGGCGGCGGCACCTATCTCGACATGTTGCTGTCGGGACTGGTCGTGACCATCGAGACCTCGCTGTTCGCCTGGGTCATCGCGCTGGTATCCGGCTCTGTCGTCGGCGTGCTCAGGACGCTGCCGTCGAAGACCGCCAATGTGATCGGCTTCTGCTATGTCGAGTTCTTCCGCAACATGCCGCTCCTGGTGCAGCTCTTTCTGTGGTTCTTCGTGCTGCCGGAACTGCTGCCGCGCGCCTGGGGGCTGTGGCTGAAGCAGGTGCCGCATGCGCCGTTCTACACCGCCGCGATCGGCATCGGGCTGTTCATGTCGGCGCGCGTCGCCGAGCAGCTGCGCGCCGGCATCAACTCGCTGCCGCGCGGCCAGAAGATGGCGGCGACCGCGCTCGGCCTGACCACGGCGCAATCCTACATCTATGTGCTGCTGCCGATCGCGTTCCGCATCATCCTGCCGCCGCTGACCTCCGAATTCCTCTCCACCATCAAGAACACCGCGGTCGCGATCACCATCGGCCTGATCGAGCTCACGGGCGAGGCGCGCTCGATGCAGGAATTTTCCTTCCAGGTGTTCGAGGCCTTCACGGCGGCGACCCTGATGTATCTGGCGATCAATATCGTCGTCGTCACCGCGATGCGCCTGCTCGAGCGGCGCGTCGCGATCCCAGGCTATATCGCGGGGAAGTGACGCGCCATGTTCGCCAATTTCGACTTCGACGTGATCCGCCGCTCGCTCGGCTATCTGTTCCTCGACGGCATGACCTTCACGCTGACGCTGACGACGCTCTCGGCGCTCGGCGGCCTGATCTTCGGCACGCTGCTTGCGCTGATGCGCCTCTCCGGGCTCAGGCTGCTCGGGCGGATTGCCGGTCTTTATGTCGATCTCATGCGATCGCTGCCGCTGGTGCTGGTGATCTTCTGGTTCTACTTCCTGGTGCCTTATATCGGGCAATGGCTGACAGGCGCATCGCGTCCGATCGGCGTCGGCGCGTTTGCCTCCTCGCTGATCACCTTCATCATGTTCGAGGCCGCCTACTTCTCCGAGATCATGCGCGCCGGCATCCAGTCGATCTCGAAAGGGCAGCCGGCCGCGGCGCAGGCGCTCGGCCTCACCTACAGCCAGACCATGCGCTACGTCGTGCTGCCCCAGGCGTTCCGCAACATGCTGCCGGTGCTGTTGACCCAGACCATCGTGCTGTTCCAGGACACCTCGCTGGTCTATGTGCTGTCGATCCCCGACTTCCTCGGTGCTGCCAGCAAGGTGGCGCAACGCGACGGGCGATTGGTCGAGATGTACCTGTTCGCCGCCGCCGTCTATTTCGTGATTTCGTGCATTGCTTCCCTCGGGGTCCGCCGCCTGCAGGCGCGGATCGCCATCGTCCGCTAGGTGAGACCGCCATGATCGAGATCAGCCACGTCGATAAATGGTACGGCACCACCTTCCAGGCGCTGAAAGACTGCACCACGCATGTCGCCAAGGGTGAGGTCGTCGTGGTCTGCGGTCCCTCGGGCTCGGGGAAGTCGACGCTGATCAAATGCGTCAATGCGCTCGAGCCGTTCCAGGCCGGCACCATCATCATCGACGGCATCAAGGTCAACGATCCCAGGACCAACCTGCCGAAGCTGCGTGCGCGCGTCGGCATGGTGTTCCAGCATTTCGAGCTGTTTCCGCATCTGCGGATCATCGACAATCTCTGCCTCGCGCAGGAAAAGGTGCTGGGCCGTTCGCATGAGGAAGCGGTGGCGAAGAGCATCAAGCTGCTCGACCGCGTCGGCCTGAAGGAGCATGCGAAGAAATATCCGGCAGAGCTCTCCGGCGGCCAGCAGCAGCGGGTCGCGATCGCCCGCGCGCTGGCGATGGACCCGATTGCCATGCTGTTCGACGAGCCGACCTCCGCGCTCGATCCGGAAATGATCTCAGAGGTGCTCGACGTCATGGTCGATCTCGCGCGCGAGGGCATGACCATGATGGTCGTGACCCACGAAATGGGCTTTGCCAGCAAGGTCGCCCATCGCGTGATCTTCATGGACCAGGGCGAGATCGTGGAGGATGCCGCCAAGGCCGACTTCTTCGGCAAGCCGCGCAGCGAGCGCGCGCAGAAGTTCCTCTCCAAGATTCTCTCGCATTAACAAATCGGGTATAAGATTCGACGAAATTGCCCCGTTTCGCTTGCAGGAGAATTCGCGTGGACTCGATCGCCTATGTCAACGGTTCGTATGTGCCGCTCTCGGAAGCCAAGGTCTCCGTTCTCGACCGCGGCTTCCTGTTTGCCGACGGCATCTATGAGGTCGCGGCCGTGCTCGACGGCAAGCTGATCGACAACGCCTCGCACCTGGCGCGGCTGGAGCGCTCGGTCGGCGAGATTGCGCTTCCGTTGCCGGAAACGACCGAGCGGATTCAGCAAATCCAGAAGGAACTGGTGGCGCGCAACAACCTCGTCAACGGGATGGTCTATCTGGAGGTCACGCGTGGCGCAGATACGGGCCGTGACTTCGCGTTTCCAAAGAACGTCAAGCCGACGCTGATCATGTTCACGTCGGTCAAGGACATCGTCAACGCGGAGTCCGCCAAGACCGGGATCGGCGTCATCACCGTGCCCGACATCCGCTGGGCGCGGCGCGACATCAAGAGCGTGGCGCTGCTTGCGCAGGTGCTTGCCAAGCAGGCCGCTGCCGCGGCCGGTGCCGGCGAAGCCTGGATGATCGAGGACGGCAAGGTCACCGAGGGTGGATCATCGTCCTGCTTCATCCTGACCCAGGACGACGTCATCGTGACCAGGCAGAACGGCAGCGAGATCCTGCCCGGCTGTACCCGCAAGGCGGTGGTGGCCCTTGCCGAAGAGCGTCAGCTCCGTGTCGAGGAGCGGGCGTTTTCGGTGGAGGAGGCGCTGGCTGCCAAGGAAGCGTTCATCACCAGCGCCACCGTTTTTGTGCAGGCGGTGACCTCGATCGACGGCAGGAAGGTTGCAAACGGCAAGCCCGGGCCGATGACCGGCCGCTTGCGCGAAATCTACGTCGATTTTGCGCGCACCACCGCGGTGTGAGCGGCGCCGCTTTTCTCAGGCGGCGGTGGCCGCCTTCGCCCTGACCGGCGGCACCGAGCGGAACGAGATCGCGAGCCTGTTCCAGGCATTGATGGTCGCGATCAGCATCGTCAGGTTGACCGTCTCGGCATCGGTGAAATGCTTGCGCACCTCCTCATAGAGGTCATCGGGTGCGTGCGTCTCGGAGATCAGCGTGACGGCCTCGGTCCAGGCCAGCGCGGCGCGCTCGCGGTCGGAATAGACCGGCGCCTCGCGCCAGGCATTGAGGAGATAGAGCCGCTGCTCGGTCTCGCCGTGCTTGCGGGCGTCCTGCGTATGCATGTTGATGCAGTACGCGCAGCCGTTGATCTGGGACGCGCGGGTCTTGACCAGCTCGATCAGCGACTGTTCGAGGCCGCTGGCCTGCACCTGCGCTTCGAGCGCGCTCAGGGCTTTGATGGTTTCGGGCGCTGCCTGGTAGAAGTTCATGCGTGGTTTCATGGTGGTTCTCCTTTGCTGGGATCAGTTTGCTAATGTGCGCCGCCTGCATCGACGTGATCGGGCTTCTTCAGCAGCAAGCCTGCCAGCAGCGCCGCGAGCAGCGCCACACCGAGCAAGTAGAATGTGTCGCTGAAGGCGAGGATGAAGGCCTGCTTCTGCACGATGTGGCCGATCGCGACATAGGCGCGATGGGCGGCGTCGGCGCGGTCGATGACGCCGTGGTTCATGAAATACTGGGTGAGCTGCTCTAGGCGCGTCCGCGTCGCCTGCTCGAACATCGACACCGACTGCATCAGCACGTTGGAATGGTACTGCTCGCGCTTGGTGAGGAAAGTCTGCAGCAGGGCGATGCCGATGGCGCCGCCGAGATTGCGCATCATGTTGAACAGTGCCGAAGCCGAACCGGCATTCTCAGCCTCGATGCCGGCGGTTGCAACCGCCGACAGCGGCGCGAAACACAGGGCCTGACCGACCGCTCGCACCACGTTGGGCCAGAACAGCTGATCGGTGGCATAGTCGTTGGTCATATAGATGTTCATGAAGTTGGAGGCAGCGAACAGCGCAAAGCCGATGCCGATCACGATGCGCGGGTCAAAGCGCTTCATCAGCTGCGGTACCAGTGGGATCAACACAAGCTGAGGAATACCTGTCCATGCCAATACCATGCCGATCTGCTCGGCATTGTAGCCTTGGACGCGCGCGAGATAGACCGGCAGGATATAGGCCGAGCCGTAGAGCGCAACGCCGAGCAGGAAATTGGCGAGCATCCCGAAGCCGAAATTGCGGCGGAACAGCAGGCGCAGGTTGAGCAGCGGCTTCTTGCTGGTCATTTCGATCGCGACAAACAGCGTCAGCGCGATCGCGGCGATGACGGCGAGGCGGACGATGAAGGGCGAGCCGAACCAGTCGTCCTTGTTGCCTTCTTCCAGCACGGTCTGCAGCGCCGAGAGGCCGATCGCCATCGTGATGATGCCGGGCCAGTCGCCCTCGCGCAGCAGCGACAGCTTCATCGGGCTTGCTTCCAGCGAGAAATAGAGCATGCCGATCATCACCACGCCCGGCACGATGTTGACATAAAAGATGTATTGCCAGCCCCAGTTCTCGGTCAGGTAGCCGCCGATGGTCGGGCCGATCGCCGGCGCGAAGGTCGCCGAGAGCGCGAACAGCGCAAGCCCAATCGGCTGCTTAGCCTTCGGCAACAGCGTGATGATCAGGGTGAACGCCATCGGGATCAGCACGCCACCGGCGAATCCCTGCACGGCGCGCAGCGCGATCATTTGCGGCAGGTCCTGGGCGAGGGCGCACGCCGCGGAGAACACCAGGAACAGGAAGGCGTTGGTCAGGAGATAGGTGCGGATCGAGAACACCTGTGCGAGCCAGCCCGACAGGGGGATCACGACGATCTCGGCGATCAGATAGGAGGTCGAGATCCAGCCGCCGTCATCGATGCCGGCGCCGATCGCGCCCTGGATGTCCGCAAGCGAGGCGTTGACGATCTGGATGTTGAGCACCGCCATGAAGGCGCCAAGCGTGGCGCCGATCACCGCGATCCAGGTCTTGACCGCAATCGCCGGCGCAGCCGGTGCTGCGGCGGGTTGTGGCTGTTCGCTGCGGCTGGTGACGGAAACCGTTTCGATCGTGGGCTGGAGAGCGGTCATTTGTTTCTCCTCTTGCTTGCAGCGGAGGATGCATTAGGCGTCGGACTCGGATAATCCGCTCATTTGGGAAAACATTGTTTTGCGGTGCTGGATAATGCGCCGCCGGACAGGGCCAATCAGCTGCCATTCGGCCGCGCCACAGGGTTGTTGGCGGCGACCCGCCTTGCGGTCTCACGCTCAGCCAGCACCGTCGCCTTGGTGTCGACGGTCGGCTCCGCCGACATGCCGGGACGCAGCAGGCCTTTGAGGCGCTGGTCGTCGAGCACGATCTTCACCGGCACGCGCTGCACGATCTTGGTGAAGTTGCCGGTCGCGTTGTCAGGCGGCAGCAGCGCGAACTCCAGTCCGCTCGCCGGTGACAGGCTGTCGACATGGCCCCGCAGGGGCTGACCGTGGAAGCTGTCGATGCGGATCTCGACCGGCTGCCCGGCGCGCACATGGGTGAGCTGCGTCTCCTTGAAGTTCGCCACCACATAGACCGCGTCCAGCGGGACGACCGCCATGAGCTGCGTTCCGGCCTGCACATACTGGCCGACCCTGAGCGAGCGGGCGCCGACCGTGCCGTCAACCGGCGCCGTGATCTCTGTGTAGGACAGGTTCAGCGCCGCCTGCGCTTCGACGGCACGCGCGCGATCAAGCTGCGCCACGGCCTTGGCGCGCTCGGTCGACAGCACCTCGATTGTCTTGTTGGCGGCGATCAGCGCCGCCTTGCCCTGCTGCAGCTGCGCGGTGCCGGCGTTCAGCGCGGCATCGGTCTGCTGGGCGCGCTGAACGGTGCCGGAGCCCGACTTCATCAGATCGTCGGAGCGGGTGCGCTCCTGCTGCGCGAATTTCAGGTTGGCTTCCGCAGCATCGACTTCGGCGGCCCGCTGCTGGATGATCGGCTGCTGCAACGCGATCTGCGCATCGAGGTTGCGGATCGCTGCTTCCGATGCGGCGACGTCGGCGCGGGCCTGATCGAGCGCCGCCTTGAAATCGCGGTCGTCGATCCGTGCCAGCAACCGGCCGGCCTTGACCTGCTCGTTGTCGCGGACCAGCACCTGCGCGATATAGCCGGAGACCTTCGGCGCGATGATCGTGGAATCGGCCTTCACATAGGCGTCGTCGGTGGTTTCCAGATAGCGGCCGGTGGTCAGGTAGCCGTAGCCAAGGTCGGCAGCGGCGGCCAGGCCGAGCGTGACGGCGAGCGCCAGCGCCGCTCGCTTGACCGCCAGCCGCGACGGCTTCAGGCTGATTTTGGTTGCGGTTTCAGAGACATAGGAAGCGTTCGACATGGCACCCTCCGGATCGGATAAGCGTCCTCACGCGGTGAGCGCGCTATCGCGCCGAATAGATGCAATGCATCGAGCCCTGTGATAATCCCCGAAAAAATGAAAGCATTATCCAGTATTGGCTGATAATCGGAGGCCACCATGGACCGGCTGACCAGCCTGACGGCATTCGCACGGGTGGTCGAGAGCGGCGGGTTCTCAGCCGCGGGCCGCCGCCTCAACATGTCGACCACCATGGTGAGCAACCACGTCCAGGCGCTGGAGGAGCGGCTGGGGGTGCGGCTTCTCAACCGCACCACCCGCAAGGTCAGCCTCACCGAAGTGGGCAGGGCCTATTACGACCGTTGCGTGCAGATCCTCGCCGATCTCGAACAGGCCGACGACATCGCCGGCGCGACGCAGTCGGCGCCGCGTGGCACGCTCCGGGTCTACACCCATACCCACACCGTGCCCTATGTGGCCCCCGTCGTCGCCGACTATCTCAAGACCTATCCGGATGTCAGCGTCGATCTCAGCATGGGGGAAAAGACCGTCGACTTGATCGAGGAGGGCATCGACGTCGCGATCCGGATGGTGCCGCCGCCGGATTCCAGCCTGATCGTGCGGAGCCTTGCGACCTGGCGTCACGTGCTGTGCTGCTCGCACGACTACATCGAGAAGCACGGCCGCATACAGCAACTGGCCGAACTGTCGCAGCACAATTGCTGCCGCCACGTGAACTATCCCTTTGGCGACGAGTGGCATTTCATTGATCGCAAGGGCGCGTCGGCGAGCGTGCGGATTTCGGGACGGCTCATTTCCAACAGCGGGGACGCGCTGCGCGTGGCGGCACTGTCGGGCGTCTGTATCGTGCTTGCAGCCGGCTTCCTGGTCCATGACGAACTCGAAGCGGGCCGCCTGGTCCGCCTGCTGCCGGAATACCGTCCCGTCGAATTGTCGATGAATGCGGTCTATCCGCATCGCCACTACCTGTCGGCGAAGGTGCGGATCTTCATCGACATGCTGGCCAAGCACAGCGCCGAGCAGCAGAAGCTCATCAATCCTTATTCATGACCGGAATTTTGCGCATAATTGTACACGCCATCGCCTTCGCGCCATGGCATACATGCCGGCAGGATTGATGAGCCCGGTCTGACGATGTCCCGACTGAAATCAGCAGCGCGCCACAGGGGCGTCGCCGCGCTGTTCGCCGCCGCCATCCTGACGGCGGGTCCGTCGTCGGCCGAAAGCCCCTTGTTCGGCCCGCGGCCCGGCGCCAAGCTCAGGCTCGACAAATTGTCGCCGCTGGAGGATTTCATCAACGGCGAGGTCGCCGCGGGAAGAATTCCCGGCGCCGTCGTGCTGATCCAGCGCCACGGCAAGCCGGTCTATTTCAAATGCTTCGGCAAGCGCGATGCCGAAGCAGGCACGCCGATGACGGAAGATACGATCTTCCCGATCCACTCCGTCACCAAGACGATCACCAGCGTCGCCGCCTTGATGCTGGTCGATCGCGGTGTCATCGCGCTCGATGATCCCGTCAGCAAATACATTCCGTCCTTCGCCGGCATGACAGTCGGATTCGAGCGCAAGGACGAAGCCGGCAAGATCGTGCTCGAGCGGATGCCGCTGCGCCGGCCGATCACGATCGAGGACTTGCTCCTGCATACGTCCGGCATCACCTATGGCTTCTATGGCGAAGGGCTGGTCAAGGCCGCCTATGACGGCATCTATCTCGGCGACTTCGACAATGCCGGCTTTGCCGAGCGGATATCCAAGGTGCCGCTCGCCGAGCAGCCGCGCACGCTGTGGGACTACGGCCACTCGATCGACGTGCTCGGCCGCGTCATCGAGGTCGCCTCCGGCCAGTCGCTCTACCAGTTCGAGAAGGAAAACCTGCTCGATCCGCTCGGCATGACCACGACGAAATTCTTCCTCACCGATCCGGCGGAGCGGGCGCGCTATGCCCAGCCGCTGGCGAAGGACCGCCATGTCGAGCGCAATTCGCTTGACGTGACGCGTTGGGAGTCCGGCGGCGGCGGCATGGTGTCGACGCCGGCCGATTTCGCCCGCTTCGGGCAGATGCTGCTCAATGGCGGCTCGCTCGACGGCAGGACCTATCTCAGCCCGAAAATCTTTGCCGCGATGACCACCGACCACATCGGTCCGGGCGCGGGCGTGGCGCGCGATTATTTCTATTATCCGGGCGACGGCTTCGGCTTCGGCTACGGATTTGGCGTGCGTGTGGCGCCGGGCTACGCCGCGCCGCCGGCGCCGGGCTCGCTCGGCGAGTTCAAATGGGACGGCGCCACCGGCGCCTATCTGGTGGTCGACCGCGCCGAGGACATGTTCTTCGTGGTGATGCAGGATGCCCCGTCGGGCCGGGTGCACGTCAACATCGAAATCAAGAAGATCATCTATGACGCCTTCGAGGAATGATGCTGCGACGCTCTGACGAGACCGATCAGAAGCTTGCGATGCCGGTTCGCTTCGTCGGGCTCGACCGGGCGCGCACCTGCATCACGCTTTTGGTGCTGCTGCACCATTCCGTGGTCAACTACACCTATTTCGGCAATGGCGATCGCATGCACTGGCTCGGCTTCGATCTCGTCGTGCTCTTCAACGACAGTTTCTTCATGGCCTGCATGTTCTTCATCTCCGGGCTGTTCGTCCGCGACAGCCTGGCGCGGCGGGGGGCGGCGAACTTCCTCGCCAGCCGTGCCCTGCGGCTCGGCCTGCCGTTCCTGCTCTCGATCTACGTGCTGATGCCGATCGCCTATTATCCGACCTTCTTGCGCTACCATTTGCCCGGCACCACCGATTTCAATTTTTTCCATTTCTGGTGGCACACACTCACCATCGGTCCGTGGCCGTCGGGGCCGGCCTGGTTCCTCTGGGTGCTGCTGGCGCTGGATGCGATCGCGGCGGCGATCTGGGTCGTCAGCCCGCGCGCCATCGACATGCTGGGATGGCTGCCCTTCCGCCTGCGCTACCGGCCGGGCGTGGCCTTCGTGCTGTTCCTGGCGTTTTCGGTTCTGATCTATCTGCCGATGCGGCTCGCCTTTGGCGACGCCAGTTGGCTCGAGCCCGGGGGCTATCCGCTGCCGATCCAGACCAGCCGCATCCTGCTCTATGCCGGCTATTTCTTCTTTGGCGTCGGGGTCGGGGCGATGAACCTGCAGGCCGGCCTGCTCGCGCAAAACGGCGCGTTCGCGTATCGCTGGCCGGTCTGGCTCGGCTTTGGCCTGCTGTTCTACGGCGCGATCCTGCTCCTGGTCTACGCCCACCACAACTGGGTCGCGGATTTCAATTCGCCGCCCTTGTCATGGCGCGTGGGCTATGGTCTTGCCTTTGCGCTGTTCAGCGCTGCCATGACCTTTGCAGAGCCCGCGATCTTCCTGCGCTTCGAGAAGGCGGGCTTGAGGCTGTTCGACGCGATCCAGCCGTCGGCCTACGGCATCTTCCTGTTCCACTACATTTTCATCATCTGGCTGCAATACGCGGTCTACGATCCGCCGTTGCCGGCGTTCGCCAAATTCGCGATCGTGTTCTCAGGCACGCTCGCGATGAGCTGGGGGCTCACCGTGCTCTTGCGCAAGATCCCGCTGGTTGCGCGGGTGATCTGATCTTCAAGGCTTGAGCGTCAGCTTCTGCACCCGCCAGTTCAGGAGCTCGGCCACATACAGCGTGTTTTCGGCAGGGCACGCCATCGCGTGGATCCAGCCGAACTGCTTCAGCTGCTTGCCGGACTGGCCGAGCACCCCCAGCACCTTGCCGTCGAGCGACAGCTTGTAGACGCGTCCGGGCCAGGCATCTGAGGAATAGAGCACCTGGTTGGGCGGCGGCGTGATGCAGATCGCCCACGGCGAGCCCGGCGTGAAGGTGCCGCCGGCCATCATCGCCTCGTCCGGGATCTTGCCGATCGCGGGCTTCGCGTCCGGCGGCACCGGCACGTCGATGGTGAACTGGCGCAGGAATTTTCCGTCGCCGTCGAACACCTGGATGCGGTGGTTGCCGCGGTCCGCGACATAGACATTGCCCTTGGCGTCGGTCGCGATCGAATGCGGAGTGTTGAACTGGCCGGGCGCCGTGCCGCGGTCGCCCCATGACTTCAGCCAGTTGCCGTCCTTGTCCACCTTGGCGACGCGCGAATTGATGTAGCCGTCGCTGATGAAAGTGTTGCCGTTTTGATCGAATGCGACGTCGGTGACTTGGCGAAAGCGGCCGTCCTCGGCGGGCAGCGGCGGCTTCGGATGCTTCAGCGGCGCGGTATCCTCGTCGGAAGCTTCCTGCTTGCGGCCGAACACCATCAGCACGCGGCCTTCGGGATCGAACTTGATCACCATGTCCGATCCCTTGTCGGTCACCCAGACGTTGTCCTTGGGATCGACCTTCACCGTATGCGCAAAGGACCAGGCATAGAGGTTCTTGCCCATCTCGCCGATCAGATTGCCCTTGGCGTCGAATTCCAGGAGCTGGGTCGCGGCCGCCGCATAGGCCGGGCCGGACGTGTTGCCGCGCGACAGCGCGAAGACATGCCCCTTGGAGTTGACCGCGATGCCCGAGACTTCGCCGAAATACATGTTGTGCGGCAGGTGCAGCGGATTGGGCGTGGAATCGAAGGGGATGTTGGGCGCTGTCTGCGCCCAGGCGGGGGACGCGGCCAGGCACGCCAATCCGATCAGCCAGCACTTCATGTATGTTCTCCCGGGGAAATCGATCTGCTTTCTTGCGAGCGGTGGAATGGTAGTCTAGCGGATCTCGCACCGTCCATCGCCGTCTGCGCGATGCCGGTCGTCATCAGGCGCATAACGGAGCGTCTCTTGGCGTTGGAGAGAGCCGCTTCCTGATCGGGTGCCGCATGCTGCCTCGAACCAGCTTCGCCTGCCGACTTCTGCTCGTGCTCGCAGCATGCGCGCTGTCGGCGCTGCCGCCGGGTCAGGCGCTTGCCGGCTATCCCGAGCGCATCATCAGGCTCATCGTGCCGTACCCGCCCGGCGGCGGTACCGACGCGATCGCGCGGACGCTGGCACAGGAGATGGCGAAGGATCTCGGCCAGTCCGTGATCATCGAGAACAAGCCGGGGGCGGGGACCATCATCGGCACGCAGGCGGTCGCAACCAGCGAGGGCGACGGCTACACGCTTCTGATCGGCACCTTCGCCAACGCCGTCAATCCTTCGCTTTACGCAAAACTGCCATATGATCAGCATCGCGACTTCGCGCCGGTGGCGCTGATCGCACGCTCCTTCAACATCGTCGTGGTCAATCCGACGTCGCCGATCAAATCGATCGCGGACCTGATCGCGGCGGCCAAGGCCGAGCCTGACAAGCTCGCCTACGGCACCTACGGCACCGGCAGCTCGGCGCATCTGGCCGGCGAATTGTTCAAGCACATGACCGGCGTCAGCCTGACCACCGTGCCCTACAAGGGGGCGGCGCCTGCGATCACCGACCTGATCGGCGGCCAGATCCAGGTGATGTTCACGACGGTGACGAGCGCGGCCGCGCTGATCGAGGCCGGCCAGTTGCGCGCGCTCGCGGTGACGTCGGCGGAGCGTTCGCCTGCCTTTCCCGATCTGCCGACGGTGGCCGAGGCCGGCGTGTCCGGCTACGAGGCGGAGGCCTGGTACGGCCTGTTCGCACCGGCCAGGACGCCGCCCGAGATCATCGCGCGGCTCAACCGCGCCGTGGCGCTCGCGGTCCGGTCCGAGGCCTTCAAGACGCTGGCCAGGAATGAAGGCCTCACCCTCGTCGCAGCATCCCCGGACGAACTCGACCGCTATTACCGCGGCGAGGAAGAGCGCTGGCGCAAGGTGATCCGGGACGCCGGTGTCAAGGTCGAGTAGGGATGCCGCCTGCGGCGATCCGGAATATCGGTCCGGGTCCGGGGTTGCTGCAGGACGATGCACCAACAAAACAAGACTTGAACCGGGAGGATAGAATGCGACCGATCGTTTCGATGACCCTGGCGGCCTGCGCCGTCGTGTTGATGACCTCGCCGATACTGGCGCAGGCGCAGACACCGGCGCCCACCACTCCGCCGTCGGCGGGTGGAACGCCAGACGTGATGCCCTTCGACATCCCCTACGGCCAGTCGATCGGTCTCGAGCTTGCCAAGCAGGTCGTCGCTGCCGCCGAAGCCGAGGCCAAGAAGCGAAACTGGAAGATGAACATCGCAGTGGTCGACACCAACGGCGAACCCGTGATGTTCGAGCGAATGGAAGGCGCGCAGATCGCGTCAGGCTCGATTTCTATCGGCAAGGCCCGCACCTCGGCGCGTTTCCGTCGCGAGTCGCGGGCTTTCTACAACGCCTATGAGACCGGTCACCCCTATGTCGCGACGCTCGATCCGACACTGACCGCAAGCCCCGGCGGCTACCCGCTGGTGCAGGGCGGCAAGCTGATCGGCGCCGTCGGATGCTCCGGGGGCACCGGCGATCAGGACGCTGCGATCTGCAAGGTCGGCGCCGAGGTCGTGAAATAGCGCTTCCTCTCTACCGCCTTTGTCGTCGCAATGTCATTTGCCCGGCGGCGGTAGCCGGCCGAAAACTTTCTCGATGGCGAGCCCGATCGCGAGCAGCCGGCGGTCGCTTCCCGCGGGGCCGTCGAGCTCGAGCCCGACCGGCAGCTTGCTGGCGGCGCCGAGCGCGATCGGGATCTGGATGCCGGGCACGCCCGCATTGCTGCCGGGATCGGTGTTCTGGATGAACAAGGTGAAGTTGGCGAGGCTGCTCGCGTCGGGATTGGCGGGAATGGCGACCTTCGGCGTGGTCGGGAAGGCGATGGCGTCGAGCCTGTTGCTGGCAAAAGTGTCACGGTAGAGGGCCTGCAAGGCCGGGCGCGCGGTCTTGATCGCGGCCTCATAGGCGGGCTTGGCGTCGGTCACCGAATTGTCGGGCCCCGGCAGCTTGCGGGGAATGACGAGCCCGTCATAGGTGCCCTTGACGTCGGGGCTTGCAATCGATTTCGCCAGTTGGTCGATGCTGATGCCGGTGCCGGTGTGCTTCAGATAGGCCACCATGTCGTCATAGGCCTCGTAGAGCGCGACCGGGAATCCGACCTGGCTGTTGAGCTCGCCCAGCTTCGGCATCTCCACGTCAACGACCGTGACGCCTTCCGCCTTCAGCCTGTCGAGCGCGGATCGGAACGCCGCGTCGGTATCGCCATCGAGATTGGCGAGCATGGATTTGACGACGCCGAGGCGCACCTGCTTGAGATTGGCGGGTGCGACCGCTCCGCCGCTGGCGATGGCGCGGTCGAGCAGGGCGACATCGGCTACCGTCGCCGCCATTGGGCCGGCGGTGTCGCGCGTGTGCGAGATCGGCGCGATGGCTCCTTGCGGGTAGCGCCCGACGGTCGGCCGCAGCGAAGCGCAGCCATTCAGTGCGCAGGGAATGCGCACCGAGCCGCCGGTGTCGGTGCCGAGCCCCGCGGTCACGATTCTCGCCCCGATCGCCGCGGCCGTGCCCGACGACGAGCCGCCGGCGATCTTGCCTGCATCATAGGCGTTGCGCACGCCGGGCTCAGGGCCGGTCTTGAACGACGGGTTGTAGCCGGAGATGCCAAAGGCAAGCTCATGCATGTTGGTCTTGCCGATGATGATGGCACCGGCGGCGCGCAGCTTCTCGGCGACGGGCGCGTCCTTGCGCGGCACGAAATCCTTCAGTGCCGGCGTCCCCGCCGTCGACGGCAGGCCGGCCACCTCGATATTGTCCTTGATCACGATGGGCACGCCGCCCAGAGGTTTGCAGGCGCCTTTGCGCTTGCGGCTGGCATCGAAGGCGGCAGCGGCCTTCTTCGCGCCGGCTTCGTCGAGCGTGACAAAGGCATTGAGATCGGCCCTCGCCTTGGCGCGGGCCAGCGCGGCCTCGACCAGTGCCTGGCTGGTGACCTTGCCGGCACACAGGTCGGCGGCCGCCTGCGTTGCGGTCAGGCGATCGAGGTCGGGCGCCGTCTGGGCTGCGGCCTGGTGCGCGAGACCGGTCAGAGCTGCGGTAATGGCCAGCAGGTATGCGCGCTTGTGCTGTCGGAATGTCATTTTCTTCTCCCCATGATGGTGCCGGTCGCGTGCCCCCAGGGAATGATCGGCTGCGCCGTCACGTCTTGATTGGCGACAACGTTATGCGATGGCGCTGGGAACGTCGATTGCCGCGCGATCTTGTTGCGGCGCGGCGCAACCAGAAATGGTGATGGCTGCGGATGCCGGAATAATCGCGCGCCAAAGGGGTTGGCGAGGCAACATTGCAACAACGGGAGATCATCATGTTTCGCTTCGCACAAATCGCCGTCGCTGCCTCCTCTTTCCTGCTCATCGCAGGGCCGGCAAGCGCGCAGGAAACCATTCGCATCCGTGGCACCGTCGAGCGCATCGACGGGCCGGTCTATGTCGTCAAGAGCCGGGACGGTGCGGAATTCAGGCTGACCGTGACCGACAAGCCGCTCTATGTCGCCATCGTCCGGGCGACCATGGCCGACATCAAGCCCGGCATGTTCGTCGGCTCTGCCGGCATGATGGAGGCGGACGGCACGCAAAAGGCCATCGAAGTCCACATTTTCCCGGAATCGATGCGCGGCACCGGTGAGGGCCATTATGATTGGGACCTGATGCCGAAGAGCAAGATGACCAACGGCAATGTCGAGCAGGCCGTCACCGGCGTCGATGGGCCGGTGCTGTCGGTCAAATACAAGGACGGCGAGAAGAAGATCCTGGTGACGCCGCAAACGGTCGTCGTCACCTATGTGATGGGTGACAAAAGCGAGATTACCCCCGGTACCCGGATCTTCATCTCGGCCGCCAAGAAGCAACCCGACGGCACCGTGCAGACGCCCCGCATCACCTACGGCCGGAACGGCGAGGCGCCCGCATTCTGAAGGCGTGGCCGATCCGACCGCCGCGCCAGCGCCGGCTCGGAAGACGTGTCCGAACAGCGGTCGGCCGATTCGGGTCGGTCGTCTGGCCGATGCCGAAAACGATTCCCGGCATCCATGCTCCTCTCCAGTCCTGTGGTCAGCGGGGGGCCTCCGCCGGCGAGTTTGCGCGACGGCAGCGATCTGGCCTCTGGTATCTGTTGGCGACATTGATATTGTTTGGCCAAAAGGCGGAGCTCCTCATGTGGATTCTGTTGTTGCTGCCCTTCATCGGCCTGTTGTGGGTGCCGTTCTACAATTTCCTCGAGCCATCGCTGTTCGGCTTTCCCTTCTTTTACTGGTACCAGCTCGCCTGGGTGCCGATCTCCTCGCTCCTGATCTGGCTGGTCTATCGCAGCCGCTCACCTGACGACGCGCATTGAGGAGTACGCGTCATGGCCGGTCAGATCCAATGGGTTGCGCTCTCCATCTTCATCTTCTTCTTTGCCCTCGTCACCGTGATGGGCTTCTTTGCCGCGCGCTGGAAATCGGGCCCGGTCAGCGAGCATCTGGATGAATGGGGGCTGGGCGGCCGGCAGTTCGGCACCTGGATCACCTGGTTCCTGGTCGGTGGCGATTTCTACACCGCCTATACCGTCATCGCGGTGCCGGCGCTGGTCTATGCGGTCGGCGCCTATGGCTTCTTCGCGCTGCCCTATACCATCATCGTCTATCCCTTCGTGTTCGCGGTCATGCCGATCCTGTGGAAGGTGGCCTACGACAACGGCTACGTCACGGCGGCCGACGTCGTTCACGGCATCCACCGATCGCGCGGCCTCGAGCTCGTGGTCGCCCTCACCGGCATCGCCGCGACCATGCCCTACATCGCACTGCAGCTCATCGGCATGGGCGTGGTGATCAAGGCGATGGGTTTGACCGGCGAGCTGCCCATCATCGCCGCCTTCATCATCCTTGCGCTCTACACTTACAGCTCCGGGCTGCGTGCGCCGGCGCTGATCGCCTTCGTCAAGGACATCATGATCTATATCGTGGTGCTGGTCGCCGTAGTCCTGGTGCCGGCGAAGCTTGGCGGCTATGGCGCGGTGTTTTCCGCGGCCAACGACGCGTTCGTGGCCAAGGGCGGCGCCACCGGGCTGATCCTGAAGCCCTCGCAGATGCTCGCTTATGCGACCCTCGCGCTCGGCTCGGCGCTGGCCGCCTTCATGTATCCGCACACGCTGACCGGCATATTCGCCTCGAAATCGGCCGACACCATCCGCAAGAACGCGATCCTGCTGCCTGCCTACACGCTGCTGCTCGGCCTGATCGCGCTGCTCGGCTATATGGGCTATGCCGCCGCCGTGAAGGTCACCTCGCCCAACGATGTGGTACCCGCGCTGTTTCAGGCGCTGTTCCCCTCCTGGTTCGTGGGCTTCGCCTTTTCGGCGATCGCGATCGGCGCGCTGGTGCCGGCCGCCGTCATGAGCATCGGCGCAGCCAACCTGTTCACCCGCAATGTCTGGAAGGCCTATGTCAATCCGGACATCAGCCATGCCGGGGAAGCTTCGGTTGCCAAGATCACCTCGCTGGTGGTGAAGCTCGGCGCGCTTGCCTTCATCCTGTTCCTGCCGACGCAATATGCGCTCGACCTGCAACTGCTCGGCGGCCTGTGGATCCTGCAGACTTTCCCGGCGCTGGTGTTCGGGCTGTTCACGCGCTGGTTCCGTGCCGAAGCGCTGCTGCTCGGCTGGGCGGCCGGCATCGGCTGGGGCACATGGACGGCGTGGAGCAACGGCCTGAAGCCGCTTGCGACGCTCGCTTTCGGCGACGCCAGCTATACGTTCTATGTCGGGCTCGGCGCTCTCATCCTCAACGCCGTGATCGCGGCCCTCGCGACCGTCGTGATCAGCGCGGTGCTCCCGGACCGCGGCCGCGCTACGGCTCGATCCTGATATTGGCTGCTTTCGCGACCTCGCCCCAGCGGGCGATGTCGCGGTTGAGGATTTGCGCGAATTCCTCCGACGAGGTGCCGACGCATTCAATGCCGAGCAGCTTGAGCCTGGCGACGACGTCGGGCAGGTTCGCGATCCGCATCAGCTCGCTCTCGAGCTTCCGGACGATCGCGGCAGGCGTCCCCTTCGGGACAAAGATGCCGCTCCACAGCACGGCGTCGACGTCGGCGCCGGCCTCCTTCATGGTCGGCACATCGGGCAGATCTTCCATGCGCGCAGGCGCGGCGACCGCGAGCGCCCGCACCGTGCCGCTCTTCACCTGGCTCACCACCGGACCCGCATCGGCGATGGTCGTCGTCACCTGGCCGGAGATCACCGCGAGCACCGACTCGTTGGCGCTCTTGTAGGGGATCGCCAGCATCGGTGCGCCGGTTTTCTGCTTGAATAGTTCCGTCACGAGCTGGAACGAGGCCGACGAGCTCGCATAGTTCATCTTGTCGGCATTGGCCTTGGCGTAAGCCACGAGCTCGGCCACCGATCTGATCGGCGAGGCGGCATTCACGATCATGATCAGCGGAAAGGACGCGAGCTCCGAGACTGCGACGAAGTCCTGCACGGCGTCATAGGGCAATTTGGCGTAGACCGCCGGATTGATCGATATGCCGCTCGCGCTCATCAGCAGCGTGTAGCCGTCGGGCGCGGATTTCGCGACATATTCGGTCGCGACGATCGCGCCGCCGCCCGGCTTGTTGTCGACGATCACCGGCTGGCCGAGGCTTTCGGACAGCTTCTGCCCGAATACGCGCGCGATGATGTCGTTGCCGCCGCCGGCGGCGAAGCCGACCACGATGTGGATCGGGCGGGCCGGATATTTGGCGGGATCGTCTTGCGCGAGCACAACCCGGCTTGCGAGCGCGAGCAGGCAGGCGCCGAGCATGAAGGGCTTGAGCAGCTTCATCGTCATTCCCTAAAGCCGCGTGACGTCGACATGCAGCACCGCGGCCCTGCCGTCGTCGAGCGCGGCGAGCGCGCGGTCGATCGCCGCGGCGAGCTCATCCGGCTCGCTGACGCGTTCGCCATAGGCGCCAAAAGCCTTGGCCACGCCGGCGAAATCGCGCCGTTCGCCTTGCCGGCCCGAGGTCAGGCGCGACTGGAACTGATTGGTCTCGGCGGCGACGCCCCTGGGATAGACCCGTTGGGTTGCCGACTTCACCGCCTGCCAGCCGCCATTGTCGACCACGACGGTGAGGATCGGGAGCTGGTATTGCTGCGCGACCGCGTAGACGCTGTCGGGCGAGGAGAAGTGGAAGCCGCCGTCGCCGATCACCTGCACGACGCGCCGTTTCGGCTCCGCGAGCCGCAAGCCCAGCGCCATGCCGCCGGAAAAGCCGAGCCCGCCGCCGGCAAGCCCGACATAGCTCCGCGGTTGCGTGCGCTTCAGATGTTCCTGCAGGACCGGCGCGTTGCGGATCGCTTCGTTGAGCACGACGTCATCCGGCGCGAGCTTTGCACCGAGGGTCGCGAACACGAAAGCCGGGTTGAGCGCGCCGGAGACGCCCTTGTTGGCGGATGCCGCCGCGCGGCGCTGATCGGCCGCCTCGCGCGTGCCGCTCCAGCCTGCGATCCGTTCCGCCACACGCCTGCGGTACGATTCATCGGCGCGCGCCTCGACCGCTTGCCGCACCTGTTCGAGCGCGATCGCGCAATCGCCCTGGACACGGATGTCGGTGGCAAAGCCCCACATCGGAAAATCCGCCTTCAAGGGATCGATGTCGATCTGGATCCATTTCATGGTGCTCGCGCGCTTCGCCGACTGCGGCACGAACGGCACGTCGGTGTCGAGCAGCAGGCCGAGGTCGGTGCCTTCGAGCAGAGGCAAGGGATCGTTGCCGGCGAAGCAGGGGGAATCCTGCGGCATGTTGAGATCGACAGGGTTGAACTCGGCGACGCGGATGCCGCAGGCGCGCGCCAGCCGGTCCAGCGCGGCCACCGCTGCCGGCCTGCGGCCGAGATAAGCGGTGAACGCCACCGGGTTGTTCGCCTCCATCAGGGCTTTCGCGATCGCCTCGGCCCGCGCCGGTTCGACGCCGCCGGTCTTGATGCCGCCATAGCGATCCGGCGGATAGGCCGGCATGTCCGTCTCGTCCCATTCCTCCGCGAGCGTCTCGCGGGGGAGCATCATGTAGACCGGGCCCGGCGGGTCGCTCTGCGCAAAGGCGGAAGCGCGCGCCAGCGCCTCCTTCACCACGATGCCCGACGGCAGCGAGTATTCCCATTTGACATAGGGGCGGACGATGCTCGCGATGTCGAACGGGTCCTGCACGAAATGCACATAGGTATCGCGCGACCCCCTCAATTCGCCATGCAACGTGTGCGGTGCGCGGCCGGCGAACAGCATCACCGGCAGGCGGTAGCGGAACAGATTCTGGATCGCCATGCAGGCATTCGCGGTGCCGGCATCGACGTGAACCAGCACGGCCTGTGCGCGGCCGGTCGCGAGTGCATAGCCGCCCGCCATGTGGACTGCGACCACCTCATGGGGACACAGGATCATTTCGGGATGCTTGCGGCCTTCCCTGTCCCAGCGCGCCATTTCCTCGATCAGCGAGACATGGTCAGTTCCGAGATTGGCGAAGATATAGTCGACACCGAGGTCGACCAGGGCTTCGAGGAAGTAGTGGGCTGTCGAATAGCGGCTCATCTGTTCTCCGTGACAAATCGATTTCGTAACGTGCCGATGCCGGTGATCTCGATCTCGACGACGTCGCCGGCCTTCAGGTCAGGCGAGGCGCCGTCGGTTCCCATCCAGATCACGTCGCCAGGCCACAGCGTGAAGTACTTCGTCAGCTCGACGATGAAGGGAACGATGCCGAAGATCATGTCGCCGGTTCGGAAGCGGATGGTCTGCCTCCCGTTCAACCTGACGATGGTCTCCATCTTATCGGGATCGGCTTCGGTCTCGATCCAGGGCCCCATCGGCTTGAACGTGTCGGCGTTCTTGGCTCGCCACAGGCCGCGATCCGCCTTCTGCCAGGTCCGCTCGCTGACGTCGTTGCCGATGGTATAGCCGAACACGCAGGACATCGCGTCGTGCTCGGTGAGGTGCTTGACCTTCTTGCCGATGACGACGACGAGCTCGCCTTCATAGTGGATCTTTTCGGTGGCATCAGCCGGGATCACCACGTCCTCGTCATGGGCGATCAGCGCGTTCTGCGCGCGGTAGCCGATCTCGGGCCGGTCGGGGATGTTGGGAACCTCGCCGCGCTTGTTGGCGGCTTCCTTCAGGTGGGTGAGGTAGTTCAGCCCGACGCAATAGAAGGTGCGCGGGATCAGCGGCACCTCGATCCTGACGCCGTCGAGCGGATAAGACCGCTCAGTGCGCCGCCATTCACCGAAGGGATCACCTTCGACGCCGACAACCCCGTCGCCTTCGACGATGCCCCAGGATGTTTGGCCCGAGGCCGTGAATTTCAGCCAACGCATGATGATCTCAGCTCATTCGGCCGCGACCTGCGGCTTGCTCTTCCAGGCGCCGGCGGCCGGGCGCGGCAGGCCGAGATTCTCGCGCAGCGTCCTGCCGGCATAGTCTTTCTGGAACAGGCCGCGGCGCTGCAATTCAGGCACCACATGGCGCACGAAATCGGCGTAGGAGCCCGGCACATAGGTCGCGGCGATGACAAATCCGTCGCAGCCGCGGCCCGCGAACATTTCTTCCAGCCGGTCGGCGACTTCCTTCGGCCCGCCGACGATGGCGTCCTGGGTCTGGCCCCGTCCGGAAAAGGTGATGAAATCGCGCGTGGACGGATTGCTCTTGCCGGAGGTGCGCAGCACGCCGTCGCGGATGCCGAGCATTCCCTGCATGCCCTGCAATTCCTCCGTCGTCAGCGGCTCATCGATGCCCTTGGCGCCGAAGTCGAAGTTCAGGCCTTCCGCCAGCAGCGACAGCGCGTCGATCTCAAGCGGCAGCTTCCCGATCACCGCCATCCTGTCCTCGGCCTCTGCCTTGGTCGCGCCGCAGACCGGCGTCACCAGGTTGCAGAGAAAGATCTGGTCGGGATCGCGGCCGGCCCTTGCGGCCTCGTTGCGGATCGCGTCATAGCCTTGCCGTGCGTTCGCCAGCGTGCGCGCCGCCGTGAAGATGACCTCGCCCCAGCGGCCGGCGAAGCGCTGGCCGCGACCGGAGGCGCCGGCCTGGATGATGACGGGATGACCCTGCGGCGAGCGCGGCACCGTGAACGGCCCGCGTGATCTGAAGAAGGCTCCCTCATGGTCGAGCCGCTTGACCTTGCCGGGGTCGGCGAAGCGGCCGCTCTTCTTGTCGATGATCAGCGCGCCATCTTCCCAGGAATCCCAGTGGCCAAGCACCACTTCCATGAACTCGTCGGCGCGGTCGTAGCGCGGATCGTGCTCGAGGTGGTGTTCACGCCCCATGTTCTGCGCCTCGCCGTCATTGACCGAGGTGACGACGTTCCACCCGGCGCGGCCGCCGGTCATCAGGTCGAGGGTGGCGAAGCGACGCGCCACGTCGAACGGCTCGAAATAGGTGGTCGAGCAGGTCGAGGCGAGCCCGAGCTTCTCGGTGACCATGCCCATCGTCGTCAGCACGATGAGCGGGTCCATCTTCACGCAGCGGATGCCGTATTCGACGGTGTGGGCGTGGTCGTTGCCGTAGCGGTCCGGCATCGCCAGGCGATCGTCGAAGAAGGCCATGTGGAATTTGCCGGCTTCCAGGATTCTGGCGATCTCCTGGTAGTAATCAGCCGACATCGAATCGTCGCGGGACTCCGGATGACGCCACGAGCTCGGCAGATTGGTGCAGTTCTGCGCCTGCAGGAAGCCGATCAGTTTCATCTGCCGCGTCATGCCGCTCTCCTGTCCGGCCCGTTCACGCAAGGCCGAGCTCGTCCGCGACCTTGTAGTCCCGCGCCAGCACGCGCAGCCTGTCCCAGGTCGCGTCCTCGACCGCAATGCCCTCCTTGCGGCGCCGCTGCTCGCAGCGATATTCGACCTCGCCGGGACAGAGCACGCCGGTCGAGCCTTCGGAAGGAGGCGTCGATGTCAGGTAGCGGGCGAAGTCGGCGACGTCCTTCTTGAACTGATCGAGCGGACGGAAGGCGGCGACATTGAACACCGCCATGAAGCAGCCGTCATTGTGCCGGCCGGTCGGCTCGACGCCGAAGCCCAGGCCCGTCAGCAGGCCGCACAGCACCTCGACCATCGCGGCAAGGCCGCTTCCCTTGTAGCCTTCGCTGCCGCCGAGCGGCAGCAGCGCGCCGCCTTTGCGATATTGCGTGGGGTCGGTGGTGTGGCGGCCCTCGGCGTCGATGATCCAGCCCTTCGGAATCGCTTCGCCGCGGGCGACCGCGAGCTGGATCTTGCCGGCGGCGACCGCCGAGGTCGCCATGTCCAGATAGAACGGCGCCTCGAGGTCGGAGGGCACCGCGATCGAGATCGGATTGGTGCCGAGCCGCGGCTCGCGTCCGCCGAAGGGCGCGACATGTTTCGGCGAGCGCCCGGAATCGGCCGTGGCAATTCCGATCATGCCCGCGCGCGCCGCCATCAACGGATAGGCGGCAAGCCGCCCGACATGGCTCTGCCGGAACACGGTGCACGCCGCCACGTTGGCGGTCTTCGCCTTTTCGATCGTCAGCGCCATGGCCCTGGCGTTGACGCGAAAGCCGAAACCCCAATTGCCGTCGATCACCGTCGTCGTCGGCGATTCCTGCACGATGGTGAAGGGGGCGCCGGGCACGATATGGCCGGCCTTGATGCGGTCGATATAGGTCGGGATCGCGATCACGCCGTGGGAATCGTGGCCGGCGAGGTTGGCGTTGATGCAGCCGGTCGCGACCGCGCTTGCCTCTTCCTCCGATGCGCCGGCTGCCTTCAGCAGCGCCGCGCCGATCTGCGCAAGACGGTCGGCCTGGACGATCGGCATGAGCTTTCCTCGCAACCTGCCCGCCTCGGAAGCGGGTCTTGTTCCGCCCATGCTCGCAAAGCGATCGCGCGATGGCAATCGGCTCGGCGCGAATTCATGGGTGCATTGCAGCGAGCGGCCGGATGTTCGCGGGCCGGGGCCGCCCTTCGAGGGAGCCCAGCCAGGGTTGGTAGTTTTCCGGAGTTTTCGCCGCCTCCATTGGCAAGCCGTTTACTTTGAATCGCAGTTTATCACCGTTCCTAACGCCGGTTTAGGTTCCGCCTACGCACAAATTTCCACGCGGCGCGCTTGCCTGGCCGCAGGGAGCGAACGTTTTGCAGAGCAGTCTTGCCCGCATATTTGCAGCGTTGAGCGCGACCAACGAGGCGATCCTGTATGCGAAATCGCCGGAAGAGCTTTACCGGAAGGTCTGCGAGGCGGCGTTCTCCAGTGGCGATTTCCTCGCGGTCGCCGTGTTCCTGCTGGATTCCGACACCAGCCTGCTGCGTTTCGCTGCGGGTTTCGGCGAGGACATCGCGCGCCTTCGCAGCAGCGATATTTCGGTCGCGGCGGGCACGCCTGAAGGTTCCGGCGTCTGCGGCCACGCGTTTCGCGACCGGAAATTGTCCGTCAGCAATGACTTCCTCCACGATGCCCGTTCGCTCGCCTGGCGCCAGGGTGCGGAGCGCGGACGTGTCGGTGCGGCCGCGGCACTGCCGCTGATCTGCAACGGCGCGAGCGTCGGCGTGCTGATGGTGACGCGGCGGGAGCCAGCCTCGATCACCGGAGAAACGGTCGCGCTGCTGACGCGGCTGTCCGAGAACATTTGCTTCGCTCTCGACAATTTCGAGCGGGCGCAGCAGAAGGCCAGGGCCGATGCGGACCAGGAACGACTGACGCGGATGTTCGCCGCGCTCCACGCCACCAATGAAGCGATCATGCGCGCCAAGTCACGCGCCGAACTGTTCGATCTGGTCTGCGAGGCGGCGCTGGTCGGCGGTCATTTCACCTCGACGGCGATCGCGCTGGAGCGGCCTGGCGAGATCTTCCTGGAAAACGTCGCGGCCGCCGGGCCCTACCGCACGCAAGCGATGCAGGTGCGGCTCTCGGCGCATGCGCATCGCCCGGAAGGCCAGGGCATTGCCGGAATCGCCTTCCGCACCCGCGCGCCCTGCATCAGCAACGACTATCTTGCCGATTTCCGCGCCGGAAACTTCCACGAAGTCGCGCGCAAAAGCGGAATGAGGTCCGGCGCGGCGCTGCCGCTGCTCAAGGACGGTCGCGCGATCGGCTGCCTGATCTTCCGCTCGATCGAGCTCAATGCGTTCAGCCCCGAACTGATCGGGCTGCTGCAGCGCCTTGCGGAAAACATCTGCTTCGCGCTCGAGAATTTCGACCGTGCCGACGAAAAGGCGAGAGCCGACGAGCAGAAGGAAAAACTGGCGCGGATGTTCGCCGCGTTGAGCGCAACCAACGAAGCGATCGTGCGGGCGAAATCCCGCGCCGAGCTGTTCGAGCTTGTCTGCCACGCGATCGCCAAGGGCGGCAAGTTCCTCTCGACCAGCATCGCCCTCGCCAGTCCCGGCAGCGACGATCTCGAGATGGCGGCGGTGGCGGGGCCGATGGCGGCACGGATGCGGACGATCCGGCTTTCCACCGACGCGGAGCGGGAGGAGGGGCGCGGCCTCAGCGGCACCGCCTTCCGTTCGCGGCAGCCCTGCATCAGCAACGACTATCTCAGCGATCCGCGCGGCATCGCGTTTCACCCGGTGGCCCGTGAAGGCGGCTCGAAGTCGGGCGCCGCGTTTCCGCTGCTGGTGCGGGGGGCGACCGTCGGCGTCATCCTCTTCATCTCCGCGGAACGGCACACGTTCACGCCCGAATTCGCCGAGCTGCTGCAGCGGCTCGCCGACAATGTGTCGTTCGCGCTCGAGAATTTCGACCGCGCCGACGAAAAGCGCGAGGCGGACGAGCGCATCGAATATCTGGCTTCGCATGACAGCCTGACCCGGCTGCCGAACCGCGAAATGTTCAACGGCCTGCTGCGTTATGCAATCGCGACCGCGCAGCGGCATCAGCGGCGGCTTGCGGTGCTGTTCATCGACCTCGACCGCTTCAAGGTCGTCAATGATTCGCTGGGGCACGAGGCGGGCGACCTCCTGCTGCTCGAGGTCGCGAACCGCCTGAGCCGCGCACTGCGCGCGAGCGATGTGGTGGCGCGGCTCGGTGGCGACGAGTTCGTCGTCATCCTCGAGGAGTGCGGCGGGGTCGAGGATGTCGAACGGATCGCCGCCAGCCTGCTCTCGGTGCTCGGCCAGCCCGTCGAGCTCGGAGCCCATGAGTGCCACACCACCGCAAGTATCGGGATCGCGCTCTATCCCGAACACGGCGGCGATGCCCAGGCGCTGACCCGGAATGCCGACATGGCGATGTATCGCGCCAAGGAGGATGGCAAAAACGGCTTCCGGCTGTTCTCCCAGGACATCAAGCCGCAATCGATCGAGCGCCTGACGCTGGAGGCTGCGTTGCGCCGCGCACTGGAACGCGACCAGTTCTCGCTGCTCTATCAGCCCAAGGTGGACATGGCGAGCGGCCAGATCACCGGCGTCGAGGCCTTGTTGCGCTGGACCCTGCCGGATCGCGGGTCGGTGCCGCCGCTGCAATTCATTCCGCTTGCCGAGGAGACCGGGTTGATCGTGCCGATCGGCCGCTGGGTGCTGGAGCAGGCCTGCGGGCAGACCATGGCCTGGCGGCGGGCTGGCCTGCGGCAGGTGACGATGGCGGTCAACCTTTCGCCACGGCAGTTCGCCGACGAGCGCCTGCTGCAGGATATCGACGAGGCGCTGGCCGCAAGCGGCCTGTCGCCGTCGCTGCTGCAGCTCGAGGTCACCGAAAGCATGATGATGCGCAACGTCGCCCGTGCGGTGCGCACCCTCGACGCGATCCAGAGCCGCGGCATCCGGCTGGCGATCGACGATTTCGGGACCGGCTATTCGTCGATGTCGCTGATGAAGCAGTTCCCGATCGACACCATCAAGATCGACCGTTCGTTCGTCCGCGACCTGCCCGATGATGCCGAGGATCAGGCGATCGCCCAGGCGATCATCAGCATGGGCAAGGCGCTCGGCATGACCGTGATCGCGGAGGGTGTCGAGACGCCGGAGCAGCGCGACTTCCTGCGGCAGCGCGGCTGCGACGAGATGCAGGGTTTCCTGTTCTCCAAGCCGCTGCCGCCGCTGCAGATGGCAACGCTGCTCGGTCCGGTCCCTGCGCTCGTGTCACCGCCGCTGCAGCCGGAGGGTCGCGCGCTGAGGCCGCGACCAAGGCTGCGACGCGCGGCGGTCTGAGCTATTTGGTCTCCGCGACCTTGGTCGCCGTCGCCGGCCCTTCGCCCATGATCAGGAGCACCGCGTCCTCGTCCTTGGCACCGTCCCAATGCACCTGCTTGCCGTAATGGGTCACGAAGCTTCCCACGGGCATCGGCACGGTGCCGTGCTCAGGATCGAACTTGGACCCTGAGCCGACCCACCAGGTGCCTTGCAGCACGACGATGTAGCGGTCGTTGGGGTGGAAGTGCGGATGGCTGAAATGGTTGCCCTTGGTCCACTTGTTGTAGACCATGTAGAAGCCCGGCTTGCTGGGATCGCCGATCACCACGGCGACCTGGGCGCCCGCGGCGTTGACCGGCCCCCAGGGAATCTGGTCGGGCAGCTTGTAGACCACGGCTGCGGGATTGAGCTCCGCCGCCGAACCGATCGACAGCATCCCCGCGAAGCACACTGGTAACGCCAGAGATCGCAAGAACCGCCTGGTCGCCTTCATCTGATCCTCCCAACATTGTGAACCGAGCGCGCTTTTCCTCGGATGTTAGCCGTCCGCTTTGTCGGCCGACAAGGCGCGCGCACGCATGCGTGGCAAGCACCGTTGCGGGCCGAAACAACGCATCTGCAGCATGAAAAAGCATTTACGCCTGAAGCCGCGGTGCTACGTTTGCGCGCCAACAAAAACATCCTGGCGGGAGGAATAAACTGATGAAGCATGTGTCGATACTCGCGGCGGGCCTTCTGGTCGGCGTTGCCGCATTCCAATATGCGACCACGGCGTCCGGCCAGAGCGACGGCTGGATCACGCTGCTCGACGCCAGCAACAAGGGCGACTGGAGCGAGGTCGGCAAGGCCAATTGGCAGATGAAGGACGGCGCGCTGGTGGCCGACAAGCTCGACGGCAAGGACCTCGCCTATCTTGTCACCAAAAATTCATACAAGGATTTCCAGATCAGGGCGGAGTTCTGGGTCGACGAGGAGGCCAACAGCGGCGTCTTCATCCGTTGCGACCAGTCCGACAAGATCGACGCCAAGATCTGCTATGAGGTGAACATCTTCGACAAGCGCCCGGATCCGACCTATGGCACCGGCGCGATCGTCGATGTCGCCAAGGTCGATCCGATGCCCAAGGCGGCCGGCAAGTGGAACACCTATGAGATCACGGCCAAGGGTCCGCATCTGACCATCGTGCTCAACGGGCAGAAGACCGCCGAGGTGGATGATTCAAAGCATCTCAGCGGGCCGTTCGCGCTGCAATACGGCTCCGGCGTGGTCAAATTCCGCAAGGTGCAGATCAAGCCGCTCTAGGCGCGCCTGCGGCTGCGGGCGCCGCTTGCGGCGTCCGCGTTCGGCGGGCAGCGGTCGATGCCCGGGCCCGCGCGGTGGAGATCGCCGCCCGCAAAAGAAGAGTCAGCTCTGCCTGGTCGGATCGGTGACCGAGGGAGGGCTCTCGTTGAACAGCAGATAGAGCGCGCGCGGATTGGTGGTCAGATAGCGCCAGAACAGCCGGCGCGGCTCCAGCCAGATGCGCCAGGCCCATTCGAGGCCGGCGTCCTGCAGCAATCGCGGCGCCCGGGCGCGGCTGCCCGAGAGGAAGTTGAACAGCCCGCCCGAGGTCTTGATCACCCCGACATTGCCGAGCTTCGAGGCGAACTCCTCGACGAAGGCCTGCTCGTAGGGAACGCCAAGCGCGACCCACAGGCAATCCGGCGCCAGGGCGTTGATCTCGTCGACCTTGGCGCGCAGTGCATCGCCGCGCAGATAGCCATGGGAATGTCCGACGATCCGCAAGGTCGGATGCCGCTTCTGCACGTTGGCAACGGCGACGGCGTTTTCCGCCTCAGAAGCGCCGAACATGTAGAAGGTGAGCCCCGCCGCCGCGGCCTTGCGGGCGACGATATCGAACAGGTCGGTGGTGGCGACGCGCTCCGGCAACGGCGTCGGCGACTTGAAGCGCGAGACGGTGACGAGCGGCTGGCCGTCGGCATTGATGAGGTCGGCCGAGCGGAACAGCCGCTCGGTCATCGGCTCGGTCGAGCAGCGCGCCAGCACCTCGCCATTGGCCGAGGTCAAATAGAGCGGCCGGCCGATCCGGCGATGCGGAAACGCCATCTCGATCATGAAATTCGCGGTCTGCTCGATATCGAGCACGGCAAGGCGCAGGCCGCCGAGCGTGATCCGGCGGATGTCGGCGGTTGCGGCTCTTCCGAGCGGGTTGATGCGGCGCTCAAGCATATCGTCGATCCCGTTGCGGCGCCGCAGCCGGCGCGCTGAGTTCGTTGAGGATGACGCCGGCGAGCTTGTGCTGGGCGTCACCCAGTGCTGTGATGATGTCTTCCATGCTGTCGTTGATGTCGAGATCGACCGGCAACACGGCAATGATGCCGTCGGCCGCCTCGATCAAGTGCCGGTCGGAGGCGCTCCAGGGCAGCGCCGGACCGTCAAGCACCACGAGATCGTAACCGTCGGCGGAGCGCGCCTGCGCCAGCGCCTTGTCGATCGGTTCGGCGGCGCGGCTGCTCTTGGCCAAGGGCAGGATGGAGATGCCGTTCTCGGTCCTGATCGCGGCCGCCGCCCTGTTGCCGATCGAGAGCCAGCCGAGCCGGCTCGGCTCGGGCTTGCCGAGACGGGCGGCCTTGTTCGAGAGCTGGCGCGCTTGCGGGTCGGCATCGATGATCAGCACCCGCGCCTTGTCGCGCGCGGCGGCGAGCGCGAAGTTGAGCGCGGCGATGCTGCGTGCCTCGCCGCTGCCGGCGCCGATCACGGCGATCACGGGCATGGCGTTGCCGGGCGCGCGGCGCGCCACCGCGGCGCGGATGTCGCGCAAGGCATTGAGCAGCGTCGTCAGCGGAAAGCCCGGACGCAGCGTCGGCCAGCCCAGGCGCGAGACGTCGGCGCTGCCGCCGATCATCAGAATGCTGCCAAGCGTGCGGATCACGTCGGATTCCTGCAAACGGGCAATCAGCGGCTTTTCCACCGCAGCCACCGGCGGCCGCGATGCCCGGTCGGCCGGTTGCTTCGCCGCTGAAGCGGGGGATGTCGTTTCGCTCTGCCTGGGCTGCGGCCGTTCCGTCTCCGGCGACAGCCGATCGGCGGCGACGAACCAGGCCGCGCTGGCAAGTCCGCCGAGCAGGAAGCCGATCATGGCGATCAGGCTCATCGCCGGCGGGAATGAGCGCCGCTGCGGCACATTGGCTTCGCTGGTGATGCGCGCGGCGGACGTATTCAGGCTCTCTTGTTCCTCGGTCTCGCGGGAGCGCTTGAGAAACGCCTGGTAGACGTCGCGATTGGCTTCGACGTCGCGTTCGAGCTCGCGCAGGCGGACCGAGGCCTGGCCGAGCTGAAGGCTCTGCCGCTTCTGCGCGTCCAGCGCCCGGCCGAGCGATGCCTCGAAGTCGCGGGCGCGCGTGAGGTCGTTCTTCGCCGACTGCGCGACGCGGTCGAGCTCCTCGTTGATGGTCCGGCGCAGGTCCTCGACCTGCTTCTCGGTCTGGCGCAGCGCAGGATGCAGCGGCCCGAGCTCGGCGGCCAGCTCCGCATAGCGCTTGCGCGTCTCAGCATATTGCGCCCGCAGGTTGGCGATGGTCGGCGATTGCAGGGCCTCGGGGATGGCGCCGACGTCGGTCGCGGCGCGGCGGCTCGCCTCGATCTGGTCGTAGCGCGCCTGGGCGTCGAGTGTCTGCGCCCGCGCCGCGGCGAGCCGCTGGTTGGAGGCGGAAAGCTGCTGGTCGCTGATCAGCGTATCCTGGGTGCCGACGAAATTGTTCTGCGCCTTGTAGGTGGCAAGCGCAGTCTCGGCGTTGCGCAGCCGTTCCTTCAGTTCCTTCAGCCGCGAAGAGAGATCGGTCGTGGCGCGCCGCGCGGCAGTCGCCTGGGTGTTCTTGGATTCCGCGAGGTAGGCGCTGGCGATGGCGTTGGCGAGCCGCGCCGCCTTTTCCGGCTCGCGTGCCCACACCTCGACGTCGACCACGAAGCTGCGGTCGGTCTTGCGGATGGTGATGTGACGGTTCAGCAGCTCGAGCGCGGTCATCTGCGCGAGCTTGGCGCTACCGGCCGAGTGCAGCTCGATGCCGAACAGACCGAGCAGCGACGCCAGGGGGCCCTTCGACTCCCCGCCAAACTCCGGGTCCTTGTCGAGGCCGTTCTGCTCGATCACCTGGAGCAGCACCACGTTCGAGGTGATCAGCCGCGACTGGCTTTCCACCACCATGGCGAGGCCCGACACGTCCTGCGTGCGCGGGGTGAGCTCGCGCTCGACGAGCTGCAGTTCGCGCGGATCGACATAGAGCTGCGCGGACGCGGTATAGCGCGGCGTCAGGCTCTTGCCGATGGCAACCGCAGCACAAGTGCAGATCACCGCGGCGAGGAGGATGGCTTTCCTGCGTTGCCACAGCAATCCGCTGAGCTCGAACACGCTGAAGGCGGCGGGGGACCGCCCAGCTATCCGCCCCTCGGGCCTGGCCTGATCCGCGCCCTGATCCCTGAGCTGATCCTTCGCCTGATCCTTCGCCTGATCCTTCGCCTGATCCTTGGGCTGATCGTTCGCCTGATCCTTGGTCTGATCCTTGGCCGGATCCTTGGCCTGATTTATCGGCTGGTCATAGACAAGCATGGTCCCCAGCTTCCGTTCGAACTGCCCGCATCGGCTGAGGGGGTACGCTTCGGGCAACGCCCCGCGCACGAATGGTCCGCGCAACACCAACGCAACAGGAAAAATTAACCATACGCATTGAGGGACTATTCACCCAAATGGCAAAGAAAGCGTTTAAGCGGCGTCCACTCGCGGCGCTGTGCAAAAACGGGATCGGCGAGGCAGCATCTGTCTCGCGGCAGGACCCCGCGATTGCGGCCCGTCGCCCGTCGGCACCGAGCGCCGCGCCCGATCGCCGGCAAATGGCCGGCGATTGCGCCCGTGCGGTACCCGGAAGAACTGCTCTGCTACTCACGCGTCTCATTGCGCACCTCACGCAGCAAGTTCGGTGCCGAAGCGCAACTGGCGAACGCGCGGCGTTTACGTTTGATTCACGCTTGGTTAATGCGCGGTGTATTAGAGTTAACTCGATGAGCGATCGCGTCGGCGTTGCCGAGAGCCAGCCAGTTCTCTAGATCGTCCATCGAAACCGGCGCGCTTGGCCGCGCTTCTCGCGGAGCCGATCAGGATTCGCCGGGCTGGCGCGGCGGTCGGATAGCCGGCAAAGAACATCGCGAATGCGAGCCTCGATGGACAGTTCTGACTTCAGCGTGAAACCGCCGCGTGTCGCAGTCGCGATGACGCGGTCACTTGGCCGATCGATCGAGGCGGTGGTCTGCGTGCCGACGTTTCGGCGGCCGCAACATCTTGAGCTCACATTGCAGTCGCTCGCGCAGCAGCGGACCACGCGGCGCTTCGCCGTCGTCGTCGTCGAGAACGACGCGGTGGCACGGGAAGGAGCGGGGGTCGCTGCGGCTTTTCTTGACCAGAGCGGGCTCGCCGGGCTCTGCCTGATCGAGCCGCGCCAGGGCAACTGCCACGCGATCAACGCCGCCTTCGAAGCGGCGCGCGAGGCATTCCCCGAAGCTTCGCATTTTCTCATGATCGACGACGACGAGATCGCTTCCGCCGATTGGCTGGAGCGAATGGTGCGCGCCGCCGAAGCCACGGGGGCCGAGGTCGTCGGCGGACCCGTTGTGCCGCGCTTTACCGACGACGCGCGGCCGGAACTGCAAGGTCATCCTGCGTTTCATCCGGCCTACGCGGTGAGCGGGCCGGTGCCGCTGATCTATGGATCCGGCAACTGCCTTATCGCGCGGCGGGTATTCGAGCGGCTGGATGAGCCGGCATTCGACTTGCGCTTCAATTTCCTCGGCGGCGGCGATCTTGATTTCTTCACGCGGTGCCGCAGGAGCGGCATTCGCTTCTATTGGGAAGCGGCTGCGACGATAACCGAAACCGTGCCGGCGAGCCGTGTCCGGTCGGACTGGCTGGCGCTGCGCGGATTGCGGATAGGCGCCATCAACTATCTGGTCGAGTTCAAGGCGGCGCGGACCGTCTGGTTGCGCGCGAGATTGCTGGCCAAGATGCTGGCGCTGTTCCCGCTCTCGCTGTTTCGCGCCGTCAGGCTCTATTTCAAGCAGCGCCAGCCGCTCATCGCCCTGCATCCGATCATCATCGCCGTCGGCGGCGCGCTGGCGTCGGTCGGAATCGAGCCGCAACCCTACAAAGCCGCCAAGGGCAGCTCTTGAGTCAGTTGTTCGATGCGCCGGGGGTTCAAGCCGTTGTCGGTGGATTGCGCCGGCAGCAGGTGATGGATGTGACGCGGGGTGCGGCGTTCGTCGGCGCTTTCCTGCTGGCCTGGGTCTCGCTCCATCCGTTCCCCGATCTCAGCGACAAGCACTGGGGCGATGTAACCCTGGGCAGCGAGACGCTGACCTACGCGGCATTCGGCTGCCTCGCCGTGCTGATGGCCGCACTGGTGATCCGCGACAACATGCCGGGGCTGAAGACGCTGGCCTCGCCCGGCTATTTGCTGTTCGGCGGCTGGATTGTCGTGACAGTGCTGACCTCGCTCGATCCGGGCACCTCGCTGCGGCGATTTGTGCTGACGGCCTGTGCGCTCGTGGTGGCTGCGGCCATGCCGTTACTGCCGAAGGACGAAGGCGAGCTGGCGCGCTGGATCGCCGTTGCCACGCTCGGGCTGCTGGCGATCTGCTATCTCGGCCTCCTGCTGGTTCCGAATTTGTCGATTCATCTGGCAACCGACGGCCAGGAGCCGGCGCTGGCCGGAGACTGGCGCGGGTCGTTCGGCCACAAGAACTCCGCCTCGGCGGTCATGGCGATGGTGCTGTTCCTTGGCATCTATGTTCTGCGTTCCGGCGCGTGGCTGTCCGGCATCACGATCGTCGCGCTTACGGCGCTGTTTCTTTGCGGAGCCGGCGGCAAGAGCTCGCTGGTGCTGTCCTTTGCCGTGCTGGTGGTGACGTCGGTGACGATGGTGGTGCGGGCGTTCTGGCTTCGCGCCCTGGCGATGCTGACGCCGTTGCTGCTGCTCAACCTGCTGAGCATAGGCACCGTGATCGATGACAGTCTCGCCGGCCTCACCAGGATGCTGCCGCTGGACACGAGCTTCACGGGTCGCACGGAGATCTGGAGCTTTGCACTAAGCGCGGCGCAGCTGCGGCCGTGGACGGGGTATGGCTTCGCCGCGTTCTGGGGAGGTCCGTGGATCAGGAGCCAGCCTGACGGCGCGGAGTGGTTCGCGACCGCCTCCGACAGCCATAATGGCTATCTGGACATCGCGCTGGCGATGGGGCTGCCAGGGCTCGTGCTGCTGGTCGTGGTGCTCGTCATTGCGCCGCTGCGGGATTTTCACGCCGCCGATAACAATGGCAACCGCGGACCGCTGGCGATGGCTTTTCAGCAGATCTGGCTGTTCGGAATCTACGCGGCGTCGATGGGGGGCTTCTTCCTCGATCGCCATGATCCGGTTTGGTTTACTTTCATGGTTGCGGTATTCGGCCTGCATTATCTGGCGCGATTTCGCCTGCGGTCCTGAGCCGCACGTTAGCCATAGCTGGCAAACGAAGGGGCCCGATGGGCGGTTTCGCCCTTTTTGGCACCTCTTTTGCCAGAACTGCACGGAGGAGCCGGATCGTCATCTCATATCGGGATGGCGTCGGGGAAATTGCGGTCCCGCCTCGGGCGGGCATTGAGCATTAAAGTCTATCGAGCGACGAACATCGTGTCTTGAGCCAGCTTTCAACCATATCGCAGGCCGGCGTCATCGTCGACGGATTGCGCCGTCAGCAGGTGATGAACGTGGTGCGTGGCGCCACCTTTGTCGGCGCCCTGCTGCTCGCCTGGATATCGCTGCATCCGTTCACGGATCTCAGCAATGTGCTGCTCAGCGAACTGACCAATGGCAACGAGACGCTGACCTACGCCGCGTTCGGCGCGCTCGCTTTCCTGATGGTGGCGCTGGTGGCGCGCCAAAGCGTGCCGGCGTTCGCAAGCCTGCTTTCGCCTGCCTATCTGCTGTTCGGCGGCTGGATCGTGGCGACCGTGGCGCTGTCGCTCGAGCCGGACACCTCGTTCCGCCGTTTCGCGCTGACGGCATGCGTCGTCACGGTGGCTGCGACGCTGCTGCTGCTGCCGAAATCGAAGAGCCAGTTGATTCGATGGTTCAGCATCGCGACATTGATGCTGCTTGCCGTCTGCTATCTCGGCGTTCTGCTCGTGCCACATCTGTCGATGCACCTGGCGACCGACGCCCAGGAGCCGGCGCTCGCGGGCAGCTGGCGCGGTTCGTTCGGCCACAAGAACATGGCGGCGGCCGTGATCGCCATGGTGCTGTTCCTCGGCATCTATGTCCTCCGCTCCGGCGCGCTTCTGTCGGGCGGCGCCATCGTCGCGCTGTCATCGGTGTTCCTGCTGTTTTCCGCGGGCAAGAGCTCGCTGATGCTGAGCATGGGCGTGATCTTGCTGAGCTCGCTTGCGGCGGTCGTCGGTTCGTTCTGGCTGCGCGCGATCATGTTGCTGTCGCCGATGGTGCTGCTCAATCTGCTCACGCTCGGCACTGTCGTCAGCGAGCACCTCGCCGCCATCGCGCGGCTGCTGCCGCTGGACACGAGCTTCACCGGCCGCACCGACATCTGGACCTTTGGCCTGCAGGCGGCGCAGCTCCGGCTTTTCACCGGCTACGGTTTTGCCGCCTTCTGGGGCAGCAGCTCGGTCAAGAACCTGCCCGAAGGCATGGAGTGGGCGGCAACGGCCGCGCACAGTCACAACGGCTATCTCGATACCACGCTTGCCATGGGCCTGCCCGGGCTGGCGCTGCTCGTGGCCGTGCTGGTGTTCGCGCCGCTGCGAAATTTTCACGAAGCCGAGCGCCGCGGCAATGGCGGCCCGCTCGCAATGGCGTTCCTGCAGATCTGGCTGTTCGGAATCTACCTGTCGTCGCTGGAGAGCTTCTTCTTCGATCGCGACGATCCGATCTGGATCACCTTCCTGGTCGCGGTGTTCGGCCTGCACTATCTGGCGCGCTTCCGCGTCAGGGAGTGAGCAGTGCCCGGATCGCTTCCGCGGTGTCACGCCACCAGCCGGCGAAGTCGAAGGGAATCCGCGCGGGCGTCGATTTCACCGCGGCGAGTATGGCATCCGCATAGGCCTCGTCGCCGGCGCCGCGCGCCACCAGCACGATCGCGCCGCGCGCGATCAGCTCGCGAAAGCGCGGATGGTGAGCAAGCTCGCCGGCATCGGCCGGCGCGGTGACGACGACCGGCCGGCCGGACTGTGCCCCGGTGAGGACGCTCGATCGGCGCGCGGTGAGGCCCTCGTCAAGCGGATAGCAGAACGCGTCGATCTCGCCGAACAGGCCGAACAGCTCGGCGTCGGACGCGACGAAGCCCGTGACCATGACGTCATCGGCGACCCCGAGCTCCGCGGCGCGCGCATGAAACTCTTCCTCGACACGGTCCATGCCGCGGATGAAGGACCCGACATAGACCATCAGGGGATTGGCGCCGCGCTGCTTCAATTGCGCGCAGATGCGAAGCAGTGCGTTGGGCTGCTTCGCGGGATAGATCGAACCGAAATGACCGACCAGCAGCCGGCCTTCCTTCCTTGCTGCAGCGAGGCGGCGGCGCAGGTCGGAGTCGGCGGTCGTGGCGGGCGCATCGATGTTCGGCGGCAGCGGTGCCATCACGCACCTTTCGGCGGTCCAGCCGATCACGGAATCACACGCGAGTTCCTGGCGCACCAGCGGCGAGAACATCACGATGTGGTTTGCCAGCAGCAGCGCCGGGACGTAGGTGATGCGCCGCAGCCAGTGCAGCGAAGCCCATTCGTGCAGGACCAGGATGGCGCGTCGCCGCCGCAGCCGCGCAAATGCGAGCGCGACCAGAGGACGCAGGATCACGCGCTTCCAGGCGACGATCGGGAAATTGCAGACCACGTTGTCCGCCGAATTTGTCGCGCGCCATATTGCCGCGATCGAGCCCTCGGTCCGTGTCAAGGTTAACGACGTGGTCTCGCCGGGCGCGAGCTTCTCGAGCGCCTCGCCGAGCCGCAGCGTGAACTGGCCGACCCCGCACTGCATCTGCGGCCCGGCGCCGAGCAGCAGCGTCCGAAAGGCGGGATGTTTTGGCATTTCGCGAGCGGCCGGCATGTTCTCTGGGAATTCCCGACCAGCCATACATCGCGGACATTAGCTTCCGGTAAGCGGCGCATGCGTGCCGGGCATTGATCTTGCCAGACAGAAGACATCGGGCCGCTCGCCGTCTCATATCGAGACAGGATCGGGCACGCACGATCGCGTTCGTAACAAGCAAGGAACCTGCACCGATAAGGAAGTGTTCAAACCGGGACGCTACGACCGCTAGGCCCGGATGGACGGCTTTTCGCAAGCAGGCGGGTGGAAGTTGGTCGAGATGGCGGTATTGGAAGTCGGGCGGCCGAGCGGGCATGCAGTGTCAGGTGCCTCCCGGTTGCGTGTCGAGTTCATGCGCGACTGGAAGCAGGCAGCCGCGCGCTGGAGCGCGGTGGACCAAGGTACCGTATTCCAGAGCAGGCTCTGGCTCGATGCCTGGTACGGGGCGTTCGACGATGTCTCGCCGCTGATTGCGATCGTCTCGGAGCAGATCACCGGCCGTGATGTCGCGCTGGTGCCGCTGGTTCGTCGCGTGCAGGGCGGCATCCGGGTCGTGGAGTTCGCCGACCTCGACCTCACGGATTACAACGCACCGCTTCTCGGCCCCGGCGCCTCCGATGATCCGGCGGAGGCGGAGGCGGTGAACCGGGCGCTGCTCGCGGCGCTGCGCCAGCTGCCCGAGGGCGCGGACCTGCTGCGCATGAGGAAGATGCCGGCCACGCTTGGCGGCCGTCCAAATCCGCTGGTGTCGCTCGGGCGGACCGGCTCATGCTCGTTGAACGGCAACCTCATCGAGGTCGACGATTTCGATGCCTACCGCGCCTCGATCAAGCGGATGCAGCTTCCGCGAAGCTGGCGCGTCTTCAGCCGGTATCCCGGCGCACAATTCCGCCTGCTGACCGATGCTGATGAGGCGCTGGGGCTGCTCGATACCATGGATCATCAGCAGCAGTCGCGCATGCAATGTCTCGGGCTGCACTTCAACCTGAACCAGGGCGCGCGCGCCAGATTCTATCGCGATCTCGTCAGGTCCGGCATCGGGCAGGGCTATGCCGTCGTCTCGGAGCTGCGCTGCGACGAGGCGATCGTGGCGACGGTGTTCGGCATCAGGCGGGCCAAGACGTTCGTCTTCCTGCGGATCAGCAATGCCGGCCGGCGCTGGTCGCACTGCTCGCCGAGCCGTCTCATCATCGAGCGGACGATGGCCGCCCTGCACGGCCAGGGCGTGCGCGAATTCGATCTCAGTGTCGGCAATTATGCGTTCAAGCGGCGCTTCGGGGCGACGCCGCTCCCCCTGACGGACGTCAGCATCGCGCTCGGCTGGCGGGGCCTGCCCCTTGTGCTCCGCGATCGCTCCGCACAGCGGCTGCGGCGTCATCCCTGGCTTGCCGAAAAGGTCGGGCGTGCACTCGGAAGGCTGTCCCATGATCAGGAGTAACATCGCTGCGCCATCGGGCGCCGAGGGCAAAGCGCATTTCCGCGTGCTGGACGGCTGGCGCGGGATCGCCGCATTGCTGGTCGCGCTGTTTCATCTCAATCTGCTCAGCCCGCTTTATTCGCTGGATTTTGTCCGCAATGCTTTCCTGTTCGTCGATTTCTTTTTTGTGCTGAGCGGATTTGTCATCACCCACAGCTATGTCGACCGGCTCGGCACCGCTGATGGCGTTCGCTCCTTTGCCATCCGGCGCTTCGGCCGCCTGTGGCCGCTGCATGTGGTCGTGCTGACCGCTTTCGTGCTGGCCGAAAGCGCCAAGGCCGTGCTCGCCGCCCGCGGCGCGTCGTTCTATGCCCAGCCTTTTGCCGGCGCCAACCTGCCGTCCACGATCCCGCTCAACCTCGCGTTCTTGCAGCCGTTCGGGTTTACCCACGAACTGACCTGGAATCCGCCGAGCTGGAGCATCGGCGCCGAGTTCTGGACGTACCTTGTCTTCGCAGCCGTGATCTTCATCTCGCGGAGCTGGCTGGCGCGGTATCGCTTCGCGGCCGAAGGCCTTGCGGCGTTGCTGTTGGTCCTGAGCTTCATGACACTGATCCTGTTCTCGGCGCATGGCATCGATGCAACCTTCGATCTCGGATTTGTCCGCTGCCTGTACGGCTTCCTGGTCGGGCATTTCTGCTACCGGCTCTGGCAAGTCTGTCCGCGCGACATCTTCGCAAGCCCCTTGATCGAGGTCGCGGCCGTGATCCTCGCGTTTGGCTATGTCGCCACGGCCGGCCGCGGCGTCCATTCGTTCGTCGCACCGCTCGTCTTTGCCATGGTGGTGCTGGTCTTCGCGTTCGAGGCAGGGCCGGTTTCGAAGCTGATGTCGAACCGCGTCAACGACTGGCTCGGCCGGATTTCCTATTCGATCTATATGTGGCAGGCCTTCATCATCTTCAATTTCGTCGACCGCCCGGTTTCGATCATCGAAAAGCTGACCGGTCGCGCGCTCACCACGACGGACGGTGCGGTTTCAGCGCTTGGCGGCGAGGCCGGCAAGCTGATCGTGCTCGGCGGCCATTGGCTGCCGCTGCTGGCGACGATGGCCTTCGTCTGTGTGCTGGTCGCCGTGGCAAGCGTCAGCTATGTCGTGATCGAAAAGCCCGGCCAGGCGCTGTTCGCGCGCTCTGCGGCGTCGCGCGGCGGTCCGGCCAAGGCCGTCGTCATCGCGCCCAAGCTACCCGCGTAAGGGTTTCGGTCAGCAGCGCGTCGGTGCGGTGGATCGACGGGTCGAACGGCACGCGGCTGGTGCGCTGATATTTCCAGTTGCTGCCGATCTCGCGGAAATGCCGGAAGGAGAACTCGCGGCTCGTGGGCAGCCGGGACGGCAGCCACGACGCGATCGAATGCACATGCCATTGCACGTGGGCCGGGCATTTGCTCGGCACGACGGTCCATTTCGGCTGACAGCGGTTCATGTCGCGCCAGCCACGGCGCCATGAGAACCGCTGATCCGGCGGCATCAGAACCGAGAAATCGCGGTGCCGCGGCAGACGGTCCGCGACGTCGGGTCCGGCGGGCTCGTTCACGCCGATGATCCAGCGGCCATGATAGCGCACGAAACCGAATGCCGACTGCTCGGCCGCCTCGAACACCGAGCGGCCGGCCTTCGAGATCACGAACTCATCGACGTCGGAATTCATCGCAGCTCTCGCGTCCTGCAGGAAGCACCAGCGCGCATGCTCCCAGGCGCCGAGCTGGCAGAAGTCGGAATCCCAATGCTCCCAGCTGTTGGCGCCCTGCGGGCCGTATTTGAACGGCCATTCCACGACCGCCGATCGTTCGATGCCGGAGACGGTCTGTAGCGCCGCGCTCAACGTAGCGCCGTCATAGGCGGTCGATCCGTTATCATAGATCAGCACGGCATCGGCGCCATGGATGTCGCGGTTGAAGCGAACCCAGTCCAGGATCCATTCGATCGGGTTGTCCTTGGACATCGTGAAGATGACACGGCGGTCGCGGAAGATCGCGCGATCATCAGGCGCGGCGCGAATCGTGAAATCACCGAGCGGGCCGGTGGCGCGAATATCCATGCCTTCGGCGCTGCCGCGGAGCCAGATCTGGGCGTGGCGGTCGAACGGCCTGATCTCGGCGTTCAGCCGTCGCGAGCCCTGATGGAATTCCGTCCGCGCGATCTCGTCGGCAAGATTGAAGAACGGCGGCGCGAACAGGACGGTCTGCGCGACACCGATGTCGACGGCCTCGTAGACCAGCGTGGTATCGTCGAACTGGCGATCGAAATCGGGACCGCGGAAGGCGAGGGGACGCGTGGCTTCGCGCCGCGCCGCGCTGAAATCAGCAAGCGAGACGGCGCTGGCCCGGCGGACGATATGGTGCCGGCCGACGGCGAGATTATTCTTCGGGACGAACAACATCTGCTCGCTCAATACGCTCGGTCCTGATCATCCATCGCTACACTGCAGGCTTGGACAGAGCGAGGCGGCGCGCGAGGCGCGGACCGAGCACCGCTTTCCGGATGCCGACGATATCAAGTGCAAACGCGGCGAGGAGATAGGTGGCCGAGCCGCAGGCAACGAGAATGCAGAACGTCAGGAGGCTCTCGGGCAGCAGCTTCTTCAGGATGGCCAGCACCAGCGCCATCGCGGCGGTGGCAAGGCCGATACGCAGCGCATGCATCAGATTGAAGGGAAGCGGGAATGCCCGGCGCGCCAGCAGCCAGCCGAAGCCGACCCCGAACAGTTCGGTGATCACCAGCGCGCAAGCCGCGCCGTCGAGGCCATAGCGATCGATCAGGAGCGGCATCGTGGCGAGGTTCACCAGCAGCATGCCGGTGCCCTGCAACGCGATCATGAACGGCCGCTTGGCGAGGTGAAAGCTGACATGGACATAGGACTGCGTGATCGACTGGAACAGCCAGGCGAACACGAGAATGGGCAGGATCTGGGCGGCGGTCTCGCGGAATTCGCTGCCAAGCACGATATCGGCGACGAAATTGGCGGTCAGCGCGAAGCCGACCACGGCCGGCAGGATCGCAGCCAGCAGGATCTCGAAGCTCGTTTCCAGATGGCGGCGGGTGTCCTCGATGCCGCCGCGGGCAAAGGCGCGCACGGCGAGCGGAATGGTGGCCGAGGCGATGCTGGTCGAGGGGATCAGGATGATCTGCCGGACCAGGTCGGCGGACGCGCCATAGTGGCCGGCCGCGGCGTCGCCCATCAGGTGAAACACCAGCATGCGGTCGAGCGCGGCGTGGATCGCGAAGATGAAGCCGGAAATCGTGAGCGGCACGCCGAATTGCGCGAACCGCAGCAGCTCCGTGAAATCGATCGGCGCGCGCGGCTTGCGCCAGATCACCAGCGCGAAGACGGTCGCGGTGACGAAATAGGCCACCGCCGCCATGGCGAGCTGGCCGAGCCCGCCGCCGCCGAGCAAGGCCGAGATCAGACACAGCGCGAAGGCAAGGCAGGCCCGCACGATCGAGGCCGCCATGAAGGAGAGGCTCTGCAGCCGTGCCTTCTGCAGCTCCTGCCCGATCTCGAACAGGCCGAGGCCGAGTGCGAAGCCGATCGCGGCGAGCGTACGCTCCGATGGCACCGCGGTCGTCATTGTCGCAACGACAAAGGCGATCGGCGCGGCCAGCACCGAGATCAGATAGGCGAGCAGCACCGTCTTCCTGACGTCGACGGTGCCGCCTTCCGACTGAAAGCGCAGCGCGGACACCCGCACCCAGGTGAACAGCACGGCTGACACCACGCCGGCGGTGCTGAGACCGACGACGTAGACGCCGTACTCCTCCGGCGAAAGCAGCCGCGTGAAGCAGATCGCGCTCAACAGGCCGATGGCCGCCGACACGATGCTGGCAATGGAATATTGGAGGGTCTGTTGCAGCACGTTCGTCAGATTCCGGGCACGGTGCAGAACTGCGCGATCGTCTGCATCAGCGGTTTTGGCGCATAGTTTTCGTCGAGCGGCAGCGGCCGGTTCTTCAGGCCGTCGGCGCGCTTAAAATAGGTCGGAACCCAGGTGTATTTGTCGGTGATGCCCCAGGTGAGCACGCTGTCCAGCGAAGCGCCGTCGCTCAGCGCGGCCAATAGCGTCTGCGCGCGCTGCGCGGCCTGCCGGTCGCGTTCGGCGCTGTCGGCGGGCAGCTTGTTGTCGATGACGTCGAGCTCGGTGATCGCGATCTTCAGACCCAGCGCCTTCATCTCGGCGGCGAATTGCTGCAGGCCCTCGACGTCGATGGTGAGGTTGCCGCGCAGATGGGCCTGCAGGCCGACGCCGTGGACGGGAACGTTGCGGTCGAGCAGGAAGCGAATGAGCGCGGTCAGGGCCTTGCGGCGGCTGCGGAAGCGCGCGCCTGTATACTCGACGTCATATTCGTTGATGAACAGCTTGGCGGCGGGATCGGCCGCGTGCGCCGCTTCGAAGGCCATCGCGAGGTGATCGATGCCGATCGCGCGCTGCCAGATCGTCGGCCTGAGATCGTCGAAGGCGGCGGCATCGTCTGCCAGCGGCTCGTTGACCACGATCCAGGAATCGATGCGCGATCGATAGCGCGAAACCACGGTGTCGATGTGTTTCAGAAGCTCGTCCTGCGCCAGCGAAAGGCTGGTCAGGCTCTCTGTCCATGACGGCATGACGCCGTACCAGACCAGCGTGTGGCCGCGCAGCCGCAGACCGCTGTTCATGGCGAAGGCCGCGACGCGGTCGGCGGCCGCAAAATCGAAAGTCGCGCGGTCGGGCCGCAGATCGTTCCAGATCAGCCCGCCCTCGGGCACGACGATGCTGCAATATTTGCGGATCGCGTTCGCATAATCGGCGTCGGACTCGAGCAAGGGCGGCCTGACCGCCGCGCCGAAGCCGACCGGGTCGTTAACGCGCGCAACAAGGGGCGCGGGCGCAAACAGGCCCGATAGCGCGGCGAGACCGCAAGCTCCGCCCTTCAATGTGTCGCGTCGAGACAGCATGGTGAACCTCTCCGCCGGTTCAGCAACGATCGTGCCACCCGGCTGCACGCGCCCGCAGCGATGAAACGCGTGTCGAGATACGGTTTTAGGCCGCAATCACCAATGATGCGCTAATCGGATCGATCATGATCGGAGGGAGGAGGAATCCGTGCGGATTCGAGACAGGGCGCCGGCAGGTCGGGGCGGGAATCCAATTAGGGTTAATGAGACCTTGGCGCGTATCGCCCGCGAATGCGACCGGCGCGTCCGCGAGAAATGGGAGGGGGCTTCAGGAAAGTTACGGCAGGCGAGCAAAATGGAGATAGCCGCGATCCGCGGCCGATCACGCTTCGTCACGCCGGCTTCACGAAGCCGTGCATTCGGGGCAGCGCATCGCGCCGCGCGAGGCGCGATAGAGGCTGCGGCAGTACCAGCGCCGTGCCATCGCCTGCAGCGGGCGACGGACCAACTGGGCCATAAAGAGCATTTCGACCATGGCGACGTCCTTGCGAGGGGTGTGGATATCCTTGCGGGATACCCGATAGATGGGGCGGCATCGCGCCAGGAGAATGCCGCCCGCATCGCATCAGCCATGCAGTTTCTTGGCGGTTTCCGCGACTGTGCGGCCCTGATAGCGCGCGCCGGCAAGCTCGTTGGCGCTGGGCTGGCGGCTGCCGTCGCCGCCGGTGATCGTGGTTGCACCATAGGGCGCGCCGCCGGTCACTTCGTCGAGCTTCATCTGGCCGGCAAAGCCGTAGTTCAGCCCGACGACAACCATGCCGAAATGCAGGAGATTGGTGATGATGGAGAACAGCGTGGTCTCCTGGCCGCCGTGCTGGGTTGCGGTCGAGGTGAAGGCGCCGCCGACCTTGCCGTGCAGCGCGCCCTTCATCCAAAGGCCGCCGGCCTGGTCGAGGAAGTTCGCCATCTGCGAGGACATGCGGCCGAAGCGCGTGCCGGTGCCGATGATGATTGCATCGTAATTGGTGAGATCATCGATCTTGGCGACGGGCGCTGCCTGATCCAGCTTGTAGTACGACGCCTTGGCGACCTCGGGCGGAACGAGCTCGGGCACGCGCTTGATGTCGACCGTGGCGCCGGCTTCGCGGGCGCCCTCGGCGACGGCATTGGCCATCGCCTCGATATGGCCATAGGCGGAATAGTAGAGCACGAGCACTTTTGTCATGATGTTTCTCCGTGAGGTTTCGATGACGGCTGGGGTGAGAGGGCCAGTCGTGACCGGATATTCCCGGCCACGCTTGGTTTGGCGTTGGATTGAAGATAGGAGGCGCTAGGCCGCGTCGACCAGCACCAGCTCGGAATCCTCCAGCGCGGTGATGGTGAGGTTTTGCTCGTTCTGGATCGCAGCGCCGTCGCGGGCATTGACCTTGACGCCGTTGACCTCGATCGATCCCGTTGCCGGCACCAGATAGAGGTGACGCGACCTTGTCGGTGCATATTGCGCGCTCTCGCCGGCCTTCAGCGTGGTGGCGAGCACCCGCGCATCGGCGCGGATCGGCAGCGCTTCCTCGTCTTCAGCAAAGCCGCTCGCGAGCGTCACCAGCTTGCCCGAACGATCGGATTTCGGGAACGGCTTGGCACCCCAGGTCGGCTGTCCGCCTTTCGTGGTTGGCTCGATCCAGATCTGGAAGATCCGGGTCTTGATCGGCTCCAGATTGTATTCGGCGTGGCGGATGCCGCTGCCTGCGCTCATCACCTGCACGTCGCCGGCTTCGGTCCGCCCCTTGTTGCCGAGACTGTCCTGATGCGTGATGGCGCCTTCGCGCACATAGGTGATGATTTCCATGTTGGCGTGCGGATGCGCCGGAAAGCCCGTGTTCGGCGCGATCTCGTCGTCGTTCCACACGCGCAGCGAGCCATGGCCCGTGTTGTCGGGGTCATGGTAGCTTGCGAAGGAGAAATGGTGCTTGGCCTTGAGCCAGCCGTGGTCGGCGCTGCCGAGCTTCGCGAAAGGTCTGAGTTCGATCACTGGATTATTCCTCTTATTGAATGATTGATTGCGTCAGGCGCCGAAACCGCCATCGACATTGAGCACCGTGCCGGTCACGAAGGAGGCCTCGGGGCTTGCCAGGAACAAGACGCCGGCCGCGACTTCCTCCGGCCTGCCGAAGCGCTGCAACGCGTGCTGCTTGCGCTGGGTTTCGGCGAAATCGCCGCCGTCCTTTGGATTCATGTCGGTATCGATCGAGCCCGGCTGCACTACGTTGACGGTGATGCCGCGCGGACCGAGGTCGCGCGCCGCGCCCTTGCTGTAGCCGACGATCGCGGCCTTGGTGGCGGCGTAGTCGGCAAGGCCCGGGAATGACGCGCGTGTCGCGATGCCGGAGCCGACGGTGACGATGCGGCCGCCTTCACCCATCAGCTTTGATGCGGCGCGGATCGCCGTGACGACGCCGTGAACATTGATCGCCTCCTGACGCGCGAAGGCCGCGATGTCGGACTTGGGATCGTCGATCGGGCCGCCGATGGCCACGCCCGCGTTGTTGACGAGGATGTCGAGCCGTCCAAAATCCTTGGCGACCTTGTTGACGAGCTGCTCGACGTCCTCCGGCGAAGCCTGGTCGGTCTTGTAGGCGCGGGCGTCGACGCCCTTGGCTTTCAACTCCGCAACCACCGCGTTTGCCTTGTCGGGGGAGGCGACATAGCTGATCGCGACACTGGCGCCTTCCTGGGCGAGCGCCCGGGCGCTGGCTGCACCGATGCCGCGCGAACCGCCGGTGACGAGCGCAACCCTGCCTGCGAGTTTCTTGGTCATTGGATTCCTCCATTGCCTTGGTTGTTGCCTTGGCTGTCGATCAGCTTGTGAATAAGACCGCCGGTCTGGTATATAAATAGAAACTATTGAAACTCATTGTTTCTGAAAGAGAGTTCAGGATGGCCAAGCTTCCGGACTTCGAAGCGCTCGCGATTTTTGCAAAAGTCGTGGAATTACGGTCGTTTGCGGCGGCAGCCAGCGAGCTTGCGCTGTCCAAGGCCACCGTCTCCAAGGCGGTGAGCCGGCTGGAGGAACGGCTCGGGACGCGGCTGTTCAACCGCACCTCGCGGCGGCTCGCGCTGACCGATGCCGGGCAGAAACTGTCCGAGCGTGCAGGCCGCCTGCTGGCCGACGGAGAGGCGGCGGAGAACGAGGCGCTGGCGCAGTCGGTGGTGCCGCGCGGGCTGGTGCGGCTGGCGGTGCCGATGACGTTCGGGGTGCGCGAGCTGGCGCCGCTCTTGCCGGAATTTCTGCAAGCCTATCCGGAAGTCTCCGTCGACCTGCATTTGAGCGATGCGATCGTCGACCTGATCGGGGAAGGTTTTGATGCGGGCCTGCGGATAGCGCGGCTGCCGGATTCCTCGCTGATCGCGCGCAGGCTCTGTCCGATGCCGCGCTACACAGTGGCCGCACCGTCCTATCTGAAGAAGTACGGGCGGCCGACGCATCCGATGCACCTCGCCGAGCACCGCTGCTTCGGCTACGCCTATCTGTCGGGCGGCGGCGTCTGGCACTACACCAATGCGAGCGGCGAGCAGGTCAGCGTGCGGCCGGACGGGCAACTGCGCGTCAACAATGGCGAGGCGGTGATGCCGGCGCTGCTCGCCGGCCTCGGGATCGCCGACCTGCCGGAATTCATCGTCGGCGACGCGATCGCTTCCGGAGAGGTCGAGGTGATCCTCAAGGGCTGGACGCAGCCGGAGGCTGCGGTGCATCTCGTCACCCCGCCCGGCGGCCCGCGGCCCGCACGCGTCGAGGTGCTGGCGGATTTTCTCGCCAGCCACTTCGCCAGGGGGCAGAAGAAGTAGGGTGGGCAAAGCGCAGCGTGCCCACCGATCACTCTCCAAACGATCCCGCAATATCCTTCATGTCTCCGCCCCAATCGGACTCCAGCAAGCCGCGTTCAACAAAACGATGAAAGCTGCTGTGAGGCCAATCCGCAACGCGCGTCACATGTCCGTGCTTCACGGGATTAAAGTGGATGTAGCCGACGTGACGCTCGAGATCGGCTTGATCGCGAATTGCGTGCGCCCAATAGCGACGCTGCCAGATTCCCTTTTCGCGTTTGGAAACCTTGCTTTGTGATCTCGGCTTCGCGTCGACTCCGCGGGAAAACCCGCTCTTGATGAGGTTCCAACGGGTGGCGAAGTCCCGGTCATCTTCAGGCAATGCCCACAGAGCGTGAATGTGATCAGGCAAAATACAGACGGCAATCGTCTCAAAAGGACGTCGTTCTTGAACGGTCCGGTAAGCCTGTCTTAGGCGATCGATTTCCTCGATTAGCAAATTGCTCGAACGATCGGCAAGCGCAACGGTGAAAAAGAACAACCCGCCTTTCACATTGGCACGTCGATAGTTCGGCATGATTTCTTGATAGTATGCCAAGCCCATGGTGGGCACGCTTCGCTTTGCCCACCCTACGATACGGATTTGTTTGTCAAACAGCCAAAAGACACGCGGCTACGTTCCCGCGGCGCGAAACGCCCGAGCGTTGCAAGGACCACCCTCGATATGAGGGCGCAGGGAATGCCGGGTGCGAGCCGCACCCGCAGCCTCGCGTGCAGTAAAGAAAAGCACACGAGTTAGTCACCACAGGTACAGCCGGACATCCCGGCATTCCCCGCGCGATTGGTTTTAACGGTTTCCTTCGTGCTCTCCCCGGTGACCGGGCTTTCTTGCCACCGTCGTCCGCGAGAGCTTGCCTCTCGCGAACTTGGCATCAGCGTCGGGATGCCAGGACCACACGACTTCGCCGTCCGCGAGCCTGCGCATTCGTCTCGTGCGCCGATCGCGTCCATCGCATCCCGCACCCAACGTTCGTGACGATGCGCAACGCCCCTCGGATCGAGGCGGGACGCGCGGATTGAAGCCACTGATTTGCCCGACAAACCAAGCGGAATATTTTTCGCTTAAGGACTGGACGACCCAAATCAGCTTGAGTCCACTCGCGAATTTCGATTTTGCGCGCAGGCGATTTGACCCGGATCACGCCGGCGAGCTGGTGTCATTTGGGATGGAACCGACCGCCCGGACGACAATTCGCATGGGTCAGGATCGTTGACCTCAGCGTGTCCGTGCGGCAACAACGAGCAGAGAAAGTCGCGCCGCGCCAATTTTCGCCACATCTACGGCGCTTCGCCCGACAAACGTGGCTGCAAGTGGTGCGCGCCAGGCCTCATCCGTTTGAGAGCCTCGCGCGGTGGGAGTGGTGACTGCGACGAGAGACAGCAATGGGACGCAGGGGGCGAGCGTGGTGAACCGGGGACGTCGCGCTTCGCGGATCGGACCGGCAGGGCCGCGTCCGATTCCAGGTTCTTCCAGAAAGGTTGTCAAAATGCGTTTCGCCAGCCGGTTTGCCGTTGCGGCAACAGCCGCGTTCATTTTCGCAACGATGGGCGCGCCCGCCGAAGCGGCGTCGGGGAGTTGCGGGAAGGCAGCCGAGCTCTCGGTGCTGCCCTCGCCGTTCGCGCCCTGGAAGGGGGTGCCGCTGCGCGTCATGATCGTCACCGAGAAGCCGCTCGAGGGCGTGATGTCGCTGGTCGCACCCGATGGAAGCGTCGCCGTCAAATCATCCGACCGGCACGGCGGTGGGCCATATTCCTGGTTCGCCGAGGTCGCCGAGCCGACCGCGGGCACGTGGCACGCTACTCTGGCGCTCGACCACCCGACGGCCGATTGCAGCACGATCACCCGCGATATCTCGGTAAGCGCGCGCAAGCCCGACCCTGTGTCTATTCCGCCCGGTCGATTCTGGCAGGTGCGCAATAGCTGGGATCGCGAGACGGAATCGCTGTTTGCCGCGTGGATCGAAAAGCTGTTCGACGCACCGCCTGACCAGGATCTGTCCTGGAAGGCCTGGCATGAAGTCCTGCGCGATCAATCGCGCAATTTCCTGTTCAACTATCTCGGTCGCGGCGAAGACAATGCGAAGACCGGCCTTCGCCCTGACTGCGCCGATTTCGCGTACTTCCTGCGCGCCTATTTTGCCTACAAGATCGGGCTGCCATTCGGCTACTCGAATTGCTCGCGCGGCATCGGCGGCAAGGCTCCGAAGTGCTACCAGTGGTTCGACATGGAGCATCCCGAGGCCACGCGTCCGCCGCCGCCACCCGAGCAGGAAGTCGCCCCCGTTGCGGTCGCCGACGCCATGCCGCCTGCGCAGACGCCGGGGCTTCTGCACCTGTTTGGCCGGCCACAGTCGGCCGAGACGCCGCCGGTCATGCCGCCTGCGGCTCCGGCGAAACCGAAGCCAAAGCCGCCGACAAATTTCAGCGAATATCTCCGGGACGTTGGCGACGTCGTGCACACCGGCGCCGTGCGGGTCGCCGCCAGCGACGAGAACACCGATTTCTACACTGTCCCGCTGACGCAGGATGCGCTGCGCCCGGGCACGGTGTACGCCGACCCCTACGGCCATGTGCTGATGCTCGTGCACCGCGTGCCGGAGCTGAACGGCAAGCCGGGCGTCTTCCTCGCGGTCGATGCCGAGCCCGACGGGTCGATCACACGAAAGCGTTTCTGGCGCGGCAATTTCCTGTTCGTGCACGATCCTGCGCTCGGCAGCCCGGGCTTCAAGCACTTCCGGCCGATCGTGCGCGACAAGGGCGCTTCGCTGCGGCGGCTGGCCAATGCCGAAATCGCCGGCAATCCGCAGTACGCCGATTTTTCGCTCGATCAGTCACAGATGAGTGCCGAGGACTTTTACGATCGCATGGATGACGTGATGTCGCCAGAGCCTCTTGATCCCGTCAAAGCGATGACGGACGCGATCGCCAGTCTGAACGAACAGGTGAAGACGCGGGTCACCTCGATCGAAAACGGGCGGAAATATCAGGAAAAGCAGGCCGGCGAAGTGGCTATGCCCAACGGCCCCTCGATCTTCGAGACGACGGGAGCCTGGGAGGATTACTCCACACCGGCGCGTGATTTCCGTCTGTTGATCGCGATCGACGTCGTGCGGGGATTTCCCGATCGCGTCGCACGGCGGGCAGCGCGCTATGCGATGCCGAGCGGCAAGAGCATCGAGGACGTGAAAGGCGAGTTGCAGGGGGTGCTTGCCTCCGAGCTCGGCTCGCGAAAAATATCCTACACGCGCAGCGATGGCTCGCAGTGGACGCTTTCGCTCAAGGAGGTCATCGACCGGGCAACGTCGTTCGAGATGGCCTATAACCCGAACGACTGCGTCGAGATCAGGTGGGGCGCGGCGGAAGGTAGCGAAGAGGCATCGACGTGCAAGCGGCATGCGTCGCAGGCGCAGCGCGCGAAGATGTCGTCGGAGTACCGCGGCTGGTTCCGTGAGCGGCACTGGCCGACACACACCTGAAATCGCGACGGCGCTGAACTGCGGACGATGCAGGGCACATCAAGGCCAGCTTCTTTCGCAGCGCGCGCAGCCAAAAAAAGCCCCGCAGACATGCGGGGCTTTTTTCGTTAGTTGTAGCCACTGGTACCGGCCGACGAGCCGCCGAATTCGGATGAGCCGGTCCCGCTCAATGTGGTCGGACCATCCGGATCGCCGTTCGGATTGCCGTAGTTCGGACGCAAAGCACCTGAGCTGGTCAGCGGCACACCCCTGTGCAGCATGACATGGGTCCTGACGCCGGGCTCATGACGAACCGTATTTGCAAGCGCGAGCGTGCCAGGGAGCATGAGCGCAGAGGCCAGTGCTATTGTCGCGAGTTTCATTTGAGTCCTTCTTGTCATGAAGATGGTTGTGTCGTCCTTGTTCTGTAGATAAGGGACAACCGCATCGTATGCTCGCGCTTAAAGAAGTTTTTAGTGGAGCGGTCGCCGCGTTCACAGCTCGCAGAGCTTCAACCAGCGGGCGCTGCGCGAAGCCACTGCAGTCATCGGCGATTGCCGGCCGCGCTCACGCCGGTCGGGGCAAATCGGCCCTAACGCTCGGGCAGTCCGAGTTCGACCTCGATCTTGATCAGCCGTTCGCTCGCGGCGAGAAAAACCGGACTGGCATTGCGGGTCGGCAGCGAGACGTTTTGCGCCGTCGAGCCGGGCCGCAGCTCCAGCGCCTTTGCCATCACCGCCCTGGCTTCCTCGTGACGGCCGAGGAGCTGATAGGCCACCGCCAGCAGCATGTGGGTGCGTCCGGTCCCCGGCGTGATCGCGAGCGACCGTTCGAGCCACGGCACGGCCTCTTCGTTACGCTCCATCAGCATGCAGGCCAGTCCCGCCCCGAGCAGCCAGGTCCAGCGTGAGAATTGCGGCGTTCCGAATTCATCGGCCTGCTTGAATGTCGCCAGCGCTTCCTCGAAGCGTCCCTGCAGGATCTGCGTCAGGCCGAGGTTGAACAGCGCGGTCCCGTCCCACGGGTCGAAGCTCAGCGTCCGCGCGCAGGCCACGAGGCTTTCGGCAAGCTGGTTGGTCGCGGTGAGCAGGCGGCAATAGGCGCCGAGTGCCGGAACATAAGTCGGTTTCGCCCGCAGCGCCCGCTCGAGCATCGCACGGGCGTCGCGCTCGGTCGTGGCGGCATTGGCGGGATCGTACCAGACTGTCTGGATGCCGCGCATGAGATGCGCCGCAAGCGCGATCTCGAGGTCGACATTGTCGGGGTCGGCCGCGAGCGCCGTTTCCAGCATGGTCTGCGCGGCGCGATACCGCTCCGGCGTGGTCTGGTTGATCACGGCCATGGCCTGCTCGATCACCACCCTGGCGTTGCCGGCAGGCAGGGCGTCATCGCCTCCGCTTCGCATCAGCGCATTCGCATTGAGCAGCGCGTTGACCCGAAGCGCCAGCGAATGGCCGATGCCTGCGGCGAGCCGGGACTGCTGAAGCGCCGGATCGCCGTCCTCCGTGCCGACGGAGACGGACGTGGTCCAGCGCACCTCGCCTGTCGCGGCCGAGGTCATGCGCGCCTGCGCTTCCCATGATTTTGCGCCTTTCACCAATTCGGCGCTGACCACGAAGTCGGCAGGTGCGTTGCGCATCCCTCGCGGCGACGTCGACGTCGCGACGGCGGGGGGCGCCACGACGCGGATGCCGTCGATCCCGGCGAGCCCATTGGTGAGGCGCAGCGTGACGCTCGCCGCCATCTCGGCCGATTCCGGGTCGCCGCCGCTGGCGGCGATCGGAACCACCATGATGGCGGGCGGCTTTCGCGCGAAGATCGGATCGGGCCCGAAGACGGGTGTGGCGACCGCAAGACCGATGAGCGCACCAACGCCTGCGATGCCGAGCCCGGCGATAGCTGCGAAAATCGTCCGCCGGCCGGTGCTGAATGGAGACAGTCTCCCGACAGGCGCGGCCTTCGTCTCCGCTGCCGCACCCGCAGCGGCTTCGCCGGCCGATGCAACGGCGGCAGGCTCGCGCGTCACGTCCGCGTCGAACAGATAGCCGCGGCCCGATACCGCGCGGATCAATTCGCGCCGATCATCGCCTAGCGCTGCGCGAATCTCGCGGATGCACTGAAACAGGCTGTCTTCGCTGACGTGGACATTCGGCCAGATTGCCTCGATCAGCTCCTGCTTGCTGACGATGCGCCGGGCGTTGCCCGCGAGCATGAGCAGCATGTCGAAGGATTTCGGCCGCAGCCTGATCGGTTGGCCATGGCGGCCGCGCAGCTCGGCGCGCTGCGAATCGATCTCATGGCCGGCAAAACGAAGCACGCTGCCCCCGGGTCTTTGGCGCTCGGTGCGGACCGCGGGAGGGATAGCAGCAACCGGTCCGATTGCAAGACGCGGCGCGCATTGCGGGCCGATCGAATCGCCCACCCCGCGGCGGGTCCGACATGCTTTTTTGCGGATGCGAAGGCGCCGTGCGCGCGATTTGGCGTCTCTTCAGGCATTTGGAGGCATTCTGAGGGCGGATTTCAGAAAAACTTCAGAATCCTTGGGCCGGCCCGTCAGGACTCCGGCCGCCGCTCCATGAGAGATTCAGCGTGAGAGATTCAGTCGCAGGGGCGGCGCCGCTTCCCGAGGAGGCGGCCTCGGCCTGGCGGTAGCGGATTGCGGAGATCGGACGTGAACCTTCTGGGAACGCGGCGGGCTGTGCTGCTGACGGTATTCGGCCTCACGGTGATCCCGTGAACAGGCTTGCTCCCCGGCTGGTGTGGCCCTCCGAAATCGGCCGTTCGGCGACCGACGACAGCCCGCGCATCGCCGCCTCGCTGCCGCTGATCGGCCTCGCCGATGGCAACCAGCTTCGCCTGAGAGGATTGTTCGGGCTGACCCGGGCCCAGGCGCGGCTGGCGCTGCTGCTGTTCGACGGCAAGAGCGTGAAGGAGGCTGCGGCCGATCTCGGCATCACCGAGGGCAGCGCGCGGCAATATCTGAAGCAGGTGTTTCGCAAGACCGGCGCCAGGCGTCAGGCCGATCTGGTCCGCATCATGATCCGGGCGCTGCCTGAGCTGAACTGACGCAAGCGCTCCAATCATGCCAGCGTGACGCCGCGTGCGCCTTTGCCCAGCCGGCAAAATTCGTCATGATCTCTCCAAACAAGCGCTGGGGAGAGAAACTGCCGATGCATCGCCGTCAATTCCTGCAAGCCGCCGCCAGCCTGCCATTCGCGCCGGCGGTCCTTTCCAGCGCCGCGCTCGCGCAGGCCGCCTATCCCAACCGCAACATCACCATGATCGTGCCGTTTCCGGCCGGAGGCCAGGCGGACCTTGCGGCGCGGCCGGTGGCGCTCGCGCTCGAACGCGTCCTCGGCAAGCCGGTGATCGTGGACAACCGCGCTGGCGGCGCCGGCGGCTCGATCGGCAATGCACAGGCCGCGCGCGCGGAAGCGGACGGCTACACGCTCCTGATGACGCTGTCCTCGCTGGCGGTGCTGCCCGAGGCCGACCGCCTGTTCGATCGCCCCGTGGCCTACGAGGTCTCGCAATTCTCTCCGATTGCCCGCGTGCTGGCCGACCCGACGCTGCTCGCCGTGCCGGCTTCCGCGCCATGGAAGACGCTGAAGGACTTCGTCGAGGATGCCAAGGCGCGGCCCGGACAGATTCCCTACGGCTCCTCCGGTCCCTACGGCACGCTGCACATCGCGATGGAGATGTTTGCCGCCAGCGCCGGCATCAAGCTCCTGCACGTGCCGTTCCGCGGCGCCGGCCCCGCGCTCACTGCGCTGTTGTCAGGCACCGTGCAGGCGCTGGCCTCGGCACCCGGCACGCTGAAGCAGCAGGTCGACGACGGCAAGATGCGCGTGCTCGCCAATTGGGGCGCCGAGCGCATCGCGAGCTTCCCCGACCTGCCGACCTTCCGGGAGCTCGGCTACAAGGATGTCGAGTTCTACATCTGGGCCGGGCTGTTCGGGCAGAGCGCGCTGCCTGCGCCGGTGATGACGCGGCTGCGCGAGGCGATGGCGCAGGCGGTGAAGGCGCCGGAGGTGACGAAGACGTTCGAGACCGCGGGCAGCCCCGTCGCCTATCTCGACGCGCCGGAATTCTCGGCCTTCGTCACTGAGGACAGCGCGCGCCTGATCGCGGCGGTGAAGAAGATCGGCAAGGTCGAATAGGGGAACTTCACGTTTTCTTGTCCGGTGCGAACCTTCCGGCGTCGCATTCATTTGCGAGCGTGAACCGGCAGCGCGGGGGAACTCAATCGAACGAAGGAAAGGAACCGCCATGCGAGCGCGCCGGATTGCATTTTGTCTTGTCGTCGCAACAAGCGCGGTCGGCGCGACAGGGAGTGCAGCGTCAGCGGAAGAATATCGCGGCACATGGGAACAGCAGATGGCCTGCACGCCCGATGTGTGGCGGTTTTGCGCATCGCAGATTCCCAATGTCGACGGCATTGTCGCCTGCCTCAGGCAGAACACGCCGCAGCTCTCGAGCAGCTGCCGCGCGGTGTTCGAGTCCAATGCCAGCGCGCAGGCCCAGCAGCAGCCTCAGCCTCAGCCGCCAGGGCAGCCGCGCGGCCGGGTCGCGTCACCGCAGCCGATGGCGCCGCCGGCGCCACCGCCGCAATCGCGAACCTACTAGGCGCGATGATGCCGGCCGCTTACACCGCGGTCGGCATCTTCCAGCCGCCGAAGCTCTTCTCCAGATGCGCTGTCAGCGCCAGCGCGACGTCCTCGCGCCACGGGCGCGCCGCGACCTGCACGTTGAGCGGCAGCCCCTCGGGCGAGGTGCCGATGCGCACCGTTGCCGACGGCCATCCCGTGAGGTTGTACATCGCGGCGTAGCCGAGCCCCTTGCGGTAGGTTTCCTCGAAGCTCGTGCCGTGGGCCATCGCCGGATAGGGCGCAACCGGCGACAGCACCGCGTCGTAGTTTTCCAGAAAGCGCAGCATCGCGTTGCGATAGAGGTCCCAGCGCACGAAGGCGGCGAGCGCCTCGGTGGTGCTGGCCATCGCGGGCGCGACGAAATAGGTCAGCGCCTGCTCGAACAAGGGCGAGATCTGATCGCTGCCGATGCTCTTGAGGAACGCGCGGGTGCCGACGCCGCCATCGCCGCGGCTCATGTCGTAATAGACGGTGAAGGCCTTCTCCGCATCCGGCGGCCGCTTCTCCTCGACCTTGACGCCGGCGTCGGCGAACGCCCTGGCGGAATCGCGGACCGCGGCCGCGATCTCCCTGGTCGGGCTCGCGGCACCGTCGTCGTCGAACCAGGCGACGCGCAAGCCGTTCAGCGTCACGGTTTTCGGATCGAGCAGCGGCATGCCGACGATGGAATTGTCGCGGAAGTCGGGCCCGGAGATGATCGGCAGCGCCAGCGCGAGGTCCTCGACGCGGCGCGCGATCAGGCTGACGTGAAACACCGAGGCGCGGGCGCCCAATGGCAGCGGAAACTGCCCGGTGCGCGGCACCCGGCCGGAGGTCGGCTTGATCGCGGCAAGCCCGCAGAAATGCGCGGGGATGCGGATGCTGCCGCCGGCGTCGGTGCCGAGCCCGAGCGGCGAGCCGCAGGCGGCGACGATCGCGGCCTCGCCGCCGCTCGAGCCGCCCGGCGTGCGTGCAAGATCGTAAGGGTTGTTGGTGCGGCCATAGACGAGGTTGTCGCTCTCGATCGCACCCGCAAGCTCCGGCACGTTGGTCTTGCCGAGGAAGATCGCGCCCGCCGCGCGCAGCCGCGCCACCGCGGTGGCGTCGGCCTTCGGCACGTAATTGGCGCGGCCCTTGGTGCCGCCGGTGCAGATCACGCCTGATGTTTCCAGCGTGTCCTTGATCGTCATCGGCACGCCGTGGAGCGGGCCCTTGATCTCGCCGCGGGCGAGCGCTGCATCGGCTTCGTCGGCTTCCTTGCGCGCGATCTCCGCCGTCAGCTGCACGATCGCGTTGAGCTTGGGGTTGACCTGGGCGATGCGGTCGAGATGCGCCTCGACCACGGCCTTCGAGGTGAGCTGTTTGGTGCGGATCGCGGTGGCGAGCTCGCTTGCGGAGGCGAGGATGATCGGAGGCGGCTTTCCTTCCGCGGCCCGCGCGGAGGTCGTGAGGAAATTCGGCCCGGTCGCGGCCGCGGCGCCGGCCAGCGCGACCGAGCCCAGGAAGTCGCGGCGTGCAATCTTGTCGCTCATTGGAAATCCAATCGTGATGCTGAGGGGGAAGGAGGGGACCCCGATGATCGCGATTTCCGTCAGGCAGGCAAATGTTACCTCTTGCCGCGCGGCGCCGGTCACTCAGATGTGAAGCTCTTGCGGATCGGCGGGCGCAACCGCGGCCTGGCAGACGTCGACCCATTCGGCCGCGGTCAATTCAGCCAGGCGCTGCGGCGCAATTCGGACTGCGCTGTGCGTCGAGCCTGCGGCCGGCAGCACCACGTCGAAGGCTTTCAACGAGACATCGCAATAAATCGGCAGCGGCGTCTTCAGCCCGAACGGGCAGACGCCGCCCACCTCATGGCCGGTGATATCGGCGACCTCGTCGAGGCCGAGCATCTTCGGCTTTCCCCCGAAGGCCGCCTTCACCTTCTTGTTGTCCATGCGCGCGGTGCCGCTCGCGACGATCAGGACCACGCGCTCGCCGACCCGCAAGGAGAGTGTTTTCGCGATGCGCGCAGGCTCGACGCCGAAGGATTCGGCGGCAAGCGCCACCGTTGCCGAGCTCGTCGGCGATTCCATCACTGTGATGTCGGGGGCTTTCTCGGCGAAGAACTTCTTGACGGATTCAAGGCTCATAGGTGGCAACGACTTCCGGTAATTCCGACAGCGAACGGATGCGATGGTCGGGCGCGACGCCGAGCTCGTCCATCTGCGTCCTGATCGCCTTGAACATGGTCAGCGGCGCAATTGCAACCGTTTCCACGCAGGCGAGCGCCATCGCCTGCGGCGTCACCCGCTCGATCCAGGCGACGTTGAACCCGAATGCCTTGGCGCCGCAGGCGTCCCACGGGTTGGAGGACACGAACAGCACCTCGGAGGGGCGGATGCCGAGCTTCTCCTCGACCAGCAGATAGGCTTCCGGCGCGGGCTTGAAGACCTTGTTGGCATCGACGCTGATCGTCGCATCGAGCACGGCGTCGAGGCCCGAGTTCTTCACCAGCGCGTCGAGCATGTCCGGGCTGCCGTTGGAGAGAATCGCGAGCTTGTGGCCCTTCAGCGCGGCAAGCGCCGCCGTCGCGTCCGGATAGAGATCGAGATGAAGGTATTTGTCCATGATGCGCGCGAAGGCGGCACCGTCATGGTCAAGCGCGAGGATGCGCAAGGTGTAGGCGAGCGAATCCCGCGTCACGGCGGAAAAATCCTCATAGCGGCGCATCAGCGAACGCAGCCAGGAATATTCGAGCTGCTTGATGCGCCAGGCCTGCGTGATCATCTCGCCGTAGCCTGGAAAGGTCTCCTCGGTGATTTCGGCGACCGACTGCACATCGTAGAGCGTGCCATAGGCATCGAAGACAACGGCTTTGATGGTCATTTGTCCGGCCCCTTGACGAGTGCGCTGGCGCCGATGGTCGAATACAGGAATTCGCGCAGCGCGTCGACCGACCGCGCCGACGCGGCGGGGTTGAATTCGAGGTGATGGCCGAAATAGTCGAGGCCACCGGCGAAAGCGGGCACGTCGAATTCATGATGCGCGCCGGAATAGACGACGAGGCTGATCGGCACGCCTTCGCCGGGCGATCGCGCGATGCCCCAATCGTCCCTGCCTTCGACCAGGTTGCGGCATTCGGCGGCGAGCGTCCAGTCGTCGCGTGCGCCGATCAGGATCAGCGTGCGCACGGTCATGTCGTCCTTGAAGCCGAGGCAGGGCGGGTAGAAGGCGATAGCCGCGCGGAACTTGTGGCGCGCGGTCGCCTCGAGGATGCCGCGCTCGACCGAGGTCAGCGCGAGCCAGCCGCCTTGCGCGAAGCCGAGCACCGCGACGCGGTTCGGATCGACGGAGGGGTCCCGCACCAGGAAATCAAGCGCGCGGTAGGCGTCGAAGGCAAGCGCGGTCGGCGCGCCGCTGGTGCAGGTGTTGTCGAGGCCGCGCGGCGTGAAGCTGTCGACGGTGAGCGTCACATAGCCCCACGACGCGATGCGGCTGCCCCAGCGCGCGTCGAGCCGCGCGCCGTTGCCGTCGCAGCCATGCAGCAGCACCACCGCAGGTGCCGGGCCGCCGCCCTGGCTCCGGCGCATATAGCCCTGCAGCGGCGGCCGGCCCGCGAGCGGGCTTTCGAATGCGACCAGCGAAGGCGCAAGCGCAGGGGGCGCCGCGCCAGCGGGAAGCGCGGCGACGGCAGCAAGCAGCAACGCGAGCGACCTTGCGGCTGACATGGCGGACACCGTTTTGGGTCCAGGCTCGGCTCGAAGCCTACATCCGCCAGATGCCCTCGCGCCACCTCAGATGCCGAGCAATCTCCTTGCGTTCGCCTTCAGCACCTTGGGGCGGATCTCGTCGCGGATCTCGAGCCTGGCGAAGTCGGCCAGCCAGCGGTCCGGCGTGATCACGGGCCAGTCCGAGCCGAACAGCATCTTGTCCTGCAGGATCGAGTTGACGTAGCGCACCAGGATCGGCGGGAAATATTTCGGCGACCAGCCGGACAGGTCGATGTAGACGTTCGGCTTATGGGTCGCGACCGACAGCGCCTCCTCCTGCCAGGGGAAGGAGGGGTGCGCGAGGATGATCTTGAGGTCCGGGAAATCCGCCGCGACGTCGTCCATGTACATCGGGTTGGAATATTTCAGGCGCATTCCCATGCCGCCGGGCATGCCCGAGCCGACGCCGGTCTGTCCGGTGTGGAACAGCGCGATCGCGCCGCCGTCATTGATCGCTTCGTAAAGCGGGTAGGCCATGCGGTCGTTCGGATAGAAGCCCTGCATGGTCGGATGGAACTTGAACCCCCTGACGCCGAACTCCGCGATCAGCCTTTTCGCCTCGCGTACGCCGAGCTTGCCTTTGTGCGGATCGATCGAGACGAAGGGGATCAGCACGTCGAGATGGTCGGAGGCCGCTTCCAGCATCTCGTCATTGTTGTAGCGGCGAAACCCGGTCTCGCGCTCGGCGTCGACAGGGAAGATCACGGCGGCGATGTTCTTGGCGCGATAATAGGCCGCGGTCTCCGGCACCGTCGGAGGGTGCTTGTTCGGCGACTTGAAATAGTCCGCCATCCTGGCCTGGAAGTCGTCATAGCCGTCGTCGGCATGAAGGCCGCAGGGTTCCTCGGCATGGGTGTGGATGTCGATCGCGACGACCGCGTCGATGTCGGGCAGCTTCAGTCTGGCCATGGTTCGCCTCCCGGCGCGATTTCTGGGGTTTGGCAAATTGATTATATCATATAACAAATTTCGCAAGCGTGCGGCCGCCTTGCGCGTCGATGCCGGCGCTCAGGCGATGCGGGCGAGCAGCGTGAACTCGCGCTGGCCGTAGTCCGCCAGCGTGTCGGCGGCGCAGCCCAATTCGCTCGCCAAAAAGCCGGTCCACGGCTCCGGCAGGGTCCGGTAGAGCGCCTGCTCGGCCGACGGCTCATCATCCAGCGGCAGCATGAAGTTGACGGCGAAGCCGCGCCGGCTCTTGGCGCGCAGGTCGGCCAGGATCGACCGGACATAGGCCTCCCATGGCGCGACCGGCCAATCCAGCTTGACGTTGAACACGCCGCTTGCAACCGAATAGTCGGCGATATCAGGGCATTGCGAGCCCACGGAAAACGTCGCCGCAGGCTTGTGCGCCCATTTGGCGCGCGCGGCCTCGATCATCTCGGGCGAGATGTCGATGCCGTGATAGCGCACGGTGAGGTCCGGGTGGCGGAAGTCGAAATATTCCAGCAGGGCGCCATAGCCGCAGCCGAAATCATTGAGGCTGAAAGGCCTGCGGAGATCGCAGACCTTCACGAGCTGCGCGAAGCGGAGATATTGCGAGGCGGCGCTCGACCAGTCGACGCCTCGCGCTGTGGCTCCGTGCCGCCTCAGCTTGCCGGTGTAATAGGCCCGCGCGGTGTCGGCCGGCTGCATATTGTGTTAGACATGGCCGATCGGCGCGGAAATCAGCAGATATTCGTCCTTGGAAAAGATGAAGGGGCGGTCGCCGACCTTGACCTCGAGCTTGGTGCCCGGGTGCCAGGCAAATTTCACCGGAAGCGGACTCTTCGATTCCAGGTTTTCCTTCAGCGCCGTGATGATCCGGTCGTGCGCCGTCACGTCCTTCCGGTCGGAGGGGATGCTTCTCAGGTGATCGCAGTACTTGAACCAGCCGCGGCGATTTTTCGGGTCGGGCAGCGCGAGGTTGAGCAGCTTGCAGATGCTCTTGAGCGAATGCTCCTTCACGTTGAAAACGTCGAATTCCTTCTGAACCGCGATCATTTCCTTGATCGGATCGCCGGGCGCGAAGCGGTTGTCCAGCACGTTGATGATGGTCCCGACCGACGGGTCTTCGACAAGTGCTCCCATGATTTTTCTCCTACCTATGATTGTAAACGCGCTGGTTTTGAAAAATTCACCCTAGCGTAGAGGACCGGCCTTTGCCAGCGGGCGGGCCTGGCTTCCGGAAATGTCGTCAAAGGGTCGCATTATTGCGACTCGCTATGATGCGCTAGGATGATTCCCGGCCGCGTGCCATGTTGCCTGCCGACCGAGCACGCACGTAAGTTATTGTGACAATTTGCCTTAGATTTTATTGAGCCATGACGTTCTGCGACACGTGCCAGCACCAGAACGACCCCGAGGCGAAGTTTTGCGCGAATTGCGGCGCCATGCTGGCGCGCGCCTGTCCGGCCTGCGGGCGACGCAATCTGTCGCAGGCCGACAAATGCGTTGATTGCGGTGCTGTCCTTCAGGCGGCCGGCCAGCGCGGCGCGCGGGCGCCGGCGCCGAAACTCGGGGCGCGTGCCCGCGAAGGCGAGCGCAAGCGACTGACTGTGCTGATCGCCGACATTTCCGGATCGACCGCGCTCATCGACAAGCTCAATGCGGAGGAAGCCGATCAACGGCTCGGCATCATCACCGCGGCGATGCGCGAGGCGGTGGCGCGGTTCGAGGGGACGGTCAACAAGCTGCAGGGCGACGGGCTGATGGCGCTGTTCGGGGCGCCGATCTCGCAGGAGGACCACGCGGTCCGCGCCTGCTGCGCCGCACTGGCGATGATCGAGAACGTGCGCAAGATCGAGAACGCGCCGCCGGTGCGGATCGGCATCAACACCGGCGAGGTCGTGGTGCGCTCACTCCTGACCGACATGTCGGAGCAGTACGACGCGATGGGCCGCACCGTCCATATCGCGGCGCGCCTGGAGCATGAGGCGCCCGACAACGGGATCGCCATCAGCACCGAGACGCTGAAGGCGACGGCCGGCCAGGTCGAGGTCGAGCCTCTGGGCGAGCGCAGGCTGCGCGGGATTTCCGATCCCCTCCAGGTCCATGCGCTCATGCGTATCCGGCCGCCGGTCGCCACCCAGCAGTTCCGCGGCGGCCAGAAGCTCAGCCCCTTCGTCGGCCGCGACGCGGAGATGCAGGTGCTGCATCAGGCGCTGGAGGAGGCGCGTGCCGGGCGCTCACCCGTGGTCGGCATCATGGGCGAGGCGGGAAGCGGCAAGAGCCGGCTGATCTTCGAATTCCTCGAGACGTGTCGCGCCGCGGGGCTGCCCGTCCTGGAAGCGCGCGCGACCGGCTATGGCCGGGCGACGCCGCTGCGGCCGATCCTCGATCTGTACCGGACCTTCTTCGGCATCGACGACGACATGTCGAAGCAGGTGGCGGCGGAGCGGGTCGGCGCCACGCTGTCTTACTACGACCTGGTTCAGGATCTGCCGCTGGTTCTGGACTTCCTCGGACTGCCGCTTGCCGATCGAAGCGCGGTGCCCACCGATGTCGGGCTGCGCCGCATCAAGCTGCTCGATGCGGCCAAGCGGCTCGCGCATGCGGTGGCGCTGGCGCAGCCGTCCGTCTTCGTCGTCGAGGACCTGCACTGGCTCGATCCGGCCAGCGAGGCCTTCCTGGTGGCGCTGGCTGACAGCATCGCCGGCACGACGACGCTGATGGTCGTCAACTTCCGGCAGGATTTTCGCAGCGAATGGACCGAGCGATCCTACTTCAGGCGGATCGCGGTACGGCCGCTCGACGAGGCTGCGATCGCGACCATCCTGGACCATGCGCTCGGCGCCGATCCCTCGCTCGCCAATCTGCGCCGGCGCATCGTCGAACGCTCCGCCGGAAATCCTTTCTTCGCCGAGGAACTGATCCGCGCCGCGGTCGAGCAGGGGGGGCTTGCCGGTTCGGCCGGCCACTTCAAGCTCGTCGACGCCGCGCGCGAGGCGCCGATGCCGCCGACGGTCGAGGCGGTGCTGGGCTCGCGCATCGATCGCCTGCCCGAGCAGGACAAGCTGTTGCTGCAGGCGGCCTCCGTGGTCGGCAGGGAATTTTCGCTGTCGGTTGCGGCCAAGGTCGCGCAGGTAACCTTTCAACTGGCGCGAGCCTCGCTGCAATTGCTGCTGGGCGCGGAGATGCTCTACGAGCGCGCCGACGTTCAGCGCGACGATTTCGCCTTCCGTCATCCGCTGGTGCAGGAGGCCGCCTACGGATCGCTGTTGACGGAGCAGCGCAAGCATCTGCATCGCGGCACGGCCGCTGCGCTCGCGGTGAAATTTCGCGACCGGCTCGACGAATATTCCTCGCTCGTCGCCTACCACTGGGAGAAGGGCGGCGAAAACCTGCTGGCGGCGCAGAGCCACCTCCGTTTCGCGCTGTGGATGGGCGCGCGCGACCCGCGTCACGCGCTCGACAGCTGGCGCAGCGTGCGGCGCCTGATCCAGGACAATGCGTCCTCTCCCGAGGTCGAGTACATGCTGATGATGGCCTGCGGGCAGATCGTCAATCTGGCCTGGTGGGAAGGCATCGATGCCAGCGAGATCGAGCCGGTGTTCGCGCAGGCCATCGCGCTCGCCCACAAGCACAAGGACATCCGCGCCGCAGCCCTCATCACCATGGCGTTCGGCCGCATTCTTCTCATCACCGGCTCGTCCGACGCGTATGTCGCGAAGGCGGAGGAGGCGCAAAAGCTGATCGGCGGTCCCGGCCATGAGAGCGCAAGCGCCCTGCTCAAGGTGGTCTACAGCCACGCGCTGCTGTCGGCGGGCCTCTTGGAGCGGGCGCTCCAGGCCAATACGGAAGCATTGGAAAGCATCCACCAGATCGAGCAGCGCGACCGGCAAACCCTGGGTTTCGATCCGGCGCCGTGGCTCAAGACGCAGCGTGCCCGAATCCTGATGGGGCTCGACCGTTTCGCCGAAGCCGACGGCATCCTGGATGCGCTCTTGGCCGGTCCGCCGCTGGAGACGATCCATCAGGTCAATGCGCACGGCACCAAGATCGAGGGCCATCGGAAAATCCGGCCCGATCTCTCCGTGCAGGAAGTCGAGAACCTTCGTGCCGCCCTGCGGGAGAATGTGACGCCTTATCTGCGGGTACTTGGGCACCGCTATCAAGCACTGGCATTGCTGGCGGAAAACCGGCCCGATGAGGCGGTGGGGCTGCTCAACGAGACGATCGATTATGCGCGGGCGCAAAGGGCCGGGCTCGAAATCGAGCCTTTCCTGCTCACGATCCTGGCGGAGGCGCTGACCGCGACCGGCTCCGACCAGGCCAGGGCCACGGCGCTCGAGGCGAGGAATCTGGCGCGAAGGCGCGCCATGCGAGTTGCCGAGCGCGAAGCCGAGGAAATCCTGGCCCGCCATGCGTGAGCGCGGTTCCGGCGCGGGGCGAGGCGTCGAAAGCGGGTGGTAACGGTCCGACCAGCCCTGTTCGGTGGCCCATTTGCATTGACATTCGGCCGTCGGATGGTAGAACCCGCCCCGTTCCGGGCGGCCTGGCCGCCAGCCGGATAAATCCCATTTTGCCAGTTTCGGCCTGTCGAAAACGGCCTTTCGAAGCAACCAGGATTCTCCCATGAAGGTCCGTAACTCGCTGAAATCGCTGCGCGGCCGCAACCGCAACAACCGCCTGGTCCGTCGCAAGGGCCGGGTCTATGTGATCAACAAGGTCCAGCGCCGCTTCAAGGCGCGCCAAGGTTGATACGCCGGGCTAAGCGGGCCCACCTCACAGGTCTTTGACGGTCTCCGTAATCGCGCTGCTTTGCGGCGCGATTTTCTGCGTCTAGACTTGCGTCATGGTTCCAGGATTCCCGCGTGTTTTAGCCGTGATGCCCGCGCTGGCGATCGTCGCAGCGATCGCCGTGGCGATGCCCGTTCGCGCGTTTGCCCAGGATGATCCCAAGCTCGATCCCAAGGCCGACCCGAGAGCCGCGCCCAAAAAGAAGCTGCCGGAAGCGCCCGGCAAGCTGCCGCGGGTTGGCGCCGACCGCAGCAAGGGACTGGATTTCCTGTTCGGTGCCCTCAAGGCCGCGCCGGACGAGTTGAGCGCCAAGCACGTCGAGGCCCGCATCTGGGCGATCTGGATGCAGACTCCGAGCGACACCGCGGCACTTCTGATGGTCCGCGCCAAGGCGGCGATGGATGCGCAGAAGATGGATGTCGCGCTCAAGCTGCTGGATGCCATCGTCAAGCTGCGCCCCGACTACACCGAGGCCTGGAACCGGCGGGCGACGCTCTATTACCTGCAAAACGACTACGCCCGCTCGCTCGCCGACATTCAGCAGGTGCTGATCCGCGAGCCACGCCATTTCGGCGCGCTGGCAGGACTTGGCATGATCATGCAGGACATTGGCGACGAGAAACGCGCGCTCGATGCGTTCCGCAAGGCGCTCGCGGTCAATCCGCACCTCGAGAAGGTGCCGGAACTGGTCAAGACGCTCAGCGAAAAGGTCGAAGGCCGCGACATCTGATTGTGGCGCGCCGGTCGACGTCCCCTTCGAGACGGCGCGGAAGATCAGTCCGAAGACATGGCTGAAAAGACTTGGCCGAGAAAGACTTGGCCGAGAAAGACTTGGCCGAACCGAGAGCCGCCCCGGCCGCCGGCGGGTGGTGCGGTGATTAGTGCAGCACGTTGTTGTTGCGTTCGGCGAGCCCGTTATAGGCCGCGGTCGCATAGAGCTGGACCAATTCCGCTTCCAGGTGCTCGTTGATCAGCAGCAGCGCCTTGACGGCGCCGCGGAGATCGCCATTGCAACTGGCCACGATCTCGTCGATGGCGTTTTCACTCGTCCTGACAGTCATCGAAAATCCTCCCATTCCCCGATCGGGACCCCAACTTTGCCACCCGATCCGGGTTCCTGTGGATTGCGTGGATCGTCCGAGTTGCAACAGCCTGTGCAGCACATGCACCGCCATGCACAGGAGATAGGGATCATGGTTATAAAATGACCGGCGACATCCGTATGACAGGACTCTGAATAGTGTGGAAAACCCTGTCGTGACCCGCCGAAACCGCTTGTGGCCCGGCGCCGTAGCTGTGGCGTGGCAAAAACCTTCCGGACCGGCGCAATGCTGACGATCCTCGTCGTGACGGCGCTGGCCGTGCTCGCCCTCGTCACCCAGCTCGGAATCCTGATCTTGCAGCGGAGCTACCCGGCGCAGGGCCGGATGGTCGCCGTCGGGGGCGCGACGCTGCACGTCGTCGATATCGGCCCGCGCGAGGCGCCAGGGCCGCCGATCGTGATGCTGCATGGCGCAAGCTCCAACCTCGAAGTGATGCGCCGCCCGCTCGGCGACCAGCTCGCTGCGCAGCACCGCGTGATCCTGATCGACCGGCCGGGCCACGGCTGGAGCACGCGCGCGAGCCGTGCGGATTCCACGCCCGCGGTCCAGGCACGGATGATCGACGAGGCGCTGACGAAGCTCGGCGTCGACAGCGCGATCTTCGTGGTCCACTCCTGGAGCGGCGCGCTCGGGGCGCGGCTTGCGCTCGACTATGGGGCGCGCGTCGCCGGGCTCGTGATGCTGGCGCCGGTCACCCATCCCTGGCGTGGCGGCGTCGGCTGGTACAACAAGGCCGTTGCCAGACCCGTGATCGGCCCGCTGCTTGCCTACACGATCACGCTGCCGCTCGGCTATTTCCTCGCCGCACCCGGCGCGCGCGGGGTGTTCCTGCCGCAGGCGATGCCTGATGGTTTCGTCGCTGACAGCGCCACGCCGCTCCTGCTGCGGCCGCGCGAATTCCTCGCCAATGCGCACGACCTCGTCACGCTGAAAGCCGACGTCGCCGGGCAGGCGCCGCGCTATGGCGAGATCAGGGTGCCGGTCACGGTGATTTCAGGCGACGCCGACAAGACGGTGTCGACCGCGATCCATTCGCGCCCGTTTGTCGCGGCCGTACCGGGTGCCAGGCTGATCGTGCTTCCCGGCGTCGGCCACATGATCCAGCATGCGGCGCCCGACGTCGTGGCCGCCGAGATCGAGGCGATGATCGGACGAATGTCGACGCATGCGGCGGCGGCTGCGCGCTGAACCATGGACCTCCGAGGCGGCTTCAGTTTGGCCTCGTCTCATCACGCCTTTGATGGCCTCTCCGACCGCGATGCGTTAGGATTTCGTCCGGGGGCAGGATTCCGCAGGGAGAGCTCCATGTACGCCGCCATCCGTCAAGGCAAGGCAAAGGCCGGTCAGGTCGAAGAGCTGGCACGCAGGATCAAGGAAGGCGCCATTCCTGTCATCAGCGAGGTCGAAGGCTTTATGGGATACTACGTCGTCTATGCGCCGGACGACACCGTCGTCGCCATCAGCCTGTTCAACAACTACGACGGCGCCGCGGAATCCAACAAGCGCGCGCTGGCGTGGATCGAGCGCGAGCTCGCGCCGCTGCTCACGGGGCCCGCGACGGCGATTGCCGGGCCGGTGATCGTGCACACGCTGCCTTGAACGATGCGCGCGCGACCACGCCGGCGCTGAAGCGTCGGTTCTGATGGAATCAGAACCGACGCTTCGGGTTGTTATTTTGACGCGTTTTCGTGACGAGAACCGGCGCTCGCGTCGCTCAAAACGCTGTAGCGATCCGAGACGCGCCTACTTCGGCTTGCCGTCCTTGTCGAAGGAGGAGACGTAGGCCCAGAGGTCGTTCGCTTCCTTCTCGTTCTTGATGCCGGCGAACACCATCTTGGTGCCGGGGATCTTGGCCTTGGGGTCCTTGATGTAGTCGAGGAACTGCTCCTTGCTCCAGGTGATGCCCGAATTCTTGTTGGCATCGGAATAGGAGTAGCCCGGCGCTGAGCCGGACTTGCGGCCGTCAAGGCCGTTGAGCTCCGGCCCGACCTTGTTCTTGGCGCCTTCGCCGATCGAATGGCAGGCGAGGCATTTGTTGAAGGACGACTTGCCGGCGGCGGCGTCCTGGGCCGCTGCGGCGGACGCCGCGGCCATCGCGGTCAAGACAACCAGTGCGCTCAAGGTCGGTTTGTTCATGGGATTGCTCTCCCTCTTGTGGACGTTGCGGAACCGTTTTGCCACGGCTCGCTTGTGTTGGACAAGCCGCGCGCCGCCGGTTTGAGAGCAATGCCGCCTGCGGTCACAATTCGACGAGGCGCCGCCGCGCTCTCGCCATTGACGGCCTGTCCAAGCCGCGTCAGACGTGCTTGATTGTCCAAGACAAAACCGTGATGACGAGACGGTGACGAGAGACCCGATCGGGAGGCGCTTGAGATGGCCATCATGATGCCCGCAGCCGATACGGCCGTGCTGGGCCGCCGCGCGGCCATCGTGGCGGCGCTGCGTGCCATCGTGCCGGGCGAGGGCGTGATCGACAGCGCGGCCGAGATGCGCGCCTATGAGAGCGACGCGCTGACCGCCTACCGCCAGCCGCCGATGGTCGTGGTGTTGCCCGACACCACCGAGCAGGTCTCGAAGGTCCTGAAATACTGCCACGAGCAGGGCATCAAGGTGGTGCCGCGCGGCTCCGGCACCTCGCTGTCCGGCGGCGCGCTGCCGCTTGCCGACGGCGTGCTGTTGGGGCTCGGCAAGTTCAAGCGCATCCGCGAGATCGATTTCGACAATCGCGTGGTGGTGACCGAGCCCGGCGTCACCAACCTCGCGATCAGCCAGGCGGTGGCGCATGCCGGCTTCTACTACGCGCCCGATCCGTCCTCGCAGATCGCCTGCTCGATCGGCGGCAACGTTGCGGAAAATTCCGGCGGCGTGCACTGCCTGAAATACGGCATGACCACCAACAACGTGCTCGGCTGCGAGATCGTGCTGATGAATGGCGAGATCCTGCGCATCGGCGGCAAGGCGGCTGAAAGCGCAGGCTACGACCTGATGGGCATCATCACCGGCTCGGAAGGGCTGCTCGGCGTGATCACCGAGATCACCGTGCGCATCCTGCAGAAGCCGGAGACGGCGCGCGCGCTGATGGTCGGCTTTGCGGAAGTCGAGGCCGCCGGCGAGTGCGTCGCGCGCATCATCGGCGCCGGCATCATCCCGGGCGGCATGGAGATGATGGACAAGCCCGCGATCCACGCCGCGGAAGCCTTCGTCCATGCCGGCTATCCGCTCGACGTCGAGGCGCTCCTGATCATCGAGCTCGACGGGCCGACCGTGGAAGTCGACGAACTGATCAAGCGCGTCGAGACGATCGCGCTCGGCTGCGGCTCGACGCTGTGCCAGATCTCGACCTCGGAGGCCGAGCGCAATCTGTTCTGGGCCGGCCGCAAGGCGGCCTTCCCGGCCGTGGGGCGGATCTCGCCCGACTACCTCTGCATGGACGGCACCATTCCGCGCGGCGCGCTGCCCAAGGCCCTGGCGCGCATCCGCGAGCTCTCGGAGAAATATGGCCTCGGCGTCGCCAATGTGTTTCACGCCGGCGACGGCAATCTGCACCCGCTCATCCTTTACGACGCCAACAAGGAAGGCGAGATGGAACGCGCCGAGGCGTTCGGCGCCGACATCCTGCGGGCTTGCGTCGAACTCGGCGGCGTGCTCACCGGCGAGCACGGGGTGGGCATCGAGAAGCGCGATCTCATGCCGGAGATGTTCTCCGAGATCGACCTCAACCAGCAGCAGCGGCTGAAATGCGCCTTCGACCCGCAGGGCCTGCTCAATCCGGGCAAGGTGTTTCCGACGCTGCACCGCTGCGCCGAGCTTGGCCGGGTGCATGTGCACAGCGGCAGGCTGGCGTTTCCGGATATTCCCAGGTTCTGAGGGGTCCGCGCGGTTGCGTCGCCTGAAAGCTCGACATGACCGACATTCCGATTGCGGCAGCGGGTAGCACGGCGATCGAAGCGCCGAGCACCGCGCGCCTGGCGTTCATCGACAATATCCGATGGTCGATGATCATTCTCGTGCTCAGCATGCACGCCTGCGACACCTACAGCCCGTTCGGAAACTGGTACTATGTCGACCGGCAGCCGTCCGACCTGCCGACAAAGCTCTTCTTCGGCGTGTACCAGAGCTTCCTGCAGGCCTTCTTCATGGCGCTGCTGTTCTTCATCGCCGGCTATTTTTCCGCGGCCTCCTACGATCGAAAGGGTTTTGCGCCATTCGTTCGCGACCGCGTGCTGCGGCTCGGCGTGCCGACCCTGCTCTACATGGCCGTGATTGGCCCGCTGACGCAGTATTTCCTGTCGCACACGTGGGGACGCGGCGGATTCGGACATCAATGGCTGACGCATCTGAAGGATGGCGAGTGGCTGTCGGAGACCGGGCCGATGTGGTTCTGCGCGGCGCTGCTCGCGCTTTCGGTCCTCTATGGCCTCTGTCGCCTTGCGGGCTTGAAGGAGCCGTCCTTCGAGCCGCGTGACGGCCGTGGCGGCGGCGCGATTGCCGGCTTCATTGCGGTGATGGCGGTCGCGACGTTTCTCGTTCGCATCGTCGTGACCGAGGACGCCTCCGTGCTCAACATGCATCCCGGCGACTTCCCGCAATATGTCCTGATGTATGCGGCCGGTGCGCTCGGCTATCGCGGCAATTGGCTCTTGAGGCTTTCCGATTCAAGCTGCTTGCGCTGGGCCGCGCTGGCGCTGTCGCTGTCTGCGATCCTGTTTGCGACCCTGATCGTGTTTGGCGGCGCCCTGCAAGGCGACACGTCCTCCTATGCGGGCGGTTTCAATCCGGTGAGCGGTGGAAAATGCCTGTGGGAGGCGCTGGTCTGCGTCGGCATGGGCCTGTTGCTGCTCGAGCGCTACCGACGACATTTCGACCGGCAGGGACCGTTCGCGCGGTGGCTGTCCGACAATGCGTTCGGCGTCTACCTGATCCACCCGCCGATCCTGGTCGGGGCCGCCATCCTCCTGCATGGCGTGGTGCTGCCCGCGATCGCGAAGGCCGCGCTGCTGACCGCCATCGCGGCGGTCGGCAGCTTTGCGGCCTCTGCTTTCATCCTGCGCAAGTCGCCGCTGCGCGCAATCCTGTAGCGGCGCCGCCTTTACAGCAGCACGTATTGCGCGCGTTCGCGTTTTGCGAGCAGCGGCAGCGCCTGGCCCGCGATATAGGTCTTGAAATGCGTGCTCTCCTGGTGCGCCTTGAAGGCGGCCTCGTCGCGGAACAGCTCGTAGAACAGGAACTGCTCCGGCTTTTCGGTCGCCCGCGCGATCAGGAACAGGTTCACGCCCGCCTCGCGCTGCGCCTCGGGCAGGAAGCGGTCGAGGATGGCGGCGACCTTGTCGGACTGGCCCTCCTTGGCTTCCCACTGCGCGACCACCAGCAGGCGGCCGCTTGCGACGGCGTCTCTCACCGTCTTCTCGTCGGTTGCGTAGTTCGTCATGTTCGTTGCTCCTTGCTCCATTTGAGGCTGGCAGAAGGCGGCTTGCGGAAAATTCGCCGCCGCCAGCGCCGCGCCGAATGCGGCGACGACGGACCGTCGGCTGATTGATCCGCCGTATGCTCGTTGCGCGACATCGATACGTTCCATGATCGGCTCCGTCGTTGTCTTGTTGGCGGTCAACGCCAAGGTGCGCCCGCAACCTGCATGTTTCAATTCGACCGCGATCGAAGTGTAGTCGTCGCATTCGCATTTCGATCGGGATCGAAGCATTGAAGTGGATGCCGTGCTGAAATGACTCGGATCGGAACAGGATCGGAGTCGCGCCATGCTTATCGCGCCGCAGATGGCCGAAATCGCCCAGATGGTCTCGGATCCCGGGCGTGCCAACATCCTCTCGACGCTGATGGACGGGCGCGCGCTCACGGCCGGCGAGCTCGCCAGGGTCGCGGGCGTCACGCCGCAGACCGCGAGCTCGCACCTGTCGAAGCTCGTCGAGCGCAGGCTGCTCGTGGTGGACAAGCGCGGGCCGCGCCGGTTCTACCGGCTGGCGACGGCGGAGATCGCGCAGATGCTGGAGGGCATGATGGTGGTTGCGGTCGCCGGCCCGCCGCGCTTTCGGCCGCCCTCGCGGATCGACGCCGAGATGCGCCGGGCGCGCACCTGCTACGACCATCTCGCCGGCGAGCTTGGCGTCGCGCTGACCGACAGCATGATCGCGCGCGGGCTGCTCATTCTCGACGCCGACGCGGGCGAGCTGACCGCCGATGGCGAGCGGTTGCTGGCCGCCCTGGGTGCGGATCTCGCCGCGCCGCCGCGCAGCCGCCGCGCGTTCTGCCGGCCCTGCCTCGACTGGAGCGAGCGGCGGCCGCATCTTGCGGGGCGGGTCGGGGCGGCGCTCGCCCACCTTGCCTTCGCGCGCGACTGGATCCGCCGGCGGCCGCACGACCGCTCCGTCGAGATCACCGAGGACGGCCTGAATGCGTTCAGGGACACATTCGGCGCGCGCATTTGATTTCGGGCGAAAATTTCGTTACCCGCTGGGGCTGTGGAAACGCTCAAAGTACGCGATGCAGGCGATGTCGAGCAGGCGGTGCGATCGGCGATCGCGTCCGATCAGCCGCTCGAGATCGTCGGACAGGGGTCCAAGCGGCTGATCGGACAGCCGATGGCGACCAATGCCGTGCTCGACCTGTCCGCGCTCAACGCGGTCGTGGCCTATGAGCCGAACGAGCTGATCATCACGGTTGCCGCCGGGGCGCCTTTTGCCGACGTGCAGTCGCTGATCGACTCCAAAAACCAGCAATTCGCCTTCGAGCCGGTCGATACCGCCGCCCTGCTCGGCACGCCGCCGCTTGCCACCATCGGCGGCATGATCGGCGCAGGCCTGGCCGGCCCGCGCCGGATCAAGGCGGGCGGCATCCGCGACCACCTGCTCGGCGCGCATGCGGTGTCCGGCTTCGGCGACAGCTTCAAGACCGGCGGCAAGGTGGTGAAGAACGTCACCGGCTACGACCTCTGCAAGCTGCTCGCGGGCTCCTGGGGCACGCTCGCGGTCATGACCGAGGTGACGCTGAAGGTGATGCCGCGGCCGGAAAGCCAGCGCACGCTGGTGCTGCGCGGGCTCGACGACCAGACCGCCAACCGCGCCATGACGGCAGCGCTCGGCTCGCCCTTCGACGTCACCGCGGCGGCCCATGTGCCGGCGTCAGTGTTCCGCCCCGATACCGGCGGGCTCGATGCCGACGGGCTGGGCGCGCTGGGCGCGGGCGGGCGGGCGCTGACCCTGCTGCGGCTCGAGGGCATCCTCGCCTCGGTGGTTCACCGCGCCACCGCGCTCGCCAAGAGCCTCGCCGCGTTCGGTCCGGTCGACCTTCTGGTGGATGAAGCCTCGGCAAGCGTCTGGAGTTCCATCCGCGACGTCAGGCCCTTTGCGGCGCAGGGCGCGCTCGGCGCCTGGCCGGTGTGGCGGATCGTCTGTCCGCCGGCGGCGGGCGGGGCGCTGGGCGAGCAGCTGGCGCGCGACAGCGGTGGTGACGTCATCTACGACTGGGGCGGCGGCCTGATCTGGGCGGCGCTGCCGCCCAAGGCGGACGCCCATGCCGCGCTGGTGCGTCAGCGCGCGGCGGCGGCGGGCGGCCACGCCATGCTGGTCCGCGCCGCGGACGAGGTCCGGCGCCAGGTCGACGTGTTCCAGCCGCAGCCGGCGGGATTGGCCGCGCTGAGCGAGCGCGTCCGTGCCAGCTTCGATCCGAAGCAGATCCTCAACCGCGGCCGAATGACGCGAGGGGCTGGTGTGGCGGTTCAGAAGTCCGCATCATTTTCGCCGCGAGGTCCCAATGCGGATTTCTGAACCAAAGCCACACCAGGTCAATAAGTTACTAGTGTCCTTCGATTCCGACGTTCGCAATCGAAGGCGCCGCGGTGTCGTGCGAACGTCGGAATCGGGACACTAGCCGATGAAGACCGAGTTCTCGCTCGCGCAACTGGCCGACCCCGATATCGCCGAGGCCGACAAGATCCTGCGCGCCTGCGTGCATTGCGGTTTCTGCACCGCGACCTGCCCGACCTATGTGCTGCTTGGCGACGAGCTCGATAGTCCGCGCGGCCGCATTTACCTGATCAAGGAGATGCTGGAGAAGGATCAGCAGCCGACGGCCGAGGTGGTCAAGCATATCGATCGCTGCCTGTCCTGCCTCGCCTGCATGACGACCTGCCCGTCGGGCGTGAACTACATGCACCTCGTCGACCAGGCGCGGGTCCGGATCGAACAGCAGTATGCGCGGCCCTGGCCTGAGCAGGCCTTGCGCGCCGTGCTGGCGCTCGTGCTGCCGCGGCCGGAGCTGTTTCGCGCCAGCATGATCCTGGCGCGGCTGGCGCGCCCGCTCGCGAGCCTCTTGCCGACCCCCAAGGCGCCGACGCCGGTGCCAAATTTCTTCAGGCGAATCAAGGCGATGCTGGCGCTCGCGCCGGACCGCCTGCCGCCGCGGGGAGCCGCTTCGGGGAGCGTTTTTCTGGCGCAGGGTACGCGCCGCGCGCGCGTTGCGCTGCTGCAGGGCTGCGCGCAGCAGGTACTGGCGCCGCGCATCAACCAGGCTGCCGTCAACGTGCTGACCCGCCACGGCGTCGAGGTCGTGCTGGTCAGGGACGAGCAATGCTGCGGCGCGCTGACCCACCATCTCGGTCGCGACGACGACGCGCTGATGCGCGCGCGTGCCAACATCCGCACCTGGACGGCGGAGGCCGACCGAGGCGGCCTCGACGCCATCCTGGTGACGACGTCGGGCTGCGGCACGGTGATCAAGGACTATGGATACATGCTGCGCGAGGACGCCGAATATGCCGCGCGCGCGGCACGGGTCGCGGCGCTGACCAAGGATATCACCGAGTATCTCGCCGGCATCGAGCTTGCGAAATCACAGCAGCGGGGCGACGTCGTCGTCGCCTATCATGCGGCTTGTTCGCTGCAGCACGGGCAGAAAATCACGCAGGCCCCGAAAGAATTGCTTTCCAAGAACGGATTCGTGGTGAAAGATATACCCGAGAGCCATTTGTGCTGCGGTTCGGCGGGGACTTATAACCTACTCCAGCCCGACATTGCGGACAGGTTGCGCGAGCGCAAGGTCGCCAACATCGCAAGCGTCGGGCCTGACATGATCGCTGCGGGCAACATCGGATGCATGGTGCAGATTGCCGGCGGCACGTCAGTTCCTGTTGTGCACACGATTGAGCTTCTCGATTGGGCGACGGGCGGTCCCCGGCCGGGATCGGATTGATCGACTGGCCGCGGACAGACAGGACAACGCGACTTGCCCGATTGGCATTGTTCGGCGGCAACAGGAGGACCACGATGGCTAAGGCAAAAAAGAAGAAAGCTAAAAAGGCTAAAAAGAAAAAAGTTGTAGCGGCGAAGAAGAGGTCCGCGAAAAAGTCTGCCAAGAAGTCGGTGAAGAAATCGGCGAAGAAATCCGCCAAGAAGGCGAAGAAGGCCGCGAAGAAATCCGCCAAGAAGGCCGCCAAGAAGGCCGCGCCAAAGAAGGCTGCACCAACGAAGGTTGCGAAGAAGAAGGCGGCAAAACGCAGCGCCCCGAAGAAGGCGGCCGCTCCGCCTGCTCCTGTGAGCTCAGCGCCGGAAGAAGCTCCTGCGCCGGCCGCCCCGAGCTGGGCGACGCCGAGCCCAGCCCCAAGCCCGGCGCCCTCCTGGGACGAGCATAACGCTTCGAGCTCGGGCGAGCACGAGAACTGAGCGAGAGCTGACAATGGCGTCCGGCGTCAGCCGGCGCTTTGATTCCGGGGCCGCAGCGCGACGGACGCTGCGGCCCCTTTTGCATCAGTGGGTCCGAATCACGCCGACCGTCCGCCGCCGACATCAGGTGATTCGCCGAGGCCGTACAGGCACGGGCCGCGACCGTCCGGCCATGAGGCGCGGCCGTCCTGACGGGCCACAACATCGGTCAATCTTGTTGTCGGAATGCAACACATTCCGACAACCTTTCGTGGACGGCGAATTCCGCTCAAAAAGGCGGCAGATGCTCGTCTTTTTTGCTTCCCGCTCGTGATGACGCGCCTCAGATTGCAGTCGGGCTTAAACGTTCGGTTGCAGCCAGGGCCCACGCCGCCTGTCGTTCGGCAGAGCGCATCCTGGCTGGTCTTGGAAAAGGGTGATGGGGATCGTCATGAAGAAAGTCGCTTTGTTGGCAACGGCGCTGACAATGATTTCGGGTTCGGTTCTGGCGGCAGACATGCCGGTGAAGGCTGTGAAGGCTCCGCCGCCCGCGCCATTCGATCCCTGGGATGTCGCCTTCGGCAGCGCCATCATGAACGATTACGTGTTCCGCGGCGTCACCCAGTCCAACCACAAGCCGTCGGTCGCCGCCTATTTCGAGCCGCGCTACAACGTCAACAAGGACCTGCAGCTCTACATCGGCACCTCGGCGGAAAGCATCTCCTTCCCGAACCGCGCCGCGGCGGAGGTCGACATCTACGGCGGTATCCGCCCGACCTTCGGCATGTTCGCCTTCGACTTCGGCGTGTGGGGCTATCTCTATCCCGGCGGCCAGTGCTTCGGCGGCGCCGGCCCGCTCACCAACAGCTGCGCGGCCTTCGGCCAGGGCACCGATTTCGGGCTCGGCAACGGCCTGCCGATCAACGGCAACTTCGCCAAGAGGAACGCCAGCTTCTACGAAGGCTACGCCAAGCTCAACGTCACCCTCAACGACCAGTGGCAGGTCGGCTTCAACGAGTTCTACTCGCCGAACTTCCTGAACCTCGGCGCCTGGGGCAACTACTCCTCGGTCACCGCGAAGTGGACCGCGCCGAGCACGACCTTCGGCTCGAGCGGCGTCGGCATGTACGTCTCCGGCGAGTTCGGCCGGCAGTGGCTCGGCACCTCCGACGCGTTCTACGGCACCACGACGGCCACGGCGTTCGGCGGGCCGTTCCCGCTCGGCATTCCCGAGCCGAGCTACAACACCTGGAATATCGGCGTCGGCTTCACCTACAAGGTCTTCACGCTCGATATCCGCTACTCGGACACGAACCTGTCGAAGGCGTCCTGTAACGCCTTCACCAGCGATTACTCGACCACCAGCTTCAGCCCGTCCAACATCACCGCGATCAACCCTGGCGGCTTCGGCTCCAACTGGTGCGGCGCGACCGGCATCGTCAAGCTCTCGGCCGACCTGACGGCAATGTCGAATCTGAAGTAACATCGTCACGCGATTTGTGCGAAGAGGGCGGCGGAGCAATCCGCCGCCCTTTTCTTTCCGAACCGGATATCGATGAAGTTTCTCTGGCATGAAGGCGCCGTTGCGGGTGCGGGGGTTGCCCTTGCGATCGGCGCCATGGAGTGGTTCTCGTTCACCTCCCACTATCCGCTCGCCGTGATCCCCTTCGCGACATCGATCGCGCTGGTGATCGGCTCGCCCGACGCCGAGCCGGCGCAGCCGCGTGCTCTGATCGGCGGACATCTGGTGTCGACCCTGGTCGGGCTTGCCGTCGTCCAGCTGACCGGGCCAAGCGCCTGGGCTGCGGCCATGGCCGTCGGGCTCGCCATCCTCGCGATGTACCTGACCGCGACGTTTCACCCGCCGGCAGGGATCGATCCGCTGCTCGTGGTCTCCAACGGTCTCCCCTGGTCGTTTCTGCTGAAGCCGGTGCTCGCCGGCGCCTTGCTGCTGACCTTCTTTGCCTGGTTCTGGCACCGTGGGGTGCGGCGAAGGCCGTGGCCGCAGCGCTGGCTGTAGCGCGCCGGCTCTGGTTGAGCGCGAGGCGCCGCCCCCTTGGAGCGGCTACTTGGCGGCCTCGCTCTGCGGCACCTGCAGCACGGCGCGTTCGCCCTGTCGCGCCAGCACCAGCCGGCGGCTGTGGAAAGCCACCAGCGTGGAGCGGTGGCCGATCGAGACGATTGCGGTGTCAGGCAGCCGTTCCTCGAGCAGCCGGTAGAGCGCGGCCTCCGAGGCTTCGTCGAGCGAGGCGGTGGCCTCGTCGAGAAACAGGTACTGCGGAGCATGCAGCAGTGCGCGTGCAAGTCCGAGCCGCTGCTGCTCGCCGAGCGACAGCATCCGGTTCCAATGGGTGTCCTCGTCGAGCCGTTGCGCGAGCTCGGGCAAGCCCACCGCGCTCACGGCTGCGGCGATCTGCTCCTGCCCGAAAGTCTCGCTTGGTGACGGATAGGCCACCGCATCCTTGAGCGCGCCAATCGGGAAATAGGGGCGCTGCGGCAGCATCATCAGCGTCGCCTTGGGCGGGATCACGATCTCGCCCGCGCCGAACGGCCAGACTCCGGCGATGGCGCGGAACAGTGTCGACTTGCCGGCGCCCGAGGGGCCGGTGACCAGCACATGGTCGCGGCTGCGGATCGCGATGCCGTCGGCTGAAACCAGTGGCGCCCCGTTCGGCAGGTTGACGAGGAGTTCGTCGAGCTCGATGGCGTCGCGGCCGCCTGATGACGCAAGCTTGATCGGTGCCGCCGAACCGGCAACCGCCGCGGCGCTGTCGATCGACATTTCAAAGCCGTCGAGACGCGCGACCACCGCGCGCCACTCCGCCAGCGTCCGGTAGATCGTGACGAAGAACGACAGCGCCTTCTGCACGCTGCCGAAGGCGCTGGCTGTCTGCATCAGGCCGCCGAGCTGGATCTTGCCGGCGAAATAGGCCGGCATCGCCAGGATGAAGGGGAAGATCACGGCGGCCTGCGCGTAGCTCTGGGTAAAGGCCGTCAGCCGCTTGGTGCGGCTCATGATGGCGTACCAGTTGTTGATCACCCGGCTGAAGCGCTGCGAAAGCCGCTCGCGCTCCGCGCTCTCGCCGCGCAACAGCGCGATCTGTTCGGAATTCTCGCGCGTGCGGACCAGGTTGAAACGGAAGTCGGCCTCGAAGCGCTGCTGCTCGAACGACAGGTTGACCAGCGGCGAGCCGATCCATTGCGTCAGCGCGGTGCCGAAGATCGCATAGATCAGCGCGCCCCACACCAGATAGCCGGGGATCGCGAATTCGCGGCCGAACATCGTCAGCGGCGCTTCCGCGGAAATGCCCCACAGGATCACCACGAACGACGCCAGCGACACGATCGAGGAGAGCAGGCCGACGCCGATGCCGAGCGTCTGCTCGACGAACAGCCTGACGTCGTCGGCGATGCGCTGGTCGGGGTTGTCGGCCGCATCGCCCCGAAGCTGCATGCGATAGTGGTTGGCGCCATGCAGCCACTCGCCGAGATAGCGGCTGGTCATCCAGCGGCGCCAGCGGATCTGCAGCCATTGATTGAGATAGAGCTGGTAGATCGAGAGCACGACGTTGATCGCCGCGAGGATCGTGAACAGGCCGAGGCCGGAGATGACCCCGTTCCAGTTCTTGTCCTGAAGGTCGTTGTAGAAGCGATTGTACCAAAAGTTCACCAGCACATCGATTCCGACCAGTGCGAGCTCGATCGCGATGACGGCCGCAAGCAGCGTGCGGCCGGCGAGCTTGTCCTCGGAACGGAAATAGGGAACGGCGATCCGCCATACGATCGCGAGCGTTGCGCGAATGTTGTTCACAGATCACGGTCTCCTGAAGAATCGGCCTAAAGGCCTGAGCGAATGCGGGAATCCGGCGAGATCAAGTCGTTGCTTAGACTAAAGTTCTAAACGTCGTGATCCGGGTTTGCTTGTATGCCCCGCGAGCTAGACCCTAGCATGAGCGCAACGGCGAGGGGTGGGGGCGCCTTCGATTTCGCGAGGTTTTGAGCGGATTTCGGCCAGCTTTGCCGAATTCGTGACGCCCGCCTCGCACACAGCAGGGGCACCTCCGCGATCGCGCCTGGCATGCCTGATTCCACCACGCGGGATCAGCTGCCGCAAAATGGCGTGGGGAGGAAGCCAGATGTGGAATCAAGTCTATAACCCGCTCGACAACGCCGCCTTGTCGACGGTCGCCGCCGCGATTCCGGTGGTGACGCTTTTGGTGCTGATCGCCAGCGGCAGGGTGAAGGCGCACATCGCGGCGATCATCGCCGTGATCCTGACCAACCTGATCGCGATCTACATCTTCACCATGCCGGCCGGCATGTCGATCCGCGCCTCGCTGCTCGGCATCGTGTCCGGCTTCTTCCCGATCGGCTGGATCGTGCTGAACGTCATCTTCCTGTATCAGCTTACGGTTTCAACCGGCCAATTCGAGCTGTTGAAGCGCGCCGTCGGCGGCGTCACCGAAGACCGAAGGCTGCAGCTGCTGCTGATCGCGTTTTCGTTCGGCGCCTTCTTCGAGGGCGCCTCGGGCTTCGGCACGCCGGTCGCGATCACGGGTTCGATCCTGATCGGGCTTGGCTTCTCCCCGCTCGCCGCTTCGGGCCTGTCGCTGATCGCCAATACCGCCCCCGTTGCCTATGGCGCGCTCGGCACGCCGATTGCGGGGCTGGCGCAGGTCACCGGGCTCGATCCCTATATCCTGGGCGCGATGGTCGGACGGCAATTGCCGGTGTTTTCGCTGATCGTGCCGTTCTGGGTGGTGTGGGCGTTCGCCGGCTGGCGCGGCATGAAGGACGTGTGGCCCGCGATCCTCGTCACCGGCGTATCGTTCGCCGTCCCGCAATTCGTGATCTCGAACTACATCAATCCGTGGATCGTCGACATCGGCGCCTCGCTGATCTCGATGGGCTGCCTGATCCTGTTTCTGCGGGTCTGGCAGCCGCGCCAGCTCTGGCTGTCGCCGGCGCTGCGCGGCAACGACGAGTCGGCTGCGACCATGGCGACGCCGAAGCCGCTCGACAAGACGACGCTTACGCGAGCCCAGCTCTGGACCGCATTGCTGCCGTGGATCATCGTCTGCATTGTGATGCTGATCTGGGGCAGCGGTTGGTTCAAGACCTGGGCGAACTCGATCTTCACCTGGAACTATCCCGTTCCCGACCTGCATAACATGATCAACAAGGTGCCGCCGGTGGCGGCGAAGCCGACGCCGGAAGGCGCGGTGTTCGGCTTCACTTACCTGTCGTTCACCGGAACGGGCATGTTGATCGCGGCGATCGTTTCCGGTTTCCTGGCGGGCTTTTCGCCGGCCAGGATGGTCGCGGAATACGGTCGCACCATCAGGCTGTGCGCGATCTCGCTGATCACGATCTCGGCGATGCTCGCGATCGGTACGCTGACGCGGCTGTCCGGCGTCGACGCGACGCTCGGTCTCGCCTTTGCCGCGACCGGCGTGCTCTATCCCTTCTTCGGCACGCTGCTCGGCTGGCTCGGCGTCGCGCTGACCGGATCGGATACCGCCTCCAACATCCTGTTCGGCAATCTGCAGAAGATCACCTCCGAGCAGCTCGGCCTGCCATCGGTGCTGATGGCCGCCGCCAACTCGTCGGGCGGCGTGATGGGCAAGATGATCGACGCGCAGTCGATCGTGGTCGCTTCCACCGCGACCAACTGGTACGGCCACGAGGGATCGATCCTGCGCTACGTCTTCGTGCATTCGATCGTGCTGGCGTGTCTTGTCGGCGTGCTGGTGACGCTGCAGGCCTATGTCTATCCGTTCACGGCGATGGTGCTGAAATAGCGGCAGGCCGAACTTCGTCAGAATGCAAGTCCCCGCGGGGTTCAACGCCCGCGGGGATTTTTTTCGCGCACGCTGTGTCAACAACAACTGGTCAAGGTTACGCCGCTCCACTACAAGGACGCGGCGCCGGCGCGTTTTCGATCCATGTTCTCGAGAGGCAGAATGAATTTGGCTGACAATGTCGCGATCAGGCTCGCCGTTGCCTGCGTCGCGTTCGCGATCGCGCTCAATACGGCCCCGGTCAAGGCCGACAGCGGATTTCCGTTCGGCATGCTGATGACGATGGAGGCTCAGCCACAGCCGGGATCGAAGCGGATTCCGAATATCGAGATCGGCGACAATGGCGAGGCTGTGCTCGAGCTCTGGTGCAAGGCGGCCAAGGGCCAGTTTTCGGTCGCCGGCAACACCGTGATCTTCGTCGCGGGTGCCATGGAAGACCGCGGCTGTCCGCAGCCGAAGGCGCAGGCCGATGACGACCTGCTTTCCGCGCTCGGCGAGGTGACCGCCTGGAAGCGGCAGGGTGATCTCGTCTCCTTCATCGGCAGCAAGACGCTGCGCTTCCGCATCAACACGAACTGAGCGGCGCGAGCAGGGCTCGCGCAAGCATCGTGGCGAGACGCTGGGCTGGCGCGTCGGGCGGCGCCTACTTCCACGCCGACTTGTCGGCGTCCCAGCGCTGGCCCTTCAGTTCCCTGGTCAGCGCATCGATTGCGCCGTTGTCGTCGCGCTGGTCGCCTTCCTCGTCCGGCGACGCATCGTCTGACAGGCTGAGCTTGGGGCCTGCGCCTTCATCCGTGGTCGTGACGACGGGGCTCGAGATCCAAAGCATCAGCCGGTCGGAGGCGCCGGGCTTGTCGGTCGAGACGAGGCCGCTCACCTCGATCGTGTCGGTGAGCTCGAGCGCGGGAAAGAGCTGGTTCGGCCGCTTCAAGGTCAGTTTCAGCTTGCCGGACGTGGCGCTCCAGGCCGCCGAGACGGGTTTCGCTCCGAGCGTCTTCGCCAGCACGCCCGAGATCGCGGTCGCAAGCTTGTCCCGGTTGACCTTGTCGCCATCGCGCCAGTCGGCGGCGGCGAAGCGGATCGCGCGGTCCATCTCGACGGCGCCCGTGGTCCAGCCCGCGGCAACCACGCCGGCCTGCGATTTGGCCTTGGCGATCAGCGCGGCGGCGCGCTCCGGGTCGACCGTCAGGTTCAGCGTCTGCTCGCCGGAGCGCAGCGCGTCGCAGGACACCGCAAGGCTCGTCAGCGACACTTCGACGCCTTCGCCTTTGAGGCTCTTCAGGAAATCCAGCGCCGCATCGAGCTTGATCCGCACGCCGACCGATTCCGGCGAGACCTCGGTGAAATCCTTTGGCGCCGGCGTGATGCCGTCGTCGGTGGTCTGATTGTCCAAAAATTCCTTTTCACTGAGATCGGAATTGTCCGATGAGGCGACCTCGGTGACGTTCGAGCCGATGGTGATCTGGCCGCGGAACTCGAAGGTGTCGCCGGTCGCCTTTCGCGCCAGCTTGACCGTGACCGGCTGCTTGCCGCCGATGGTCTGCGTGCTGCCGGTCATGGTTTGGCCGCTGACCGCAAGATTGGCGACGAAACGATCCTTGCGGTCGGAACCCTTCTCGGCGGGATAGCAGACGTCGAGCACGGCGGCGGTGACCGTCTTGCCCTGCCGGGTTTCCTTCAAAACGACGTCGGCATTGCCGTCCATCAGGCCGTCGATGGCCGTGAAGTAGCGGGTTTCGTTGGCCCCCGGTGCTGCCTTCGGCGAAAGTTTCATCTGTTGGGCGAAGCCGATATCCGGCGCCAGCATAACCACGCCGACCAGGCAAAACAGAAGCGCGCGCATTTTCAATTCCCCGATCCCTACCAGGCTCACTCTTGGCCGGGCGCTGTTCTAAAGCGTTTCCGCCCGATTTGGAACGCAGGGATCATCGACCCAAAAAGAAGGCCGCCCGGAGGCGGCCTTCGTGTCGGTTCGATGCGAACGGGGCGTTTAGAAGCCCATCCCGCCCATGCCGCCGCCGCCGGGCATCGCCGGCGCCGCCGGCTCCTTCGGCATCTCGGCCACCATCGCTTCCGTGGTCACCAGCAGGCCGGCGACGGAGGAGGCGTCCTGCAGCGCAGTGCGCACCACCTTGGCCGGATCGATGATGCCCTTGGCGACCATGTCGACATATTCCTCGGTCTGGGCGTCGAAGCCGAACGTCTCCGACTTGTCCTCGAGGATCTTGCCGACCACGATCGAGCCCTCGACCCCGGCATTCTCCGAGATCTGGCGGATCGGGGCTTCCAGCGCCTTCAGCACGATGTTGATGCCGGCCTGGACGTCCGCATTGTCGTTGTGGATGCGGCCGACCGCCTTCTTGGCGCGCAGCAGCGCGACGCCGCCGCCCGGCACGATGCCTTCCTGAACGGCCGCGCGGGTGGCGTTGAGCGCGTCCTCGACGCGGTCCTTCTTCTCCTTGACCTCGACCTCGGTCGCGCCGCCGACGCGGATCACCGCGACGCCGCCGGCGAGCTTGGCCAGCCGCTCCTGCAGCTTCTCGCGATCGTAGTCGGAGGTGGTCTCCTCGATCTGCGCCTTGATCTGGGCGACGCGGGCCTCGATGTCCTTCTTCTTGCCGGCGCCGTTGACGATCGTGGTGTTCTCCTTGTCGATCACCACCTTGCGGGCGCGGCCGAGCATGTTCAGCGTGACGCCTTCGAGCTTCATGCCGAGCTCGTCGGAGATCAGCTGGCCGCCGGTCAGGATCGCGATGTCCTCGAGCATGGCCTTGCGGCGATCGCCGAAGCCCGGCGCCTTGACGGCGGCGACCTTCAGGCCGCCGCGCAGGCGGTTGACGACCAGCGTCGCCAGCGCCTCGCCCTCGACGTCCTCGGCGATGATGACGAGCGGACGGCCCGACTGCACCACCGCTTCCAGCACCGGCAGCATGGCCTGCAGGCCGGAGAGCTTCTTCTCGTGCAGGAGCACGTAGGCGTCCTCGAGCTCGGCGGTCATCTTCTCGGCATTGGTAACGAAGTAGGGCGACAGGTAGCCGCGGTCGAACTTCATGCCTTCGACGATGTCGACTTCCGTCTCCAGCGACTTGTTCTCCTCGACGGTGATGACGCCCTCGTTGCCGACCTTCTGCATCGCCTGCGCGATCATCTTGCCGATCGCAGTGTCGCCGTTGGCCGAGATGGTGCCGACCTGGGCGACTTCCGAGGAGGAGGCGACCGGCTTGGCGCGCTTCTCGATGTCCTTGACCACGGCGGCGACCGCGATGTTGATGCCGCGCTTGAGATCCATCGGGTTCATGCCGGCCGCGACCGACTTGCCGCCCTCGCGCACGATCGCCTGGGCCAGCACGGTCGCCGTGGTGGTGCCGTCACCGGCGGTGTCGTTGGTCTTGGAAGCGACCTCGCGCAGCATCTGCGCGCCCATGTTCTCGAATTTGTCCTCGAGCTCGATCTCCTTGGCGACGGTGACGCCGTCCTTGGTGATGCGCGGAGCGCCGAAGCTCTTCTCGATGACGACATTGCGGCCCTTGGGGCCGAGCGTGACCTTCACGGCGTTGGCGAGAATGTCGACGCCGCGCAGCATGCGGTCGCGCGCGTCGCCGGCAAATTTTACTTCCTTGGCAGCCATTAATTTTACTCCTCGAATAGCTGGTCGGTGAGGGGATTGGGTTTTTCGTCATTGCCGGGCGAAAGCGCGAAGCTCGTCCTCGCGCAGGCGGCCCGGCAATCCATCCTCGTTGAGGGAGTGATGGATGCCCGGATCAGGTCCGGGCATGACAATAGAGAGTGCGGAGAGATATCAGTGCTGCGGCTTAGGCCAGCACGCCCATGATGTCGGACTCCTTCATGATCAGGAGTTCCTCGCCGTCGATCTTGACCTCGGTGCCCGACCATTTGCCGAACAGCACGCGGTCGCCGACCTTGAGATCGATCGGGATCAGCTTGCCGGTCTCGTCGCGGCCGCCGGGGCCGACTGCGGTGATTTCGCCCTGCGACGGCTTTTCCTTGACCGTGTCGGGGATGATGATGCCGCCCTTGGTCTTCTCTTCGGCATCGAGGCGCTTGACCACGACGCGGTCATGCAGCGGACGAAATCTGGTTTTAGCCATGACGTTTCCCTTTTGGAGACTCAGTTGTCAGATCGGTTGGGCTCGCGGTCCGTACCGGCGCCGGCCCGGGCCGAAATGGTTCGCGTTTAGCAATCGCAGTCTGGGAGTGCTAATGTGCGCGCTCGAAATATGGCCTGGCGCCGATCCTGTCAAGGAAGGAAGGGGTTAAGGGCTTGGTGAGGGCGATATAGGATGCTCTGGGAAACCAAATCGGAGCGGCGGCGTAATTTACCCGACGTCATTGCTCCGACAACAGTTTTGCGCTTGGCTGCGGGACGGGTGCGGCCACTTTGCTCGGGGGATAGCATGGTCAGTTCATTTCGTGTGCGGGCGATCGCCAATTGGGGGGTCGTCGGAGCGCTCACGATATTCCTGGGAGCATGCTCCAGCTTCAGCGGCTTCAGCTTCTCGCCGTCTTCGCCCGCGCCTGCACCGGAGCCGGGCGTCGCGCCGGAGATGCCCGCCACCATCCGCTCCGACGAGATCGTCGGGCGCTGGGGGCTTGCCTCGTACCAGAACCCCGCCGACCGGGCTCGCACCGAGAAGGCCGCGCTTGCGCAGTGCAAGCAGCCTTACGTGATCGGGGCCGGCCAGTCCGGCGGCGTGATCATGCACCTGGCCGACCAGGCCACGCCGCAGGAACTGCGCCTGAAGGGCTCGCCGGGCGGCAAGAACTTTATCGGCCCGTCGGGGCCGGCCGGCGGCGAGCAGGACCGTGAGATCGTCTCCTTCGACGGCCGCGTGCTGGTCACCCGCTTCGTCGACAAGGATGCCGCGACGCGCTACGGCAACATGGTCTATGTGCGCTGCGGGCCGCGCGCATAGGTTCAAGAGAACCCTTGGTGCCACATCGCCCCGGAATGACGGACCAAAACAGAAACGCCGGCCCTAAAGGCCGGCGTTTTCGTTTTCGAAATTTGAGACGACTCAGTTGAACAGGGCGTCGATGTCGTCCTGCGAGGCGTGACCGACGTCGCCGTCGAGCTTCGGTCCGTTCAACAGCCGCGCGTCGCCTTCGCGGGTGTCGACGATCGGCGGCGCATGCGCCTTGATCGCGTCGACGCCGCCCCAGATCTCCATCATGGCGTTGATGTGCCGCTCGATGAACTTCATCGTGTTCATCACCTTGCTGATGCGCTGGCCGGTCAGGTCCTGGAAATTGCAGGCCTCGAAGATCGAAACCACGCGCTCCTGGATTTCCTCGCTGAGCAGCTTCTGCTGATCGAAGGAGATGCTCTTGGAGAGGGCGGTGGCGGCCTGGTCGATCGACTCGGTGGCTTCGAGGATCTGTTGCGTGGCCTGTTCGGTGCCGCCGACGACCGCGCCGAGCTCGCCGTTGACCTTGGCCATCTCCTGGCCGTCGAAGCTCTTGCCATGCAGCACCGCGATCTCGCGCTTGGTGCGGCTGATCGCGTCGTGAATCAGGTCGAGCTCGACCTTGAGCTTCTCGCACTGCTCGATCTGCGCGCGATAGGTGTCAAGCAGCGCCTGGGTCTCGGCTTCGCGCACGACCGGCGCAGCTGCTGGCGAGGGCGCGGCGGCGCTGCCGGGATGCGCCATCTGGGCGCGGATGGCGCGCAGCTCGGCCATGATCGCGTGGTGCATTGAACCGGCATCGCCATTGTCGATTTCGGGCGTCGGCACCTCGCCGACAAAGGCTTCTTCGATACGAAAACGTTTGCGATGCACTGGCATGAATTCTTCCTCCCACCCTCGCGACGCAAAGTCTTAGACCAGCGCGATTTAACATCCCGTTTCCGTGCGGAACTGCCGGCGGGCGGGCGCGGGCGGGGCGCATAGAAGCGGTTAACCATGCCGCTTTCGCCTTCACCGAAAATAAACGCTGTCCGCGAAATCCCGCGGGTGTTGACGACGTGGTGAATCGAAACGCCCGTTTCGTTTACCAAACCGATGCGGTTTTGATCTTTTATTCACCGCGTGCAGGGCACGCATGAGCCGCGCCCGGGCGCACGAACAGAGTAAGACGAAACAGTACAGAGTACGTCGATGTTCAAGAAAATGTCCCTGGCGCTCGCCGGCGCCTGCTTCCTCGGCGCGGGATTGGACCCGGCCGCAGCCTTCGACGCGGCGGTGCCGCGCGAGCCCACCGTGATCTACGCCCGTCAGCCCGCACAGCCCGCGCCGGTGCGCACGGCATCGAACATGGGCGGCGGCTTCATCGAATTCCTGTTCGGCGACGGGCCTGGGCAGGCGCCTGCCTATCAGCAGCAGCCGGTCTATCAGCAGCAGCCCGCCTATGGCGCGCCGCTGCTGCTGCCGGCGGACCCGCAGCAGCAGAGCATGATCGACCGGCAGCAAGCGATCGATCCGGCGCAGCGGCCGTTCGACCCGAGATACGAGAAGCAGCTCGTCGACTATTCCGGTCACGAGCGCGCCGGCACCATCGTGGTCGATACGCCGAACAAGTTCCTCTATCTGGTGCAGGGTGACGGCAAGGCCTTGCGCTACGGCATCGGCGTCGGACGGCCCGGCTTCACCTGGTCGGGTGTCAAGGCGATCTCCGCCAAGCGCGAATGGCCGGACTGGACGCCGCCGGCTGAAATGCTGGCGCGCCGGCCGGACCTGCCGCGCCACATGGAGGGCGGCCCGCAAAATCCGCTCGGCGCACGCGCGATGTATCTCGGCTCCTCGCTCTACCGCATCCACGGCTCCAACGAGCCCTGGACCATCGGCACCAACGTCTCGTCGGGCTGCATCCGGATGCGCAACGAGGATGTCATCGACCTTTACGGACGCGTCGGCGTCGGCACCAGGGTCATCGTCATCTGATCGCTGCTTTCGCCGCATCAAGCAAAACGGCCGCCTCAAAAGGCGGCCGTCATGCTTTCAGGAACGTGTGTTGTCAGGCGTAGTCGCTGCCGCCGTCGTCACTGTCGAATCCGTCGCCGTCATCGTCGTCGTAATCGTGGTCGGTGTCGGCGGTGTCGAACAGGCCGCTGCGCTGGTCGGCATCAGAGTTCGCGTCGCGCTGGCCCGAGCGGCCGACGTCGTCGATCCCGGCGTCATGCGCCAGCGTGCTGCCGGACTGATCGCTCCAGGGGGTCGATGAGCTCGCGCCGACCCGGCCGGCATCGGCCACGCCCAAATGCGAACCGCCCATCATCGAGCGGATGCCGTTGAGCAGCAGCGAGCCGCCGACCATGCCGGCCGCCGCCGCGGCCGCGGTCCCCAGGAACGAGCCGCCGCCGCCTAACGGCGGCTGCGGGCCGCCATAGCCTTGACCATAGGAGCCTTGACCGTAGGAGCCTTGGCCATAGGCGCCCTGGCCATACTGACCTTGGCCGGGACCCTGACCTTGGCCGTACTGGCCCTGGTCGTAGGGTCCGCCCGCCTGCGACTGCTGCAGCACCTGGCCTGAGTTCCACACCGGGCGGTTTTGCGCCGGCGGCGGAACGTTCGGCACGGAGCCCTTCGACTGGTTGGTCCCGAAGATCGTATCGCGCATCGAATCGAGGAAGCCGCCAGGCTGGCCTTGCTGCGGCGCCTGCGTCTGTTGCAGCGCCTGTTCCAGTTCCTCGATCCTCTGGTTGGCGCGCCTGAGCGCCTCGTCCTGCAACAGTGCGGTCTGCACCAGCGCATAGGCCGCATTCGGCGCTTTTCTCAGGCCTTGCGCGACCGCATTGGCCGCATCCGGATCGCGTGGCGCATCCTCCAGCCTTGCAAGCCGGTCGAAGAGATCGTCAACCAATTGGCGTTCCTGCGGTGTCATGGCGGTTCTCCTCCTGCTCCGTTGCCGAAGTTCGCGAAGCGCGGAAGGAATCTAAGGCGGTTTCGCCACACAGGTAGTGCGGACAGGATTAAATTTTCAGCATGCGGCAAAGAACCGCCGTTTCCTGAACGAATTCAGGCCAATGTAACATTGTTCGCGGCTAGCAGCCGAGCAAAGTCGTCGCTTGCGAGATAGGCGTGCTCGACCTCCCGCACACTCGTGAGTGGGTCGAGGCTGACGAGGATATCGTCGACGAAACCGGGATGGCACATCACGACGCCCCGCTCGGGCAGGCCGTCGAGGAAGGAGCGCATCAGCGCGCCATAGTCCACCTTGCGCGAGTAGTCATAGGCGCCGGCAAAGGCTGGGTTGCAGGCAACGCCGGCACGTGCGGCGCGGCGACGAAATTGCGTGCTGAGATAGTCGAGGAACAACGCCTTGGGCGAAGTGAGCCGCTTGCCGAGCGGCTGGTTGCGGCGGGCCTGCCGCACCCAGGCCTGCGGCGCCTTCTCCTTCACCGCCATCAGAAATCCGTCACGGACCTGCGGATAGAGCTGCGCATGCTGGTGGCCGTCGACGAAATCGGGTGCGCGTCCGAACAGGTCGCGGAAGGCGGCGATCTGCCTTGCGATCTCGGCCGCGATGATTTCGGGATCGAGCCGGTGCAGCTGCCCGGCACGCAATAGTTTTGGAAAGGGCGGGAACATGCCGCCCGCGAGCGGACGAAAATGCATGGTCAGCGGCTGGAACGGCGCCGTCAGCGTCGCATGCAATCCGATCGCGCAGCGCGGGCTTTTTGCCGAGGACGCCAGCAGCGCCGCAGCCTCGTCGCGGCCGATGGCCGGGCCCACCACCATCACCGAGGTGGCGTTGAGACGGCCGCGCTCGATCAGGTCGCGAATGGCGCGGTTGACGCCGGGGCTGATGCCGTAATCGTCGGCGCACAGCCAGATGCGTGCTGGCGGGGCCGGGGGCGCGGACGGCGCGGCGTGGTTCATTCCGCCGCGGTCCGTTCTTCCGCGCCTTCCGCCTGTTCGGTCACGGCGCGCTTCTCGCGATGCTCGGCCACGAAATAGATCGGGCGCGCCTTCAGCTCCGAGAGGATCTTGCCGATATATTCGCCGACGATGCCGATCATGATGAGCTGCACGCCGCCGATCGTCATCAGGCCGACGACCAGCGACGGATAGCCGGGAACCTGCTTTCCTGTCGTGAAGACTTCCCAGAGAATGGACAGGCCGAACAGGAAGGCGCCGCCGGCGAGCACGACGCCGAGCAGGCTCGCGAAGCGCAGCGGCGCCACCGAGAACGAGGTCAGACCCTCGATCGAAAGTCCGAGCAGCCGCGTCGCGTTGAAGGTGGTCGCGCCATGCGCGCGCGGCGCCGGTTCGTAGTCGACGCGGATCTGGCGGAAGCCGATCCAGCTCGCGAGCCCCTTGAAGAAGCGGTTGCGCTCGGGAAGCTGCCGCAGCGCCGCCGCGGCACGCGGCGACAGCAGGCGGAAATCGCCGGCATCTTCCGGAATCTTCTGGCGCGCGCCCCAGTTGATCAGCGCGTAGAAGCCGCGCACCGCGAGCCGCCGCAGGAACGGTTCATTGTCGCGATGCGCCTTGGCGGTGTAGACGACGTCGTAGCCGTCATCGATCCAGTGGCCGACGAGCTGCTCGACGAGCGCGGGCGGATGCTGGCCGTCGCCGTCCATGAACAGCACCGCGCCGCGGCGGGCGTGGTCGAGCCCCGCCATCAGCGCCGCCTCCTTGCCGAAATTGCGCGAGAGCGAGACCACCTGGATGTCGAGCCCGTCGGCCGCGAGGCCCTGGGCGATCGACAGCGTTGCGTCGGTAGAGCCGTCATCGACATAGACGACCTCGCAGGCGAGCCGGTAGCGCTGGCGCAGCGTCCTGGCGAGATCGCTGATCCGCTGATGCAGCGCCGCAAGCCCCGCCGCCTCGTTGTAGACGGGGACGACGACCGACAGCCCGGCGGACGCGGCATTGGCCGCGGTCGTCGTCAGAGCGGAAACGTCGCTTCCCAGCATCATCGATCAGGTTCCTAACCGGTCCCAGAACAGCATATGTTACTCGTCGCTAGCTGTCGCTAGGATGAACGGCGGCGCATTTCACTGCCCCAGGAATGCCTCGAGCCGCGCGAACAGCGGATTTTCCCGGTCCAGCACGTAGTCCAGCGAAGCCACCGAAACCGTGTCGGCGCCGTGGTCGCGCAGGAAGCTGCCGAGGGCGTAGAGCTGCGACGGCGGGCAGTGCAGCGTAAGCATGCCGGAGGAGGTCGGGCCGCCGAACGGCGCCACCACGCCGAAGCGGCTATGCGCTTCGGCCAGCAGTGCGTCGTTGCAGCCGGCGAAGCGAGTGCGGACTTCCTTGTACTTGCTGGCGCGGGCGCGCGCCGCGATGTGGTCGAGGATGACGCGCGCGGTCTCGCGCGCCGCGTCCGACCAGTCGGCCTCGCGCGAGGCCACGAGGTTGGCCTGGCTCTTCAGGATCACGCCGTCGTCGAGCACCTTCAGCCCGTTGGCGGCAAGCGTGGCGCCGGTCGTGGTGATGTCGACGATCAGCTCGGCCGTGCCGGTCGCAGGCGCGCCCTCGGTCGCGCCCGCGCTCTCGACGATGCGGTAGTCGATCACGCCGTGGGAGGCGAAGAAGCTGCGCGTCAGGTTGATGTATTTGGTCGCGACCCGCATGCGGCGGTTATGCTGCTCGCGGAAGCCGGCGGCGACATCGTCGAGGTCGGCCATCGTGCGCACGTCGATCCAGGCTTGCGGCACTGCCACGACGACATTGGCGCTGCCAAAGCCGAGGCTGTCGATCAGCAGCACGCGCCTGTCGGCATCCGCAATGCTCTCGCGCAACAGATCCTCGCCGGTGACGCCGAGATGGACGGCGCCGCGCGCGAGTTGTGAGGCGATCTCGCTCGCCGAGAGGTAGGCGATCTCGACATTGTCGAGCCCCGCGATGGTGCCGCGATATTCGCGTGCGCCGCGCGGCTTCGCCAGCGCAAGGCCGGCGCGGGTGAAGAACGCTTCTGCATTCTCCTGCAGGCGCCCCTTGGAGGGGACGGCCAGAACGAACGGCGTGCTCATGACGCGCTCCCTCGCTTGCGGCCGATCTCGGTCAGGGCCTCGACCCAGACCGAGAAGCCGACGGCGGGGATCGGCGTGGCCGAGCCGAGCTGGGTCATCAGCCCGTCATAGCGGCCGCCGGCGACCAGCGGCTCGGTGCCGTTGCCGCGGCCATGCAGCTCGAATTCGAAGCCGGTGTAGTAGTCGAGCCCGCGGCCGAAGGCGGTGGAGAAGCGCGTGTTGCGCACCTCGACGCCGCGCGCGGCCATGAAGCCGATCCGGCTTTCCAGCTCGTCGATAGCGGCGGTGATGTTGAGGTTTGCGTCGGTGGCGAGCGCGCGCAGTTGGGCGACCGCCTCGTCGGGGTCGCCGGCAATCGAAAGGAAGCGCTTGATGACGGCGCGCGCATCGCGCGGCAGCGCGCCGGCCTTCAGCGTCGACTGTTCGAGGAAGCGGTCGGCGATCTCGTCGACGGTGCGGCCGCCGACATTGGTCGCACCCGCAATCGACATCAGATCGGTAACCAGCGCCAGCGCCGCCTTGCGGTCGCTTCCGGCGAGCGCTGCGAGCACGCCCTCATATTCGTTGCCGCCGGGGGTGGTCGAGAGCGTCAGCCGCTCGATGTCGTCGATCAGGCTGACCTTGCGGTTGAAATCCTTGATCAGCCGGCGCCGCCACACCGGATAGAGCCCGAGCGCATCGATCAGGGTGTTGAACAGCGCGACGTCGCCGGTGCGGATCTCGACGTCGGTGACGCCGAAGGCGCTGGTCGCTTCGAGCGCCAGTGCCAGCATTTCCGCGTCCGCGGCGGCGCGGTCCTGGCGGCCGAAGGATTCGATGCCGGCCTGCAGGAATTCGCTCGGCCGTCCGCCGCGATAGCGGAACACCGGCCCAACGTAGCTGAAGCCCGCGGGCTCGCCGGCGCGCCCGGAGGCGAGATAATCCCGCGCCACGGGAATGGTGAGGTCGGGCCGCAGGCACAGTTCCTCGCCGGTCGCGTCGGTCGTCAGATACAGGCTCTTGCGGATATCCTCGCCCGACAGGTCCAGGAACGGCTCGGCGGGCTGGATGATCGCGGGTTCCGCGCGGGCGTAGCCAGCCTGCGCGAACGACAGCAGCAGGGTATCCGCCCAAGCGGCGGTTCCGGTCCCGTTAACGGCTGTCGTCGGCGTCATTTTGGGTCCAAATCCCCCGAAAACGGGGGGCAAGAGCGGATTTGGCGCTGCCCTTAGCACGGCTCAAGGCGCGTTTCGACAGGGATCGGGCAAGTCGCTTAATGATTGGCACGACTGAGTGCGTTAACGATTTGGTGGGCGTTCGGCCGGCTTGAGTTCCGTCATGGCCAGGACAAGGCCGGGCATGACGAGCTTCGCGCATCAGGCGCTGGCTAGCTCGGGTTGCGCCAGTCGCCCAGCGCCGCCTGCACCAGGGCCAGCGCTGCGACCGCTGCGGTATCGGCGCGCAGGATGCGCGGCCCGAGCGAAAGGATAAGAAGACGCGGCTGCCGCCTCAGGAGCGCGCGCTCCTCCTCGGCAAAGCCGCCTTCGGGCCCGATCAGGACGTCGATGCCCTGGCCGGCCGCAGCAATACCCCGAAGCGCCTCGAGCGGATCGGCGACGTCGGCGGCCTCGTCGCAGAACACCAGCAGGCGGTTGCCGTCGCGTTCGTTCATGAACCTTTCGAGCGGCATCGGCTCGGTCACCGCGGCCAGCGAGAGGATGCCGCATTGCTCGGCCGCCTCGACCGCGTTGGCGCGCATCCGCTCGCCGTTGACCCGCGACACCTGCGTGAAGCGGGTGATGACCGGCTGCAGGCGCGACGCGCCCATTTCCACGGCCTTCTGCACCATGTAATCGAGCCGGGCGTGCTTGAGCGGCGCGAACACATAGGCGAGATCGGGCAGGCGGTCCTGCCCGCGCTCGAACGCGTCGATCACCAGCGTCTCGGGCCGCTTGCGTCCCCTGATCGCGGCGCGCCATTCGCCGTCGCGGCCGTTGAAGACGCGGATCGCATCGCCCTCGGCAAGCCGCAGCACGTTGCCGAGATAATTGCTCTGTTCACGTTCGAGCAAGACCACTTCGCCCATGCGCAAGGGCGCATCGACGAACAGGCGGGGCGCGCGGAAATCAAGCTGGGGCATGGCGGATTCCGATACTTCCGCGCCTGTTTAGCCTAAAGGTTGAGAATCCGGCGCAATTATTGATCAATGGCTGCGGCGGCGCGCCGCGCTGTTGCCCAATTCGCCGGGTTGTTAACCCGCGGCGGGAATCGTAAAACATCCCCAATCGGAATCGCGCTTTCCCTGGGTGGAAGCCATGAGGTGCCGTTGGACCTCGCCGGAGAACTGACTTGATCATTCATCGCCTGATCGTGCCGCTGACCGCAGCCATCGTTGTCGCCTGTACCGGGGCGGCAAGCGCGCAAGGCGCGTTTCCCGCGCCATTGCCGGGGCAGGCCGCGCCGCAGGGCGGATTTCCCGCGCCACTGCCCAGCCAGGCGGGCCGCCCGCCGGCCAGCGACCCGGCCTTCCCGCCGGTCAATGGCGGGGCACCGCAGGCTTCGATCGGCGCGCCGGCGGCGGCCTCGCCGTTCCCGAGCGCTGGTGCCGCCCCGCTCGCCGCAGCGCCTTCCGGGCCGCCTGCGGGCGGAGGGCCGCCCGATGCCTGCATGAAGGGGTTCATGCCGCTGCGTGAAGAGGCCGAAAAGCGCGGCAAGATGATCAAGGCTGCGAGCGACCGACACGCGCCGCCGGCGGAAGCCTGCAAGCTGCTCGGAAACTTCTCCCAGTCCGAAGTCAAGATGATCAAATTTATCGAGGCCAATGCGAGCAAATGCGGTATCCCCGCGCAGGTCGCCGATCAGATGAAGGCCGGCCACAAGAACACCGAGGCGATGCAGAAGAAGGTGTGTGACATCGCGCAGCAGGCGGCCACGCGCGGACCTGCGGGCCCGAGCCTCAGCGAGGTGCTGGGCTCCTCGGCCTCGGTGCCGGAGGCCACGCCCAACGTGCGCAAGGGCGGCTCGACCTTCGATACGCTCAACGGCAACGTCCTGTCGCGATGAGTGGCGCGGCGACCCGCGTTGCCGATGCGACCGGCAACTGGGTCGATACCGTTGCGCCGCCATGGACGCGGCCCTATCTGCGGCTGTGCCGTCTCGACCGTCCGATCGGCTCCTGGCTGTTGCTGATGCCGTGCTGGTGGTCGGTCACGCTCGCCAGCGGGATAGCCGGCGACGTCAGCCACCTCGCGCTCGACATCGCGCTGTTCTTCGTTGGCGCGTTCGCGATGCGCGGGGCCGGGTGCACCTGGAACGACATCACCGACCGCAAGCTCGACGCCATGGTCGAGCGTACGCGCTCGCGGCCGATTCCCGCAGGGCAAGTCAGCGTGGCGCAGGCATTCACTTTCCTTGTCCTGCAGGCGCTGGTCGGGCTTGCCGTGCTGCTGCAGTTCAACCGTTTCGCCGTCTTCACCGGGATCGCGTCGCTCGCCATCGTCGCGATCTATCCGTTCATGAAGCGGATCACCTGGTGGCCGCAGATCGTGCTCGGGCTCGCCTTCTCCTGGGGCGCGCCGATGGGCTTTGCCGTGGTGTTCGGCAGCCTCGATTGGACCGCGGTCGTGCTCTATGCGGGCTCGATCTGCTGGGTGATCGCCTATGACACCATCTATGCCCATCAGGACATCGAGGATGACGCGCTGGTCGGCATCAAGTCGACGGCGCGGCTGTTCGCCGACCGCACGCGCGTGGCCCTGATGCTGTTCTATGCGCTTGCGGTTGTCTTGATCGGGACGTCGCTGTGGCTTGGCGGCACAGGGTTTGCCGCGTGGCTCGGCCTTGCTGCCTTCGCGGTGCATCTGGCCTGGCAGGTGCGCCGTTTCGAGCTCGGCAACGGCCGGCTCAGCCTGAAAATCTTCTGGTCCAACCGCGATGCCGGGCTGTTGTTGTTCGCGGGGCTGCTGGTCGATGCGGTGATACGCGCGGCTTAGCTCCGCACGATCCTGCGCTAATCCCGCGCGATGATCTCGCGCTCGCCGTGATGGACCGCGGTTTCCTTGTTCGCATCGCCGGCGCGCCGCCGGGTTAGGAATTTCGGCCGCCGTGCGCGGATCGCATTGCGGCGGCGCCGCCGCGGCGCAGGCTCGCGGGTCCCGCTGTCCCTGATCTGCGGCAGCGCGAAGATATCGCTCCACGTCTGCCAGGCGGTCGCGATCTCCGTTTCGTCCGCACTCACACAGAGGGGGATCGTCAGCGAGGGATCGCGATGGACCAGCACCAGCATCTGCGCGTCCTCGACGCCGCGCAGCGCGATGCCCTTGAAATCGCTGACGCGAACGTTGACGGCCATCTGCATGCCGCGCACGGCGCGGCGCAGCACGATGCGTTCGCGATGAAGCTCGATCTGGCGCACATTGCCGTCGGCACGGCTGTCATGCGCGTTGAAGCTGACGGGCAAAGAAAGAGGGTCGAGCCGCAATATGCGGCCCGACCCGGCGGGATTGACCCCGCTCGTTTGTGTTTGACGCCTCACGGCTTGTCTCCCCGCCGGGATTATGTTCCCCGGTCGATGCGTGGACCTTAGCCGAGCTCTCGCCGGTTTCCGCTTAAAAAGCCTGGTTAACCCGGCCTCACCGGCGCACATGATTGACAAGACCTTGGCGCGCATGATTGACGGGACCTTGCGGGGAAGCCGAAAATCCGGGCGATCAGGCGCCCGAAAACGCTTGAAGTCCGCGTGAATCGGGCACATCTGGAGGGCTCGCCGGCGCTCGTTCCGCTCGTCCTCAAGGCCAGGAAATTCATTCGTGATCTCTTCACCATCAAGCCGATCTCCGCTTTCGACGAAATCCGTCAACGCCGACCTGTTCGATCAATCCGCGCTGTCGGCGCTGGCCGAGCGCCTGGTCGAGGCGGCAAGGCGCGCAGGCGCCGATGCGGCCGACGCGGTCGCAGTCCGCGGCGTCTCGCACGGCGTCGAGGTGCGCGACGGCCGGGTCGAGGAATCCGAGCGCTCCGAGGGCGACGATGTCGGCTTGCGGGTTCTGGTGGGCAAGCGCCAGGCCGTGGTCTCGACCAATGACGTCAGCGGCGACGGCGTGGCGCGGCTTGCCGAGCGCGCGGTCGCGATGGCGCGCGTCGCGCCCGACGACAAATTTGTCGGTCTTGCCGACCCGGCGCTGCTGGCGCGCGACTTCCCCGACCTCGATCTGCTCGACCCCGACATCCCCTCGACCGCCGAGCTCGAGCGCCGCGCGGTCGAAGCCGAAGCGGCAGCGCTTGCGGTCAACGGCGTTGCCAAGTCGGGCGGCGCCTCGGCATCCGCCGGGATCGGCGGCATGGTTCTCGTCACCAGCGGCGGCTTTCACGGCGCGTACCTGCGTTCGAGCCAGGGCATCTCGACGACCGCGATCTCGGGCGAAGGCACCGCCATGGAGCGCGATTACGACTACACATCGGCGCTGCATGCCGCCGACCTCGATTCGCCCGCCAAGGTCGGCCGCACGGCCGGCGAGCGCGCGGTCGCCCGCGCCAATCCGCGCAAGGTCGAGACCTGCAAGGTGCCTGTTGTCTACGATCCGCGCGTGGCGGGATCGCTGGTCGGCCACCTCGTCGGCGCCATCAACGGCGCCTCGATCGCGCGCAAGACCAGCTTCCTGAAGGATCGCCTCGGCCAGCAGCTCTTTTCCAAGACCATCCGCATCATCGACGATCCCTTGCGCGTGCGCGGGCTGCGCTCGCAGTCGTTCGACGCCGAGGGCGTCAAGGTGAAACGGACTGCGCTCATCGATGGCGGCGTGCTCACGACCTGGCTGCTCGACAGCGCGACCGCGCGTGAGCTCGGCATGGCGACGACGGGTCATGCGCATCGCGGCGTGTCCTCCTCGCCGTCGCCCGGGCCCTACAATCTGCATCTCGAGCCGGGCGAGGCGAGCCCGGAGGAATTGATCGCCGACATCAAGCAGGGTTTCTACGTCACCGACCTGATCGGCTCCGGCGTCAACGGCGTCACCGGCGATTACAGCCGCGGCGCCTCCGGATTCTGGATCGAGAACGGCAGGATCACCTATCCGGTCAGCGAGGTGACCATCGCCGGTCATCTGCTCGACATGTTCAAGTCGCTGGTTCCGGCCAGCGATCTCGAGTTTCGCTACGGCGTCAACGCGCCGACGCTGCGCATCGAAGGACTGACCCTTGGCGGACGCTGAGGTCGACGCCGCATACCACGCGCGCGACGCCGCGCTGCTCAGCGACACGGTGCGCGAAGCCGGCAGCCTGGCGCTGTCGCTGTTCCGCACCGAGCTGAAGAACTGGATCAAGGGGGCTTCCTCGCCGGTATCGGAAGCCGACATCGCGGTGAACGACCTGCTCGAAAGCAGGCTGCGCGCGGCGACGCCGGATTACGGCTGGCTCTCGGAGGAAAGCGCCGACGACGAGACGCGGCTATCCAGGCAATGGGTCTGGATCGTCGATCCGATCGACGGCACGCGCGGCTATCTCGCCGGCCGCGAGGACTGGTGCGTGAGCGCGGCGCTGGTCAAGAACGGCGCGCCGGTGCTGGCGGCGGTATTCGCGCCGGCATCCGGCGAATTCTTCTTTGCCGCGCGCGGGCAGGGCGCCACCCTCAACGGCGCAGCCATTCGCGCAACCGGCGGAACAAATCTGGATTTCCCCCGCATCGCCGGCCCGAAGCCGCTGGTCGAGCGGCTCAAGGCCTCGCCCGGCGAGATCAGCCTGCATCCGCGAATCGCCTCGCTGGCGCTGCGGCTGTGCCGGGTCGCGCAGGGCACCCTCGATGCCGCCTTTGCCGGCGGACAAAGTCGCGACTGGGACCTTGCGGCGGCGAATTTGATCGTGCAGGAAGCGGATGGTAGAATGACCGCACTGTCCGGCGATGCGATCGTCTACAATCGTCGGGAAGTGGCGCACGGGGTGCTGGTGGCAGCGGGACGCGATCGTCATGCGAGCATTGTCTCGCAGTTTCGCGGCCGTCCAACGTCCTGACTGCGCCGTTCGACGTCGCGCTTGCCGGGCATCTCTCCTCTAGGAAAACACGACAATGCCAGACAGTGCCCCGCAGCAACTGCTTCATCTCGTCATTGGCGGCGAGCTGATCGACCTGAAGCACAATATCTTCAAGGACCTCGACAAGGTCGACATCGTGGGCGTGTATCCGAACTACGCAACCGCCTACGTGGCCTGGAAGGCCAGGGCGCAGCAGACCGTCGACAACGCGCAGATGCGCTATTTCATCGTCCACCTCCACCGCCTGCTGGATCCGGGCGAAGACGCCAAGCACGACCATTGAAGAAGCTGCTTCGCAATACGCTGCGCAGCCGGTGGTTTCAGCGCGCTGTGGGTTTCCTCGCGGCCGAGTTCCTGCGGCTCGTCTGGCTGACCAACCGCTTCACCTACGAGCCGGCGGACGTCTACGCGCAGGTCGAGCCGCGCATGCCCGCGATCTTCGCGTTCTGGCACGGCCAGCACCTGATGACGCCGTTCATCAAGACCAAGGCGAGCTACCGCGCCAAGGTCCTGATCTCGATGCACCGCGACGGCGAATTCAACGCGATCGCGGCCGAGCGGCTCGGCATCGAGACCATCCGCGGTTCCGGCGACCACGGCTCGGCATTTCACCGCAAGGGCGGCGTGGCGGCCTTCAAGGAGATGGTGCGCGCGCTTGCGGACAACTATAACGTTGCCCTGACCGCCGACGTGCCGAAGCGTTCGCAGGTCGCGGGACTCGGCATCATCATGCTGGCAAGAGAATCCGGACGGCCGATCATGCCTTTTGCGATGGCGACCAGCCGTTTCGTCCGGCTCAAGAACTGGGACCGCACCACCATCAACCTGCCGTTCGGTCGCGGCGCATTGGTGGGCATCGAGGAAATCGTCGTGCCGCCGGACGCAGACGCCGCCACCATGGAAACGCTGCGCCAGCGGCTGGAAGCGACGCTGAACGAGGCGACACGCCGCGCCTATGCGAAAGTGGGCCGCCCCGACGCCATCCCCGAGGGCAGCCATGAGGGCAGCCATGGCTAACCCGCTGCCGATGACGCTGCGCGTCTATCGCAAGCTGAGTTTTGCGATGGTGCCGCTCGCGCCCGCGCTGATCAAGCGGCGGCTGAGGCTCGGCAAGGAGGACCCCGCGCGCATCGACGAGCGGCGCGGCCTGAGCCGCGACGTGCGGCCGGCCGGACCGCTGGTCTGGATCCACGGCGCCAGCGTCGGTGAGGTGCTGGCGGCGGCCGCCCTGATCGAGAAGCTGCGCGAGCTCAATCTGCGCATCCTCGTCACCTCGGGCACCGTGACCTCGGCGGCGATCGTCGCAAAGCGCTTTCCGCCCGACGTCATCCACCAATACGTTCCTTACGACTCGCCGCGCTTCGTCGCGCGCTTTCTCGATCACTGGCGCCCGTCGCTGGCGCTGTTCATCGAGTCCGACCTGTGGCCGAACCTGATCCTCGCGGGCGCCGCGCGCCGGCTGCCGATGGTGCTGATCAACGGGCGGATGTCGCACCGCTCGTTCCCGCGCTGGCGCCGGGTCTCCGGCACGATCTCGGCCCTGCTCGACAAGTTCGACATTTGCCTGGCGCAATCGCGGGCCGACGCCGACCGCTTCTCGGCGCTCGGCGCCCACAATGTGGTGACGACAGGCAATCTGAAGCTCGACGTGCCGGCACCGCCCGCCGATGCCGCCAAGCTCGACTGGCTGATGTCGATGACGCGCGGCCGTCCGGTCATCGTCGCGGCCTCGACCCATCCCGGCGAGGAGGAAATGCTGGTCGAGGCGCATCGCGCCCTGTCCGGATTCTTCCCGTCGCTGTTGACCGTGATCGTGCCGCGCCATCCCGACCGCGGCGTTGCGATCGCGCGGATGATCGCGGCAAGCGGGCTGAGGCCTGCCTTGCGCTCGCGGGAGGAATTGCCCGTCGCGACGACCGACATCTATGTCGCTGATACGATGGGTGAGCTCGGCCTGTTCTATCGGCTGGCGCCCATCGTGTTCATGGGCGGATCGCTGGTCGCGCATGGCGGACAGAACCCGATCGAGGCGGTCAAGCTCGGCGCTGCGATCGTTCACGGTCCGCATGTCTTCAATTTCTCGGATGTCTATGAGGCGCTCGACGGCGCCAGGGGCGCGAGGCGCGCCGAGAGCCTGGAAGCGCTGGTCAAGCAGCTCGGCCAGCTCATGTCCGATCCCGCCGCGCGCGAGAACCAGGTGCGTGCCTCGACGCGCGTGGTCGAAGAGCTCGGCGGCGCGCTCGAGCGGACGCTTGCGGCGCTCGAGCCGTATCTTCTGCAGTTGCGGCTCGAAATGGGAGCCGCCAATGCGTGAGCCGGCCTTCTGGTACCGGCCACCATCGCTGACGTCGCATCTGCTGTCGCCGCTGGCTGCGCTCTATGGCGCAGTCGCCGCGCGCCGGCTCGCGGGCAGCGGGTTCGACGCCGGCGTTCCCGTATTCTGCGTCGGCAATTATCACCTCGGCGGTGCCGGCAAGACGCCGACCGTGCGCGCGCTCGCCGACCTCCTGCGCGATCTCGGCGAGACGCCGGTCGTGCTGAGCCGCGGCTATGGTGGGAGGTTGCGCGGACCGGTCATGGTCGACCGGATCAGGCACATCGCGGGCGACGTCGGCGACGAGCCGCTGATGCTGGCGCAGACGCTTGCCGTAGTGGTCGCGCATGACCGTATCGCGGGTGTTGCGCTGGCGCGTTCACAAGGCGCGAGCGTGATCCTGATGGATGACGGCTTCCAGAATCCGGCGCTCGCCAAGGACGCCGCGCTGATCGTGATCGACGGCCGGCGCGGGCTCGGCAATGCCGGCGTGTTTCCGGCCGGCCCGTTGCGCGCGCCGCTTGCCCCGCAGCTCGCGCGCACCGACGCGCTGGTCGTGATCGGCGACGGCGCGGCGGCGGAGCCGATAGCGATCGCAATCGGCGCGCAGGGCAAGCCGGTGCTGCGGGCGCATCTCGAACCCGATGCGGCGTCGGTGGCGCAACTCGCCGGCCAGCGCGTGCTCGCCTTTGCCGGCATCGGCGATCCCGGCCGTTTCTTCCGGACGCTGCGGGCGGCGGGTGTCGACGTGGCGAGACAGCGCGCCTTCGCCGATCACCATCCATTTTCCAAGGCGGAGATCGAGGCGCTGCTGGCGGAAGCCGCGCGGGATTCGCTGACGCTCGTGACGACGGAGAAGGATCTGGCGCGGCTGGCCGCGGCTTCGGCGCCGCCGGCCTGGGCGCGCGAGGTCGTGGCGTTCAAGGTCGCGCTGGCGTTCGACGATGCGGCGGCTTTGCGGAAATTCGTCACGGAGCGGCTTTTCAGCGCGCGGGAGAGGAAGTTTCAAGCCGGCCGTTAGCCAACCTGCGCGGCCGTTCAGCCCTGCGTCTTCAGCGCGCCGGGAAAATGCCGCTGCAGCACGGCGCTCGGCAGCGCATAGGCCTCTTGCAGATCGACGCTCCAGTATTTCAGCTCGTCGAGCGGAATCCGGACATCGGTCACGGCACAGCGCACATAGGTTCCCGGCGAGATCACGCGGAAATCGCCGTCGAGATACTGCACCTGCGCTTCGCCATTGCCTGAGGGGCCGAACTTGTTCAGCACGGTTTGAGAGCTCCGAGATGGGCCACCGGCAAGATGAACGCCGGCTGAATTTGAAAATGATTTGTATCATACATAGGTCGTGCTGTCCGCCGGCGAAACCCACCGATTTGTGATGTTTTCGTGCCCGACCTGCGTGTTAGCGTCATGGCTGATCAGCCGAAACATGATCGTCTAGATCGACCAGCCTCCCTTCGGCCGGACATCCAATGCGCCTGTCAGTCCTTGCCTTTCTGACGCTCATGGCCGCGGCATCGGCCGCAGATGCCGCCTCCCTGCCGGGCCCGCACCAGGTCGATATTCCGCAAGGCAACGTGACGCTGCATGCGCAGCTCTTCAAGCCCGACGGCGACGGCCCGTTTCCAACCGTGATCGCGCTGCATGGCTGCGGCGGGCTCGCCAACCATTCCGAGCCGGTGCTGCCGCGCTACCGCGACTGGGCCGAGCAGCTCCTGAAGGCCGGCAATGCCGTGCTCCTGCCGGACAGTTACGGCTCGCGCGAGCTCGGCCCGCAATGCCGTGTCCGCGAGCACAAGATCAGCGTCCGGCGCGACCGCGTGGCGGACATCCTGGCGTCGCGGCAATGGCTGATGCAGCAGCCCTGGGTGGCGCATGACCGCATCAGCCTGCTCGGCTGGGCCAATGGCGCCAGCGCGCTGCTCTGGGCGGTGCGGCCGCAGCTCATCCACAGCGAAGGCCCCGACTTCCGCGCTGCGATCGCCTTCTATCCGAATTGCCGTATCTCAGCAGGGCTCGGCTGGAGCGCGCGAATCCCGACCCTGCTCCTGATCGGCGCCAAGGACGACGTCTCCTCGCCGCCGGCCTGCCGGCAGATGATCGACGGCGCCCACGGCCGCAGCGCGCTGGCGCGCATCGTGGTCTACCCCGGCGCCTATCACGATTTCGATCGCCTCAACCTGCCGCTGCACGCTGTCAACGGCAATGCGGACGCGGAGGGCCCGGACCGCGGCCATCTCGGCAGCGATCCGGAGGCGCGCGCCGATTCGCAAAAGCTGGTCGCGGAATGGCTGAAGCGCTGAGCTTCTTATCCCCCCACAAGGGGAAGGGATAAGGCAATCGCGATGCGGTCAACGGCATCTAGAACAAGCTGCCCTGATCGACGGGCTTTGCCACCCGCTTGAGTGCGGGCTTGGCTTCGCGCGCGGCGGATTGCGTCTCGCGCGGCTTCGTCTCTGGTGGCTTGGTCTCTTGCGGCGATGCCGGCACGGCTGTCCGCTCGCCATCGGCGGTCGCCGCAACGCGCCCGTCGGAAAATTCGAGGTCGAGCCGCGCGCCGGGCGCGACACCGGAAGCCGCACGCACGGCATGGCCCTGCGCGTCGCGCACCAGCGCAAAGCCGCGCGCCAGCACGCCACGGTAGGACAGGGCGCCCAGCAACTGGCCGCTATGGGTGACGCGCGCCTCGAGCCGCTGCAGCGTGGTCAAAAGCGCCCGCCGCGCGCGCTCGGCCAGGCGGAGGGCGCGTTCGCGGTCGCGCGCGATGATCTGGCGCTGCGCCTGCGCGTTGGCCAGTTTCGAGGCCTTGAAGCGGACCGCAAGTCCATCGAAGCGCTCGCGACGGTGGCGCACGAGCGCACGCGCGCAGTGCGACAGCCGCTCGCCCGAAATCGTCAGATGATGCCGCGCCTGCGCGACCTGGCCGTGCAGCACGCGAAGCGTCAGCCGGCTGCCTGCCGCCGCGAAGCGGCGGAAATGCGCGTGGGTGTTGGCCCTGAGACTCCGCGGCAGCCCGGCAGCGGCTGCATCGAGCCGTTGCGTGGGGATCGCGAGCAGGTCGCTCGCCGCGGGCAGCGCGCGCACCGCGGCGCGCAGCTCGTTGCGCCGGCCCTCCTGGCCGCGCTGCCAGCACACCATGACCCGGCGGGCAAGCGTTGCGACTTCGGCGGTCAGCTCGCTGCGCACCGGCACGGCCATCTCGGCGGCCGCGGTCGGCGTCGGCGCCCGCTTGTCGGCAGCAAAGTCGATCAGCGTGATATCTGTCTCGTGACCGACGGCGGAGATCAGCGGGATCATGCTTTCGGCCGCCGCGCGCACCACGATCTCCTCGTTGAACGACCAGAGGTCCTCCAGCGAGCCGCCGCCGCGCGCCACGATCAACAAGTCGGGCCGCGGAATCCGTCCGCCCACGGAGAGCGCGTTGAAGCCGCGGATCGCGCCTGCCACCTGCTCGGCCGAGCCGTCGCCCTGCACCTTGACCGGCCAGACCAGCACCCGGCGCGGAAAACGGTCCTCCAGCCGATGCAGGATGTCGCGGATGACGGCGCCCGTCGGCGAGGTGACCACCCCGATCACCTCCGGCAGGAAGGGCAGCAACTGCTTGCGGCCGGCGTCGAACAGGCCCTCGGCGGCGAGCTTCTTCTTGCGCTCTTCCATCAGCGCCATCAGCGCGCCGACGCCTGCGGGCTCCAGCGTCTCGATCACGATCTGGTACTTGGACGAGTTCGGATAGGTCGTGAGCTTGCCGGTCGCGATGACCTCGAGCCCTTCCTGCGGCTTGAAGCGCATGCGGGCGTGGGCGAACTTCCAGATCACCGCCTCGATCTTGGCGTTCTCGTCCTTCAGCGCGAAATAGCAGTGGCCGGAGGAATGCGGCCCGCGGAAGCCGGAGATTTCGCCGCGCACGCGGACATGGCCGAAGCGATCCTCCACCGTCCGCTTGAGCGCGGAGGAGAGTTCCGAGACGGTGAATTCGGGCGCGTTGATCAGGTTTTCCGCAGGCGGCATCGCGATTCGGCCTCAGGGACGAACGCCCAAGCTAGGGATTTTTGACCGCTCCCGCCACCCCGCCGGGGCCCGTAAAGGGCGCAAATCGCTGGCCAATCGGGCTTAGTCAACATATCCACATGGGCATCTGGCGGTTGTGCCATCATGCCCGCGCCGTGCTACACCCGCGCGCAAGATGGTTCCGGCTCGATCATGAACATTCTCCTGCTTGGTTCCGGCGGTCGCGAGCACGCGCTGGCGTGGAAGATCGCCGCTTCGCCCCTGCTGACGAAGCTCTGGTGCGCGCCCGGCAATGCCGGCATTGCGCGCGAGGCCGAGTGCGTGGCGCTCGATGTCGGAAACCATGCGGCGGTGATCGACTTCTGCAAGGCCAACGCGGTCGATCTCGTGGTGGTCGGACCGGAGACGCCGCTCGCCGCCGGCATCGTCGACGATCTTGCGGCCGCCGGTATCAAGGCGTTCGGGCCGGCCAAAAAGGCCGCGCAGCTCGAGGGCTCCAAGGGCTTCACGAAGGACCTCTGCAGCGAGTTCAACATTCCGACCGGCGCCTATCGCCGTTTCGACAACGCAAAGGACGCGTTGGCCTACGTCCGCGCGCAAGGTGCGCCCATCGTGGTCAAGGCCGACGGGCTCGCCGCCGGCAAGGGCGTCGTCGTGGCCATGACGCTGAAGCAGGCTGAAGACGCGGTTGCCATGATGTTCGAGGGCGCATTCGGAGCCGCCGGCGCGGAGGTCGTGATCGAGGAATTCTTGTCGGGTCGCGAGATCAGCTTCTTCGCGCTTTGCGACGGCGAGACCGCGATTGCGCTGGCCTCCGCGCAGGACCACAAGCGCGTGTTCGACCATGACGAGGGCCCGAACACCGGCGGCATGGGCGCCTATTCGCCGACGCCGTTCGTGACGCCTGAAGTCCACGACCAGATCATGGCGCGGATCATCCTGCCGACGGTCGCCGGGATGAAGGCGCGCGGCACGCCGTTCCAGGGCGTGCTCTATGCCGGCGTGATGCTGACGGCCCAGGGGCCAAAGCTGTTCGAATACAATGTCCGTTTCGGCGATCCCGAGTGCCAGGTGCTGATGCTGCGGATGATGTCCGACATCGTGCCGGCGTTTCTCGCCGCCTGCGACGGGCAGTTGAAGAATTTCGACCTGCGCTGGTATCCCGACGCGGCGGTCACGGTGGTGATGGCGGCGAAGGGTTATCCCGGTGACTACAGGAAGGGCAGCCGCATCGAGGGGCTGGACGAGGCCGCCAAGGTCGATGGCGTCGAGATCTTCCACGCCGGCACGGCGGCGAAGGACGGCGCGATCCTGGCCAATGGCGGCCGCGTGCTCAATGTCTGCGCGCTCGGCAGGACCGTGACGGAAGCGCAGGCGCGCGCCTACCAGGCGGTCGACCGCATCGAATGGCCTGATGGTTTCTGCCGCCGCGACATCGCCTGGCAGGCGGTCGAGGCGGAGAAGGGCCGCTAGCTGGACCCGCCCCGTCATTCCGCACGACGCGCGATGCGCGTCGATCCGGAATCTCAAGATTGTTCATGCGGCTTCTCATCGAGATTCCGGGTTCGCGCTGCCGCGCGCCCCGGAATGACACGCGAGACTAAAGCAAATCGCCGCCCGCCGCGGACGCCGTGGTGCCGTGCTCGCGGAACGCCTTGATCACGTTGCGTCCGACCCTCCACAGATGCACCTCGTCCGGGCCGTCGACCAGCCGCTGCGAGCGCACCTGCGTGTACCATTGCGCGAGCGGCGTATCCTGGCTGAAGCCGAGCGCGCCGTGGAGCTGGATCGCGGTGTCGATCACCTTGTGCACCATGTGCGCGAGATAGACCTTGGCGATCGAGTTCTCCTGCCGCAGGTCCAAGCCCTTTTCCGCCTTGTAGGCAATGTGCAGCAGCATCAGCCGGCCGATATAGAGCTGGCTGGCGCATTCCGCGAGCATGAACTGCACGGCCTGGCGATCGGCGAGCAGCGTGCCGAAGGTCGAGCGTTTGGTGACGTGGGCGGCGGCCATGTCGAGCGCGCGCTGGGCTTTTGCGATGTTGTGCATGCCGTGGCGCAACCGGCCATAGGCGAGGCGGTGCTGGCCCATGTTGAAGCCGTTGCCCTCGCCGCCAAGCAAATTGTCGGCCGGCACCTTCAGATCCCTGATCTCGATCTCGGAATGGCCACCATGGATCTGGTCGTAATAGGGACCCTCGATCGCCATGTTCTTGATGTTGCGCTTGATGTTATAGCCGGGGTTCGGCAGCTCGACGATGAAGGTGGAATACTGCCTGTGGCGCGGCGCATTCGGATCGGTCTTGGCCATCACGAGCGCCATGTCCGCGACGCTCGCGGAAGAGGAAAACCACTTCTCGCCGTTGAGGATGTAGTTCTCGTTGCCGTCCTTCACCGCCGTGGTCTGCATGCCGGTGGCGTCCGCGCCCGAGGCCTTCTCCGTCATCGAGAAGCAGATGCGCTTCTCGCCGTTCAGCAGCGGCTTGAGGAATTTCTCCTTCTGGTGGTCGGTGCCATGCGCGAGGATCGTCATGATCGAGGCGTCGTCGGGCCCCTGCGTGTTCATCGACAGCGCGCCGAGCATGCTTTCGCCGAGTTCCATCTGCACCAGGGCGTTCGCCAAGGGCCCCAGGCCCATGCCGCCATATTCCTTCGGCACGAACGGGCACCACAACCCCTGCGCGCGCGCCTTGCTGCGGAGCTTGCCGAGCACCTCGTCGAACGGCTTTGTCTCGAGCTCCTTTTCGGCCGGGATGCATTCGTCATGCACCCATTTGCGGACCTTCTCGCGGATCGCCCTGGCTTCAGCCGGGATTTCGAAATCGATCGACATGGCGTTTCCTCACCTGGCGGTTCTTGATGGTCTTGGCGCGCCCGATGGCATATATCTTCGAGGGAAACGAGCGGCAACACAAACAAAGTTTGACGCATGCCCGATCTCGCCGATCTCTTTCCCGGCTATGCTGCCGAATGGATCAACACCTCCGCGGGCCGGATCTTCGCCCGCGTCGGCGGCAAGGGGCCGCCGCTGCTGCTGCTGCACGGCTTCTCCGAGACGCATGTGATGTGGCACCGCGTGGCACCTGAGCTTGCCGACCGCTTCACGCTCGTGATCGCCGATCTGCCCGGCTACGGCTGGTCCGACATGCCCGACAGCGACGAAAACCACACGCCCTACACCAAGCGCGCGATGGCGCGGACCATGGTGGAGGTGATGGAGCGGCTGGGCCATGTGCAATTCGCGCTCGCCGGCCACGACCGCGGCGGCCGCGTTTCCTATCGGCTCGCGCTCGACCATCCCGGCCGGCTCTCGAAGCTCGCGGTGCTCGATATCCTGCCGACCTATAATTACTGGGAGCGCATCAATCGTGTCTATGCGCTCAAGATCTATCATTGGACCTTCCTGGCGCAGCCGCATCCGCTGCCGGAGACGCTGATCACCGGCAGCCCCGATTTCTTCCTGCGCTTCAAGATGGCGAGCCAGACCAAGGCCAAAAATCTCGACGCGATCGATCCGCGCGCGCTCGAACACTATCTCGCGCCGTTCCGTGATCCCTCCCGCGTGCATGCGATGTGCGAGGACTACCGCGCCGGCGCCTATGCCGACTACGAGATCGACAAGGCGGACCTCGAGGCGGGCAGGAAGATCACGATCCCGATGCTGGCGCTGTGGGGCGATGCGGGGATAGCGCGCGCCGCGGCCACGCCGCTCGACACCTGGCAGCAATGGGCGACGAACGTCACGGGCTCGCCGGTCGATTCCGGCCACTTCCTGACCGAGGAAAATCCGCAAGTGACGGCGAGGCTGCTGAAGGAATTTTTTCTGGCGGGGTAGAGGCCGGCGATCGCAGCAAACTCAAACTGTCATACCCCGCGAAAGCGGGGTATCCAGTACGCCGAGATATCTCCGTCCAGTCACGACCGTCTCTGGAAGACTGGATCATCCGCTTTCGCGAATGATGACAGCGGATGGCCGGTCTACCGCCGCGCCTTGAAAAAGTCCTTCAGCAGGCCGGCCGCGCGCCCTTCGCCGACCGCGGAATAGACCTCCGGCACATGGTGGCAGGTCGGCTGCGCGAAGAAGCGCACGCCGGATTCGACTGCGCCGCCTTTCGGATCGGCCGCGCCGTAATAGAGCCGGCGGACGCGGGCGAAGGAAATCGCGCCCGCGCACATCGTGCAGGGCTCCAGCGTGACGTAGAGGTCGCAATCAATCAGCCGCTCGCTGCCGATCCGTTCGGCGGCCTGGCGGAGCGCCAGCATTTCGGCATGCGCGGTCGGGTCGCGGTCGGTGAGCGTCCGGTTCCCGGCGGTCGCGATCACGGCGTTGTCGCGCACGATGACGCATCCGATCGGCACTTCGCCGGAATTTCCAGCCTTTTCGGCCGCCTCCAGCGCCAAATCCATGAAAGAAGGGGCGTTCATGCCTCGTATTATCAGGATAAGTCTGCTACTGGAAAAGCCTTCAGCAAAAGTCGATACCGGTTTTGCGAAAGCGCGGCCCGATCCGGAGCGCGCATGGTTGCCCTAATTGACCCCCAGTGAGCCCTTTCATGCCCCGCGACGACGACAAGAACAACGATTCCCCGCGCGGCAGACGCGATCGGCCGTCCGGCGGCGGCAAGGGCCGCTCCGGCCGCCCCCGCGGCCCTGACAAGAAGTTCGCCAAGCGGGGCTTTGGCGGCAAGGACTTCGATCGCGAAGGCGGTGGCGCCAAGCGCAGCTTTGCCAAAACTGAGGGTCGTCCGCCGCGCCGTCGCGACGACGCCGATGTCCCGCGCCGCGACTATGGCGACGATCGCCGGCCCGCGCGCTTCAATCGAGACCGCGACGAGCGTCCGCGTAGCGGGCGGCCATCTGCCGATCGCCCACCGCGCGATGCCGGCGAGAAACGCCCGTTCAAGCCGCGCGGCGAGCGCCCGAACTATGATCGTGACGACCGTGGGTCGCGGGATGCGCGTCCAGCCGGCCGCTTCCAGGACCGCAAATTCGGCGAGAAGCGTCCCTTTGCGCCGCGCAGCGAGGGTTTTCGCGGCAACAGTGACCGCCCGCGGAAGGATTTCCGTGACCGAGACGGCGATCGGGGCAGGGATCGCAAGAGCGACTCCTGGGATCGCAAGAGCGACGCGGGCGACCGCAAGCGCGACGCAGGCGACCGCAAGGGCGGCGCTTGGGACCGCAGGGGCGGTGCTGGCGACCGCAAGAGCGGCGCTGGGGACCGCAAGAGCGGCGCTGGCGACCGCAAGCGCGGCGTTGGGGATCGTGGCGACTTCAAGCCCTGGCGCGACCGCGACGAGCGACCGCGCGACGACCGCCGCGGCAGGGACGAGCGGCCGCATCGGTCGCGGCCGGGCGAGGACCGTCCCAAATTCGATCGACCCCGGTGGAAGCGACAGGACGACGACAAGCGCCACGAGGGCCGCGGCGACTGGCACGAGCATCCGCGCAGCGAGGGGCGGAGCCGCGACCGGTTTGCCGATCGCCCGCGCCGCGACAATGAGGATGACAGCAAGGTTTTCGCCAAGCGCCCCGCCTTCGGCGGCCGCGGCGCCTACCGCGAGCGCAAGCCTGACTTCGACCGGCGCCGTCCGCGCGAGGACGAGGTCAAGCCGAAGAAATCGGGTGAGCGGATCGCCAAGGTGCTGGCGCGCGCCGGGCTGGCCTCGCGCCGTGATGCGGAAGAGATGGTCGTGCAGGGTCGCGTCACCGTCAACGGCCGCGTGATCAACTCGCCCGCGCTCGATATCACCGCCAACGACGTGGTTGCGGTCGACGGCAAGCCGTTGCCGGCGCGCGAGCGGACGCGACTGTTTCTCTATCACAAGCCGCGCGGGTTGATGACGACGCATGCTGACCCCGAGGGGCGGCCGACGGTGTTCGATAATTTGCCGGAAGGCTTGCCGCGGCTGATCAGCGTCGGCCGCCTCGACTTCAACACCGAGGGCCTGCTGCTGCTCACCAATGACGGAGGTCTCGCCCGCACGCTCGAACTGCCCGACACGGGCTGGCTGCGCCGCTATCGCGTGCGCGCCCATGGCGAGGTGACGCAGGCGCAGCTCGACCAGCTCAAGGACGGCATCGAGGTCGACGGTGTCAAATACGGTTCGATCGACGCCACGCTGGAACGCGACCAGGGCAGCAATGTCTGGCTGGTGTTCGCGATCCGCGAAGGCAAGAACCGCGAGGTGCGCAACGTGATGGCGCATCTCGGCCTCGAGGTGAACCGCCTGATCCGCATCTCCTACGGCCCGTTTCAGCTCGGCGAGATCGCCGAAGGCGAGGTCGAGGAGGTCAAGACGCGGGTGCTGCGTGAGCAGTTGGGTGACAAGATCGCAAAACTCGCGGGAGCGGATTTCGGCGCGCCCGCGCCGCATGACGGCGAGAGTGCGGACGCGGAAGTGTCCGGCGGCGGGAAGCCGTTCAAGCCGGCAGGCAAGAGCGCGCTGATTGCCGATCGGAAAGGCCGCCGCGTGCTGGTGCAGCGCACCGGCAGTGAGGAATCCCGCGAGCGCAACGAGCTCGAGGCGAGCGGCTACGGGCCGCCGCGCCGCCCGAAGCGCGGCTATCACGGCAAGCGCGATTTCAAGCCGCGGGACGAGTAGGGCTGGATGCGTGTCGTCGCCGGACGATTGAGGGGACGAAGCCTGGCTTCGCCGGCATCGCGCGATATCCGTCCGACCGCGGATCGCCTGCGCGAGTCCGTCTTCAACATCCTGATGCATGCCTATGAGAATCCGGTTCAGGACGCGCGCGTGCTCGACCTGTTCGCCGGCACCGGTGCGCTCGGCATCGAGGCGGTCTCGCGCGGCGCGGCGTTTGCGCTGTTCGTCGACAATGGGGCCGAGGCGCGCGCGCTGTTGCGCAACAATGTCGAGGCGCTGGGGCTTGGCGGCGTAACCAAGGTGTATCGCCGCGACGCGACCGACCTTGGACCTGCCCATCCGGTTCCGCCGTTCTCGCTGGTGTTTCTCGATCCGCCCTACGGCAAGGGGCTTGCGGAGAAGGCGCTGGCCTCGCTGCGAGACGGCGGCTGGTTGACGGAAGGCGCGCTCCTCGTGGTGGAAGAGGCAAAGGCCGCTTCGTTCAAGCCGCCGGATGGTTTCGAGGAACTGGACCGGCGCGCCTATGACGACACGGAGTTTGTGTTTTTGCGGAGCCTATGAAGGCTCTGTCTTTTCCCTCCCCCTTGTGGGGAGGGTGGCGCGTGGCGAGCATGGCGAACAACGCGTCAGGTGGGGGTAAGATCAGCGGCAACATGTCGATGGAGCCCCCACCCCGGTCCTCGCTTCGCTCGGACCGACCCTCCCCACGCTTTGCGGGGGAGGGATAACTCACCTTCGCCCGAACAGTCTCTCGATGTCCGACAGCTTCAGTTCGACATAGGTCGGCCGGCCGTGGTTGCACTGGCCGGAATTCGGCGTCGCCTCCATCTCGCGGAGCAGCGCGTTCATCTCTTCCGGCTTGAGGCGGCGACCGGCGCGCACCGAGCCGTGGCAGGCCATGGTCGCCGCGACATGCATCAATCGCCGTTCGAGCGGCAGCGCCTCGTCCCATTCCGCCATGTGCTCGGCAAGGTCGCGCAAGAGCGCACCGGCGTCGGTCTTGCCGAGCAGCGACGGTGTCTCGCGCACCGCGACAGCACCGGGGCCGAAGGATTCGATGGCGAGCCCGAACGAGGCGAGTTCCTCTGATCGTGCGAGCAGCCGCTCCACGGTCGCCTCGTCCATCTCGACGATCTCGGGGATCAGCAGGATCTGCCGCTGCACGCCGTTTTTGGCGAGCGAGGCCTTCAGCCGTTCATAGACGATGCGCTCATGGGCGGCATGCTGGTCGACCACGATCAGTCCGTCGCGGGTCTGCGACACGATATAGGTCTCGTGGATCTGTGTCCGTGCCGCGCCGAGCGGACGGTCGATCAGGTCGGCGGACGCTTGCGTTTCGAAGCGCACGTCGGCGGTGGGCGCGCCGACATCGAAGGCGGCCTGGTCCTGTTCGGCAAACGCCGGCGCCGCCGCGCCGCCGAATGCGGGCATCGGGTTCACGGGATAGGACGGCGAGCGCCGCCAGTCCCAGTTGCCGGGACCCGGTGTGATCGCGGGCCGGAAAGCGGCAATCGCGCCGCCGGCGTCGTTGGCCGCGGTGCGGCGGCCTTCGCGCGCAAGACCCTCCTTCAGCGCATGCACGATCAGCGCGCGCACCAGACCGGCATTGCGGAAGCGCACCTCGGTCTTCGCCGGATGCACGTTGGCGTCGACCTCGCGCGCATCGAGCGTGACGAACAGCGCCACGACCGGATGGCGGTCGCGCGGCAGATAGTCGGAATACGCCGCGCGCACTGCGCCGAGGATCAGCTTGTCGCGCACCGGGCGGCCATTGACGAACAGATATTGTCCGAGCGCGTTGGCGCGGGTCAGCGCCGGCGCGGCGGCGAAGCCTTCGACCACGATGCCGTCGCGCATCGCCCGCACCTCGATCGCATGGCTGCGAAAATCGCTTCCCAGGATATCACCGAGCCGCGTCAGCCGGCCGGCGGCGCCGGGCAGCGCCGCGGCCCAGGTCACCGGCGCGCGCTCTTCGCCGGCGAGGGTAAAGGCCACGTCGGGGCGCGCCATCGCGAGGCGCCGCACCACCTCGCGGATCGCTTCCGCCTCGGTGCGGTCGGTCTTCAGGAATTTCAGCCGCGCTGGCGTCGCGTAAAAGAGATCGCTGACCTCGACGCGGGTGCCCAGCGAGAGTGCGGCGGGCATCACGCCCGACTTCGTGCCGCCCTCGACCGCGAGCGACCAGGCGTGCGGCTCGCCGGCATGGCGCGTGGTGATGGAGAGCTTTGCGACCGCGCCGATCGAGGGCAGCGCCTCGCCGCGGAATCCGAGCGTCTTGATCTGCAGCAGATCCTCGTCATCGAGCTTGGAGGTCGCGTGGCGCTCGACCGCGAGCGCGAGATCGGTCGCGCTCATGCCGGAGCCGTCGTCGGTGATGGCGATGCGCCGCCGGCCGCCGCCGTCGGTGAAGATGTCGATCCGGCTTGCGCCGGCGTCGATTGCGTTCTCGACCAGTTCCTTGACTACGCTCGCCGGACGTTCGACCACCTCGCCGGCGGCGATGCGGTTGACGACCTGCTCTGGGAGTTGGCGGACGGGCATGGGTTTCGATAAGGATTCGCGTCGATCGTCACATTGTAGGCGGCATGGCGGCAAATGCATGCCCTGCGGGCGGGCGACGATTTCCCGTCGCGTGCGCGGGGAGCCTATCACATTGATGCGATTGGCATTCGATGTTCGCCCCGCAAGGGGGCACCTGGAAGGCCGCGTCGTCCACAGGATTGTGGGGCTGTCGGTGCGGGTATATGGTTTGGAAAAACTACAAAACGACCGGGAGGAAGCCATGTGCCAGCTCTTCGCGCACCAGCCGCAGCGCGACTATGAATCGCAGACGCGATCCCTGCGCATCGGCGGCCACTGCACCTCGATCCGCCTCGAAATGTCGTTCTGGGACACGCTGGAGGAGATCGCGGCCAAGGAGAAGATGAGTCTCGGCAAGTTCCTCACCTCGCTGCACAACGAGGTGCTCGATCATCATGGCGAGGTCAGGAATTTCGCGTCGCTTCTGCGCTGCTCCTGTCTGATCTACCGTTCGAGGGGTGCGGCGACGATCCCGGAGTTCCGCGAGCCGGCGATCCTCGACGCCGCCGAGTAAGGCGGCGGCCGCGGCGGCTTTTCGGCGCGACCGACGAAACGGCCCTTTCCCGGCGGGAGAGGGCCGCTGGTTTTCTCCTCAGATCTCCTTTTTCTGCATCGCGCCGGCGATGGTGTCGGCCTGCCGGATCGCGAGCGCGACGATGGTCAGCGTCGGGTTGCAGGCGGCGCCGCTGGTGAACTGGCTGCCGTCGGACACGAACAGGTTCTTGACGTCGTGGGTCTGGCCAAACTTGTTCACCACGCCGTCCCTGGCCTTCTCGCTCATCCGGTTGGTGCCGAGATTGTGGGTGCTCGGATAGGGCGGTGTCGGGTAGGTCACGGTCGCGCCAACGGCTTCATAGACCGCGGCGCCCTGCCTGTAGGCATGGGCGCGCATCGCGACGTCGTTCGGATGGTCGTCAAAATGCACGCTGGCGACCGACAGCCCGAACTTGTCCTTGACCTTCGGGTCGAGCGTGACGCGGTTGGTTTCCTGCGCCATGTCCTCGCCGACCAGCCACATCCCGGCCATGCGCGGATAGCCGTCGATGGCGCTGGTGAACGAGCGGCCCCAGGCGCCGGGGTTGAGGAACGCGGCCATGAAGGGCAGGCCGAGCGACAGCGTCTCCATCTCGTAGCCGCCGACGAAGCCGCGCTTCGGATCGTTCGCCGACTCGTCGCGAATGATCCCGGCCATGGTGGTGCCGCGATACATGTGCACGGATTTCTCGAACACCGCATAGACGCTGCCGGTCATGTGCCGCATGTAGTTGCGGCCGACCTGGCCGGACGAGTTGGCAAGCCCGTCGGGGAACATGTTCGAGGCGCTGTTGAGCAGCAGGCGCGGGCTCTCGATCGAATTGCCGGCAACCGCGACCACGCGCGCCTTCTGCCGCTGCGTCGCGCCGCTCCCGTCCGCATAGACGACGCCCGTGACCTTTCCGCTCGCATCGTGTTCGATCTTGAGCGCCATGCTGTCGGGACGAACCTCGAGATTGCCGGTCGCTTCGCCCTTGGGGATCTCGGTGTAGAGCGTCGACCATTTCGCGCCGGACTTGCAGCCCTGGAAGCAGAACCCGATCTGCAGGCAGGAGCCGCGGCCGTCGCGGGGCTCGCTGTTGATCGCCATGTTGCCGGTATGCACGGTCTTGTAGCCGAGCTTCTTCGCGCCGGCCTCGAGCACCCGGAAATTGTTGTTGCCGGGCAGGCCCGGAATGCCGTTGGTCCGGGTAACGCCCATCTTGTTCTCGGCCTTGGCGTACCAGGGCTCCATCTCGGCGAGCGTGACCGGCCAGTCCAGCAGGTTGGCGCCGGTGATGTTGCCGTAGATGCTTTTGGTCTTGAACTCGTGCTCGTTGAAGCGCAGCGAGGCGCCGGCCCAATGCGTCGTCGAGCCGCCGACCGCCTTCACGATCCAGGCCGGCAGGTTGGGAAAATCCCTGGCGACGCGCCAGCTCCCCGACGTGGTGCGCTCATCCTTCCAGGCGAGCTGGAGGAAGCTTTCCCATTCGTCATTGATGAAATCCTGGTTCTCGATGCGGGGGCCTGCTTCAAGGACGACAACCTTGATGCCCTTTTGCGCGAGCTCATTGCCGAGCGTTCCGCCGCCGGCGCCGGAGCCGACGATCACGACCACGCTACTGTCATTCAGATCGAATTTTGCCATGGTGATTCCTCCTGAGCGGGCCGTCGTGCTTCACGCTTTCGGCAGCCAGTCGATGTCGGCGAAGCCGCGGTTGATGTAGCCGCCATGTTCGGCCGAGGAGCCCTCGTAGCCGAACTTCGGCCAGACCTCTTTCTGGTTGTAGAGTGAGGCGATCAGGTCGCTGCGCAGCTTCTGGAAGAACTCGCCTTGCTCGATCGCCTGCAACAGCGCCACGCGGTCGGTCTCCCATGGCACCTCGGCATAGGCGACCTTGTGGCGGTCGCGCGCGTTCTGGTCGAGACGGCTGACGCCATCCGTGAGCAGCGCCTTGACGGCGGGATCCTTCGCGGCCTTCTCGTCCCACGGCTTGATCGCTGTGATGTAGTAGCTGTCGGCGAGAGAATCGTGCGGATAGATGTCGCGAGCGATCTTGACCAGCGTCTTCATCGTCGCGGGTGTCAGCGTCGTGGCGTCGTCGGCCCAGGCGTCCGTGATGCTGAGGCCCGTGCTGGTCGCTACCGCCGCGACCGGCACCGCGGTTGCCGCACCTTTGAGAAAGACGCGGCGATCATATCTGCTTCTGCGATCGACTTCTCTCATGGGAATTTCCTCCGTTTGAATTCTTGTTGATGCTGGCTAGTGTGGCGGCTCTGAGGTTCCTTTCAGTTTCGCCGCAACCTCTTCAAAGGAACGTCAGAGCCAAAGCCACACTAGAATCTTATATTTGCTAGTGTCCCTTTGGTTCTGACATTCGCAAACGTGGCTCCGAAAAATGAGGCGAATGTCAGAACCGGGACACTAGCCGAAGCGACCACCTTTCTGGATCACCTCGATCTTGTAGCCGTCGGGATCGGTCACGAAGAAGAAGCGCGCCAGCGTCGCGCCGTCGTGCTTGAAGTCGCGCAAGGGTCCAGGTGACAGCTTCTCCCGCTCGAAACGGGCGCGCTCGGCCTCGACATCGTCGACCACGACGGCGAGATGGCCATAGCCGTCGCCGAGCGCGTAGGGCTCCTTGCGATCGAAATTGACGGTCAGCTCGACCTCGAATGGCGAGGACGGATGGCGCAGATAGATCAGCGCGAAGTCCGCGAATTTCAGGCGGTCCGCCACCTCCAGCCCGAAGGCGCGCGCGTAGAAGTCGAGCGATCGCGCCTCATCGAGCACGCGGATCATGGAATGAACGGGCTTTGCCATTCAGTTCAGCTCCTTCAGATAGGCGATGATGGCGGTGCGGATTTCGGGCTTCGCCTGCCGGTACGCCATGACGGCACCGGGGATGACGTCCTGCGGGTTGGCGAGCCAGGCATCGAGCCTGGACTCGTCCCAAGCGAAATCCGCCGTCGCAAAGCCGCTCGAGTAGTGAAAGCCTTCGGCCTTGCCGGCGGGCCGGCCCACGATGCGAAACAGCGACGGCCCCTGCCGGGCGGCGTCGGACGTGTTCGTGGTGTGACAGGTCGCGCATTGCTGCTTGAACAGCGTGGCGCCGTCGACCGGGCGCGCGGCCGGCAGCGGCATCTGGGCGGCGGCCATCGTCGCAACCAGCACGGCGCCGCAAAATGTCGGCCCAAATGCCTGTGTCGCGCGCAGCTTGGTCATGTGCATCACCGTTGGCGAGCACAAAGCTTAGGTTGCGCCGGATGGGCGGTGGTAGTAGCGGGCTGTTTCGTCAGAACAAATGGCGCCCGCGGTCGTGTCGGCAGGTGTGGCGCTAGTCGTCGAAGCGGCGCGACTGGCGGCCCGCCTTGACGTCGCTGCGCCGCTTCTTGCCCTCCAGGCGCCGCTGTTTCGAGCCAAAGGTCGGCCGTGTCGGCCGCCGCGGGGTGGGGCGCACCATCGCCTCGCGCAGCAGGCCCGTCAGGCGATCGATGGCGTCGGCGCGGTTGCGTTCCTGGGTCCGGAAGCGCTGGGCGTGGATCACGATCACGCCATCCTTGGTCATGCGCTGGCCGGCGAGCGTGGCCAGCCGCGCTGCGGCATCCTCCGGCAGCGCGATCCTCTTCGTGTCGAAACGAAGCTGCGCTGCGGTAGCGAGCTTGTTGACGTTCTGCCCGCCGGGGCCGGAGGCGCGGATGAAGACGATCTCGATGTCGTTTTCGTCGATGGCAAGGTCGCGGGCAATCCGCAGCATGGCGTCACCGGAGAAGGGAATCGGTGACGCACGATAGCGGTTTTGCGGCGATCCTGCTGTGGCGCCGCGTCAGTTCGCCGTGGCCGGGGCCGCGGCCGGCTGGGCGGCTGCCTGCGGGGCACGGCCCACGATGACGGTCAAAAGGCCCTGGCCCCACAGCCGCTTGGCGGCCTTTTTGGCATCATCCAGCGTCACGGCGTCGACGATCGCGTTGCGCTTCTCGATATAATCGATTGGCAGCCGGTCGAGCTGGTACTGCAGCAGGCCCGAGGCGAGCTTGGAGGAGGTGTCGAGCGCCAGCATCTGCGAGCCCTTCAGGTAGGACTTGGCTTCGTCCAGTTCCTGCTGGGTCGGGCCGTCCTCGGCGATGCGGCGCACTTCCTTTTCGACCGCATCCATGGTGTCGCCGGCGCGGTCAGCCCGCGTGCCGGTGTTGCCGATGAACAGCGCCGAATGGTCCATCCACAGCAGCGCCTCATAGACCGAATAGGCGAGGCCGCGCTTCTCGCGCACTTCGCGGTAGAGCCGCGACGACAGGCCGCCGCCGCCGAGGATGTGGTTGACCACATAGGCGGCCATGAAATTCGGATCGTGGCGCAGGAAGCCGGGGCCGCCGAAGGTGATCACGGTCTGCGGCACGTCGAGCGGCACGAAGGCGCGCTGCGGCGGCTTGGTCGCGACGACGTCGGGGACCGGCGTCAGGCTGGCTTTCGCCGGCAGGCCGCCAAAGGTCTGATCGAGCAGCTTGCCGAGGGTCGCCGGATCGACGTCGCCGACGACCGCGACCTTCAGCGTATCCTTGGCCAGCACGCGGCGGACGTAGTCGCGCATGTCGTCGACGGTGATGGTCGGAACGCTCTCCAGCGTGCCGTTGGCCGGCCGCCCGTAGGGATGGTCGCCGAACGCCACTTCGAGGAATTTGCGGCCCGCCAGCGCATTCGGATTGGTGGTGTCGCGGCGCAAGCCAGCGAGCACCTGGGCGCGGATGCGCTCGACATCGGTCGCCTCGAAATGCGGCGAGGTCAGCGACATGCGGAGCAGGTCGAACGCCTCGTCCTTGTTGTCACGCAGCATCCGCAGCGAGCCGCGGAAATAGTCGCGCGTGACGTTGAAGCTGAGCTCGATGGCACGGCGGTCGAGCCGCTCGTGAAACGTCTTGGAGTCGAGATCGCCCGAGCCTTCGTCGAGCAGGTCGGCGACGAGATTGCCGACGCCGGGCTTGGCCGCAGGGTCCTGCGTGGCGCCGCCCGCGAAGGCGTATTCCATCGCGATCAGCGGCACGGTCGCATCCTGCACGAACCACGCCTCGATGCCGCCGGGCGAGATCAGGTGCTGGATCTTGGTCGCGGCGTGCGAGGGCGCCGCCGACAATAGCGCCACGAGGCCGGTGGCAAGTGTCAGCGTGCGGGCGAAAGCCGGAAGTTGGATCACGAACGCTTCTCCTCGCGCTTGGCCGCATTGTCCTTGATGAGATAGCCGGTCACCGAACGCTTTTTGTCGAGCCATTTCGCGGCCGCGGCGCGCACCTGCTCCGCGGTCACGGCGCGGATTCGCTCCGGCCAGCTCCTGATATCCTCGATGCTGAGCCCGGTGGTCATTGCTCCGCCGTACCAGCGCGCCAGCGTCGCCTGGTTGTCCTGGGCATAGATCGCCTCCGCGATGAGCTGGGTCTTGACCCGCTCCAGGTCTTCGGCGCGAACCGTGTTTTGCGCGAGCTCGGCGATCACGCTGTCGATCACCTGCTCGACCTGCGGGAAATCGACGCCGGGCTTCGGCGCGACCGAGATCGTGAATTGCGTTGGATCGAGCGAGGTGCCCTGATAGGAGGCGCCGGCATTGACCGCGAGCGGCCGGTCGACCACGAGCGCGCGGTAAAGATAGGCGTTGCTGCCGCTTCCCATCAGTTGCGCGAGCACGTCGAGCGCCGCACTTTCACCGGCGGCCGCGGTTGCCGCGGACGGCACCAGATAGATGCGCTTCACCGCGGGCTGCTCGACCTGGGGATCGGCCAGCGTCACCGTGCGCGGCGCCACCGGCGCGGGCTCCTGCGGACGAAGGCGGCGGGGCGGAATCGCGGGCTGCGCCGCCACAGGGCCGAACGTCTTCTCCACCATCGGGCGGATATCGGCGGCCTCGACGTCGCCGGCGATCACCAGGATCGCGTTGTTGGGCGCGTAGAAGCGGCGGTAGAAGGCGAGCGCGTCCTCGCGATCGAGCTTCTCGATCTCGTGGTGCCAGCCGATCACCGGCCGGCCATAGGGGTGGTTGAGGTAGAGCGCGGCCATGATCTGCTCGTTCAGCCGCGCTTCCGGATTGTTGGCGACGCGCATGTTGTATTCCTCGAGCACGACGTCGCGCTCGGGCAGCACGTTCTCGTCCTTGAGGATCAACCCGGTCATGCGGTCGGCCTCGAACTCCATCATCTTGCCGAGCTGGTCGCGCGGCACGCGCTGGAAGTAGCCGGTGTAGTCGGTCGAGGTGAAGGCGTTCTCGTTGCCGCCGACCTTGAGCACGGTCTGCGAGAATTCTCCCGCCGGGTGCCTGGCCGTGCCCTTGAACATCAGGTGCTCGAGGAAGTGCGCGAGGCCGGACTTGCCGGGCGTCTCGTCGGCCGAGCCGACCTTGTACCAGATCATCTGCGTCACCACGGGGGTGCGGTGGTCCGGGATCACGACGACCTGGAGGCCGTTTGCGAGCGTGAAGCTCGCGGGGGGCGCCGCGGTGACCGCGGTCTGGGCAAGCGCGCCGCCCGGAGCAAGGACGAGCGCGCAAACGAGGGCGAAGCCTGTGGCGGCAAAGCGGTGTGAGGGCATCAGGACCTGTTCAAAGGCGCGCAAGGCGCGTTCGGGATCGAGCGCGGCATCCTACACCGCGCCCCACGCGAGCGTCGTCACGAACCGGCGAGATTGGCTTAACTAATCGCCATATTTGCCGGCGGCCGGATTGTATTCCTTGTTCAGCGATTCCTTCGGGCCGGTGCCGTAGGCGAAGTTCGGCGACGGGGTCTGGTAGCCCGGAGGCGGCTGGATCAGGGAGTCGCGGGTCGGCTCGCCCTTGAACGGGGCAGTCTCGGCCTTGTTGCCGCCGAACAGCTTGGAGAACTTGCCGTCGAAGCCGAGCTGCGACGGGCTCAGCACCGGGCTGTTGGAGACACCGGGCTGGACGGGGTCATTGCTCGTGCGGGCCGGTGCGTCGGTGCGGCCGGCATTCAGCTCGGTCGGGGTAAGGATGCGGCTCGCCTCGATCGGATCGGGCTTTGACTTCTTGCGCGCGGCAATCGCGGCCTTGCGGCGCGCTTCGTCGGGGTCCTTGGGCCAGTTCGGCGCCTTGATCTCGGCCGCGGAGGCGGGCGGCGGGAGGTCAATCTTGGGCGGCACCACCAGCGGCGAGCGCTCACGGTAATCGATGCCGCGGTTCTCCATGTTGGTGCCGCCAATGCCGGACATGATGCCTTCGATGATCTTTTCCTCGAAGGTCTTGTCGTCGTCTTCGTCGTCCTGGGCGCGTGCGGCGCCGGCGGCCATCAGAAGGCCGATGCCGAGTGCGACCGCCGATAGCTTCAGTGCGCGCGTCAGCGCCGCTGCCGGCTTCCGCACCTTAAAACCGTCATTGTCGGTCTTGCGCATCGCTGTACCTGTCCAAATTCCGGCGGGATTGCCACGCGAGCAATGGTCCGCTTTGGGCGTCCTATCGGCCGGGATCAGGGCGCTTTTGCGGCTATTCCAAAGAATGAATCATACAGGAGAGCCGCTACCCCAGCAACAATCGCCGCGTCCGCGAGGTTAAACACGTACCAATTGAAGGTATTTTGGCCGATCTGCAGGTGAAAAAGTGCGAAATCGACCACCGCGCCATAGGCGAGGCGGTCGATGGCGTTGCCGATCGCGCCTCCGATGATCATGCCGAGCGCGATCGTTGCCAGCAGGGTGCGCGAGCGCGCCATCCAGATCGCGAGTGCGACGATCGCGACCGCCTTGACTGCCATCAGCGCGAGCTGGGCGAACTGGCCGTCATTCTGCAGCCAGCCGAAGCTGATCCCGATATTCCAGGCCAGCACCAGGTCGAAGAACGGCGTCACCGCCACGCTGCCGCGATGGCCGAGGTCGAATACGTGGAGCAGGTACAGCTTGGAAGCCTGATCCACGACCAGCGTCAGGATGGCCGTGATCACCCCTGCGCGGAGCGGCGAGGTCACACCGTCACCCCCAGCGCCTTCCATTCGCGCAGCGCCTGCGCGTCGCGCGGCGACACGTCGGGATACTCCTTGTCCTCACCCACCGTCGGCAGGATCTTCCAGGAGCGCGCGCATTTGGTGCCAACCGCCTTCTCGACCACGACGGCGACGCCGGGCACGCTGTCCAGGCGGAAGGCGTCGGCCGGCGCCTCGCCCTCGCGCACCTCATAGTTCGAGGTGATGCAGACTTCCGCGAGGTCGACATCGAACAGCGTGGCCAGGACATCCCGGTCGGAAACGTAGATCGCGGGCGAGGCCTCGAGCGAGGAGCCGATGCGTTTGGCGGCGCGCTCGATCTCCAGCGCACCGGTGACGACGCGGCGGACGTCGCGGATCACCTCCCATTTCGAGGCGAGCCGCTCGTCGCGGAATTTCTCAAATCCTTCCGGAAACAATTCGAGGTGCACCGACGGAAGCGAGGCGGGCCTGTAGAGCTGCCAGGCCTCCTCGCAGGTGAAGCTCAGGATCGGCGCGAGCCATTTCAGGACCGCGTCGCAGATGATGTCGATCACGGTCAGCGCCGCCTTGCGCGCGATCGAGGAGGGCGGGTCGCAGTACAGCGTGTCCTTGCGGATGTCGAAATAGAACGCCGACAGCTCGGTGTTCATGAAGGCGGAGAGGCTCGCCACCACGGTCTTGTAGTCGAACTCGGCATAGGCGCGGCGGACGATGGCGGCCTGTTCGGCCAGCTCGTGCAGCATCAATCGCTCGAGCTCCGGCATCTCGGCATGCGCGATCGTGTCGTCCGCCTTGAAGTGATGCAGCGTGCCGAGCATCCAGCGGATCGAGTTGCGCAGCTTGCGGTAGGTCTCGACCGTGTTCTTGAGGATTTCCGGCCCGATGCGCTGGTCGTCGGTGTAGTCGCAAGCTGCGACCCACAGGCGCAGGATGTCGGCGCCGGACTGCTTGATGACCGCCTGCGGCTCGATCGTGTTGCCGAGCGACTTCGACATCTTGCGGCCGTGCTCGTCCTGCGTGAAGCCGTGGGTCAGCACGATGTCGTAAGGCGCGCGTCCGCGCGTGCCGCAGCTCTCGAGCAGCGAGGAATGAAACCAGCCGCGGTGCTGGTCCGATCCTTCCAGATACATCACGGTGTCGGCGCCGCCGTCGATCTCGCGCCGGATGCCGGCCAGCCCCGGGAAATGCACGGGATCTTCCAGCACGAAGGCATGCGTCGAGCCGGAATCGAACCAGACGTCGAGGATGTCGTCGACCTTCTTCCAATCCTCACTGGCGCGCGAGGCGAGGAAACGCGCGCGCGCGCCTTCGGCATACCAGGCGTCGGCGCCCTCCTGCTCGAAGGCGTCCGCGATGCGCTTGTTGACTGCCTCGTCCTTGAGGATTTCCGCGGAGCCGTCGCCCTTCTCGCGCACGAACACGGCGATCGGCACGCCCCAGGCGCGCTGGCGCGAGATCACCCAGTCGGGCCGCGCCTCGATCATGCCGGTGATGCGGTTCTGCCCCGAAGGCGGCACCCATTGCGTCACGGCAATCGCGTGCAGCGCGCGGGCGCGCAGCGTGTCGCCACTCTTCGTCTTGCCGTGGTCCGCGATGTCCTTGTCCATCGCGATGAACCATTGCGGCGTGTTGCGGAAGATCACGGGCTTCTTGGAGCGCCAGGAGTGCGGATATTGATGCTTGAGCCGGCCGCGCGCCAGCAGCATGCCGGCGTCGACCAGCGCCTTGATCACGGCCTCGTTGGCATCGCCCTTTTCGCCCTTGTCGTTGATCACGCGCTTTCCGGTGAAGCCCGGCGCATGATCGGTGAAGGCGCCGTTCTCGTCGACGGTGTAGGGGATGGCGGTCGAGATGCCGCGCGCTTCCAGCTCGCGCGCATTGGCCATCCAGACGTCGAAGTCCTCGCGGCCGTGGCCGGGTGCGGTGTGCACGAAGCCGGTGCCGGTGTCTTCAGTGACATGGTCGCCGGCCAGCAGCGGCACCGTGAACTGATAGCCGCCGCCAACCCCTTTGAGCGGATGCGCGCACTCGACCGCATCCAGCGTGTCGGCCGGGATATCGCGCACCTTCTCGTAGGCCGTAACGCGCGCCTGCTTGAACACGCTGTCGGCGAGCGCGTCGGCCAGGATCAGGAGATCGCCCGATTTCGCCCAGTTGTCGGCGGGCGCATCGGTGACCTTGTAAAGGCCGTAGGCGATCTTCGGCGAGAAGGAGATCGCGCGGTTGCCGGGCAGCGTCCACGGCGTGGTGGTCCAGATCACCACGGAAGCCTGCGCCAGCGCGCCATGCGCCGGCGAGGTGACGGGGAACTTCACCCACACGGTGTCGGAGGTGTAGTCCTCGTATTCGACCTCGGCTTCCGCGAGCGCGGTCTTCTCGACCACGCTCCACATCACCGGCTTGGAGCCGCGATAGAGCGTGCCGTTGGCGGCGAACTTCATCAATTCGCGCGCGATCTGCGCTTCCGCGGGGTAGCTCATGGTGGCGTAGGGATGATCCCAGTCGCCGATCACGCCCAGCCGCTTGAATTCCTCGCGCTGCACGTTGAGCCAGTGCGTCGCATAGGCGCGGCATTCGCGGCGGAACGCCACCATCGCGGTGGAGTCGCGGAAATCGGGCTTCTGCTTGCCCTTGGAGCGATAGTTCTCTTCCTCGACCTTCCATTCAATCGGCAGGCCGTGGCAGTCCCAGCCCGGCACGTAGTTGGAATCGAAGCCCAGCATCTGCTGGCTCTTGGTCACGAGATCCTTCAGGATCTTGTTCAGGGCCGTGCCGATGTGGATGTTGCCGTTGGCATAGGGCGGGCCGTCATGCAGGACAAATTTGGTGCGGCCCTTGGCCTTTTCGCGCAGCCGGCGATAGAGGTCGATGTCGTTCCAGCGCTTGAGGATTTCCGGTTCGCGCTGCGGCAGGCCGGCGCGCATCGGAAACTCCGTCTGCGGCAGGAACAGGGTCTTGGAATAGTCGTTGGCTTCGGATTTCTGGGGCTTGTCGGACATGGGACTCTGGCGTGGCTCGGAAAGGGGCGCGAAAGGGCGATCAATCGCGAAAAAGGGCTGACAATCCCGGTCTTGCGCCAAGCCCTTTGCAAGGCTCAGGCGGAAGCCGGGCCGCTAATCCCTATGATGCGCCGCGCAAACATGGGCTCTCCATAGCAGGGGGAACGCAAATCGCAAAGCCCGCCGGCCGGCCTGCACGGCAAATCAGCCGATCTCGCCCAGTTTCGGGAACGCATCGGGGGCTGCCAAAAGCTGGGCACGGGCCTTTGCGCTGTCGTCGTCCATCTGGCGCACCAGCGCATCGACGCCGCCGAACTTCAACTCCTCGCGGATGAAGCCGATGAAGGCGACGTCGAGCGTTTCGCCATAGAGGTCGCCCTTGAAGTCGAACAGGAAGACCTCGAGCAGCGGCGCGCCATTGTCGAAGGTCGGCCGGCGGCCGAAGCTCGCGACGCCATCGATCCACGCGCGCGACTTGCCGTCGCCGCGACCGACCCGCACCGCATAGATGCCGTGCTTCAGCCCGCAATTGCCGTCGAGGCGGATGTTGGCCGTGGGATAGCCGAGGTCGCGGCCGCGCTTCTCGCCATGGATCACCTCGCCGGACACGAACCAGGGCCCGCCGAGCATTCGCGTCGCCTCGCCGATTTCGCCCTCGGCAAGCGCCATGCGGATCGCGCTGGAAGAGACCGGCCGCTCGTCGATATCGACATGGGGCTGCACATCGACCTCGATGCCGAGCCGCGGCGCCTCGCTGACGAGCAGGCTTGGCGAGCCAACCCGGCCCTTGCCGAAATGGAAATCGTAACCGACGGCGATGCCGGACACGCCGAGCCGCTCGATCAGGTCGTGGTAAATGAAATCCTGCGCGCTGGTGCCGGCGCGACCCTTGTCGAAGGTCATGACCACAGCGCCGGCGAGGCCGGTGCCGGCGAGCAGCCGCAGCTTGGCGCGTTCGTCGGTGAGCCGGAACTGGGGGGTATTGGGGCTGAAAAACCGCCGCGGATGCGGCTCGAAGGTCAGCGCCAGCGCCGGCCGGCCATGCGTCCGTCCCATTTCCATGGCGGCAGCGATTACCGCCCGATGCCCGAGATGAACGCCGTCGAAATTGCCCATGGCCACCACCGCGCCGCGGGGGATCGCGGTCTTCGGGGTATTGTCGCGGATGATGGTGAAAGCGGGCATGTTCTGGTCTTCGGACGTGGTCTGGAGGGATCGGAACCGGACGGCGGGCGACCGTGACGCGACGCGGCGGGGCAAGTCAAGCGTGGGGAAATCGATGATTTTGGCCGTGTTTTTACGGTTTCGCGCCCTGACCGGTTAACGCGCTGTTTAAGGGCTGATGCTACTGCTTGCCTCCGGATTGCGGGGCACGAAGGGCTTCGCAGGCCGCCCGTGCCAGTGAGGCGCTAGCTATCGTTTTTGGGGGGAGTCAAGAAATGGCGGTTGATTTGTCGATGCCGGTCCTGGTGGTGGACGACTACAGCACCATGATCCGCATCATCAGAAATCTTCTGAAACAGCTTGGCTTCGAGAACATCGATGACGCTAACGACGGCTCGGCGGCGCTGAACAAGATGCGCGGCAAGAAATACGGCCTGGTGATCTCCGACTGGAACATGGAGCCGATGACCGGCTACGACCTGCTCAAGGAAGTGCGGGCCGATCCCAACCTCGCCACCACGCCCTTCATCATGATCACGGCGGAGTCCAAGACCGAGAACGTGATCGCGGCAAAGAAGGCCGGCGTGAACAACTACATCGTCAAGCCGTTCAACGCGGCGACGCTCAAGAGCAAGATCGAGGCGGTTTTCCCCGACATGGCGAGCGCGTAAGGCGCAGCCAACAGTCGAGATCTCCACGCCTACCAGCGCAGCTCACGGATCAGCGCCTTCGGCGGATGGCCGAACAGCTCCTTCACGGAAGCGGGATCGAGCTGATCGATCCCTTCGAATTCCTCCGAGTGGATGCCGCGCGTCACGAACAGGCAGTCGATTCCGAAACCATGGGCGCCGGCAAGGTCGGTGCGCACGGAATCGCCGATCGCGAGCACGCGCTTGAGGTCGACCGCGCGGCCCCGGCGCCTCGCGGCCAGCACCATGGCTTCCTCGTAGATCGGCCGGTGCGGTTTGCCGTAGAAGATTACCGGTCCGCCAAGTTCGCGATAGAGCTCGGCAATCGCGCCCGCGCAGTAGATCAGGCGGTCGCCGCGTTCCACCACGATGTCGGGATTGGCGCAGATCAGCGTGAGATTTCGCTCGTGCGCCTGCATCATCATGCCGCGATAGTCTTCCGCCGACTCGGTCTCGTCGCCGTAGAGGCCGGTGCAGACGATGTAGTCGGCCTCCGGCAGCGGCGCGAGCACCGGATCGAGGCCGCGATAGATCGAGCTGTCGCGTTCGGGGCCGAGCCAGAACAACTTGCGGCCCGGATGCTCGGCCACATAATGGCGTGTCAGATCGCCTGATGAGACGATGGCGTCGTAGGTGTCGTCGGCGACGCCGAGCTTCTGCAATTGCCGCTGCACGGAATCCGCCGGTCGCGGCGCATTGGTGATGAGGATCACCGTGCCGCCGCGGCTGCGGAAAGTATGCAGCGCCTCGCAGGCCTCGGGGAAGGATTCGAGCCCGTTGTGGACCACGCCCCAGATGTCGGACAACACGACATCGACGCCCTCTACCAGCTCGCGCAGCCGCTCGATAAAATGCAACGCCGTCATGGAACAGTCGGCCGCTTAGCCGGGGCCGGCGAGGCGGCGGGCCAGCGCGGCATTGCCGCTCGCCCGTGCCGCGACCTCGATGGCCTGGGGTTCGGCTGTGGCGCTCTTGGCGCCGGTTTCCGCAGGCTCCTGCGTCGGGCCGCCGTTGCCCGGAGCCGCGCCCTCGGGGCGCAGCGGCCGCGGCGGCGCAAACAGAAAGCCCTGACCAAACCGCACGTCATAGTCGAGCAGGTCGACCACCGCGCGCTCGCCCTCGATGCGTTCCGCGATCAGGTCGATGCCGAAGCGGCCGAGCAGGTCGGAGAGGTCGGATGGATGGATGTCGGACGCCGAAACCTGTCTCGGATCGAGCAGCAGCGCTGCCGGCACCTTGATATAGCGCACGCCGCGGTCGGCGAGCTCGCGCGGCTCGAACCTCAGATCGGTGACATGGTCGATCGAGAAGCGGTAGCCGCGCTGGGCGAGCGCAGCGAGATGTTCCGATTCGGTGGGCCCAAGATTGCGGAAGGTGGCCTGCTTGAATTCCAGCACGAAGGAGGGCGCCAGCGCGCGGTTGGCCTCGAGGAAATCCAGGCATTGCGAGAAGGTCGTGCTGTTGCCCAGCGTTGCTGCGGCGACGTTGCAGAACACGCCGACGTCCTTGTTGCGCACCATCAGCCGGCGCAGCACCTGCACGCAGCGCAGCATCACCATGTGGTCGATGCGCCCGATCAGGCCCGCGGCCTCCGCCGTGCCGATGAATTCCTCGGCCGAAATCACCTGGTCGCGTTCGTCGCGCAGCCGGGTCACCGCCTCGTAGAAGCGGACCTTGCGTTGCGGCAGCGTCACCATCGGCTGCAGGTAGATGTCGATGCGGCTCTCCTCGACGGCGCTGCGCACCGAGGCGAGGAACTGGCTGTTGCGGCCGGCCGGTTCGGCCACAACCGCCTTGGGCGCCGGCGCGCTCGCGGCCTTGCTGGCGGCGGGGGCCGCCATCGCCGGTTCGCCCTCCGGTTTCGCGGCTGTCAGCTCGGCCTGCGAGAGGTTGCCGGCCGTCGTCGTCAGCATCTCCTCATGGGCGGCGACCGAAGCGGCAAGTTGCTTGACCAGCCCCCCGAGCTCGTTGATCTCGCCCGCCACCGCCTGGATGCGGTCGGTGCCAGCCGAATTGGCCGAGGCCACCCGTCCCTCGAGCGCGGCGAGGCGCCGGCCGAATTCGGCCATCTGGCGGGCCAGGTCGGCGGTGCCGCGGGAGAGGTCCGCGATCTGGGTGCCGACATCGGTGCGGTCACGCAGCCGCATCGACACGACATTATAGAGGATCAGGAAGGTCAGCGCGGTCAGCGCCACGATAGCGGATTCCGGGCCGCTGATCCCGGCTACCGAATAGAGGATCAGGCCAAGCGACGCCGCCACCAGCACCATGCAGATTGCGATGAAGATCGTGGAAATACGGATCATGATCGGCGACGCTCCCCCAGAGCGGCCGCGATCCTAGCACTAATGTTGATTCGCATGACCAGTCTTTCTTTTGCACGCTCGTGGAGCGGACCGGAACCGGCGGGCTCGCGGCGTCCGTCGCCGTCTCACGCGGCCTGGGCTCGCGCAGTCCGGGCGTCGGGCAGGGTGTGACGCTCGATCTCCGAGTTGAGCTCCGCCCCGAACAGCAAGATGATGGCCGACATCCACATCCACATCATCAGGCCGATGGCGGCGCCGAGGGATCCGTAGGTCGCGTCGTAGTCGCCGAAATTCGACAGGTACCAGGACAACAGCGCTGACCCGCCGATCCAGAGCAGGGCCGCGCTCACCGCGCCGACGCTCAGCCATTGCCGTCGGGTGGGCTTGCGGCTCGGTCCGAACCGGTACAGCAGCCCAAGCCCGACCAGGAGGACGATGAACAGAAGCGGCCAGCGGCCCAGGCTGACGATCAGCTGGCTCTCGGGCTCGAGCCCAAGCCGGTCGAGCAGCAGCGGGAAGGCGATCACCGCGCTCACCATCAACAGCATCGCGACGATGGCGCCGATCGTGAAGGCGAGCGACACCAGGTTCAATCGGATGAAGCTGCGTTGTTCGCGTGCCTCATAGGCCACGTTGATGGCGTCGATGATGGCCTTCACGCCGGCATTGGCGCTCCAGATCGCGAACATCAGGCCGAACAGGAAGGTGATGCCGAGCGAGGCGCTGCCCTTCGCAAGCACGCGGGCGACCTGATCCTGCACGATCGCGAACGAGCCTTCCGGCAGCATCAGCGCCAGCGTGTGCAGATTGTCTGAGATCGTCGAGGGATCGGCAAACAGTGCATAGGAGGAGACGAGCGCAGTGACGGCGGGAAAGATCGCGAGCAGGCCGTAGAAGACGACACCGGCCGCGGTCGCCAGCAGGCGGTCTCCGCTCATCCGTTCAAGGCTTCGTTGAAGGATATCCTTCCAGACCGGCCAGGAAATCCGCCGGAGGCGCGTGGCGACGACCGGATGGTTGCCGGGCTCAGCGGCCGGGATATTGGTTCCGCTGCTAGCGGCAGGCAAGGCGGCGACGGACGCCGCCGGGGCACGAAAATAGCGCTGCAGGCTCAGGATCAGGATGGCGGTTGTGGCGACCAGAAGCAGGTCGCCTGCCGGCCCGGATCGCGGGGCCGCCATCACCGGTCGATCCGCGGCGGTCGCCGTCGCATCATCAGGAGGCCGACCAGCGTTGCCGCGGCGATCACGGGCACCGCCAGGGTGCCGCGGCCGCGCGCGGCCCTGCGCCGGCGCGTTTCCGGACTGAGCGGTGGCGAGGGTGTCACCGGGATGCCGGACGCCGTATCACGCGACGCGTCCTCGGATCGAAGTGGATTCGCCGTGACCGCGGCGGCAAGGCGTGTCGCCAGTGTCGCAACGCGCCGTCGCGGCCGTCTCAGGCTGACCAGCGCGAAGGCGGCGCAGAGCGCGGCAAGCAACAGCAACGATCCGCCGACCGCGCCGAATGCCCAGAACATTCCGTAGGTGATCTCGACCCACCGGAACAGCGCCGTCGCGCCGACAAAAAAGGCGGCAATGGCAAAGCTTGCCGCCACGACCAGCAACCCGGCTGCGACAGCATATCCGGTCAGCGCCGACGTCGCCTGGTCTGTTCGATCCTGCAGGTAGGCGCGAGCCGCCCGCCTGATCTGATTGAGCTTGAGCGAGAGCCCGACCCGCAACAGATCGCCCGGTGGCGCCAGCATGCCGGATTTCCTCCACCACGGATGCGGCATGCATCCGCGGTGGATGAACGTGGCGTGGTTTGGAATGTTCCGCGCGGCTTACGCGACCGCGCGGATCACCTTGCCGACCTTGTCGACGATCTCGCCGATCTGGTCTTCGCTGACGATCAGCGGCGGGGTCAGCGCCAGCGTATCGCCGGCGATCCGCACCATCAGGTCGTGGTCGTGGAAGCCCGAGACCATCGCGTCATAGCCGCGCTTGCCGACAAGATCCGGGCCGCGCGGCGCGAGGTCGATGCCGGCGGTCAGCCCGATGGTGCGGATGTCGACCACGTTGGGCTGGCCCTTCAGCGTCATCACCGCGTCGGCGAATTTCGGCTCCAGCGCCCGCGCCCGCTCGAACAGCTTTTCGTCGCGATAGATGTCCAGTGTGGCGAGCCCCGCGGCGCAGGCGAGCGGATGGGCCGAATAGGTGTAGCCGTGGGTCAGCTCGACCGCGTATTCGGGGCCGTTCATGAAGGCATCATGGATGGTGTCGCGCACGATCACGCCGCCCATGGGGGCTGCGCCATTGGTGACGCCCTTGGCGAAGGTGATCATGTCGGGCAGCACGCCATAGCGCTCCGCGGCGAAGGCATAGCCGAGCCGGCCATAGCCGGTGATGACCTCGTCGAAGATCAGGAGGATGCCGTGCTTCTGCGTGATCTCGCGCAGCCGCTTCAGGTAGCCCTTGGGCGGCGGCAGCACGCCGGTCGATCCCGCCATCGGCTCGACCATCACGGCGGCGATGGTGTTGGCGCCGTGCAGGTTGACGAGACGCTCGAGCTCGTCGGCGAAATGCGCGCCATATTCCGGCTCGCCCTTGGTGAAGGCCTGCTTCTCGCGGTCATAGGTCGTGGGCAGGTGATCGACGCCGGTCAGCAGCGCACCAAACATCTTGCGGTTGTTGACGATGCCGCCGACCGCGGTGCCGCCAAAGCCGACGCCGTGATAGCCGCGCTCGCGGCCGAGCAGGCGGATGCGCGAACCCTGACCCTTGAGCTGGTGAAAAGCGAGCGCGATCTTCAGCGCGGTGTCGGCCGCTTCCGATCCGGAATTGCAGAAGAAGACGTGATCGAGGCCATCGGGCGCGAGCTCGGCGATGCGGCTGGCCAGCTCGAAGGCCTGCGGGATGCCGTATTGGAACGGCGGCGCGTAGTCGAGCTCTGCCGCCTGCTTGGCGATCGCCTGTGCGATCTGGCTGCGGCCGTGGCCGGCATTGCAGCACCACATGCCGGCGGCGGCGTCGATGATCTTGCGGCCGTCGACGGTGATGTAATGCATGTCCTTGGAGCCGGCGAGCAGTCGCGGCTGCTTCTTGAAGGCCCGGTTCGCGGTGAACGGCATCCAGTGCGCCGCAAGGTCGTTCGGCACGTTGACGGGGTTGGGGCGAAGGCTCTTGTCTAGCATGGCGGCCTCTTCGACATCTGCTGAAAGGACTGGCTCGCGCGGAGGCTACCAGTTTCGACGCGCGACGGGAACGCACGCCCCCGCGATATTATGACCGCCCGCCCGCAATGTCGTTTTCGCCGATCCAGAACACTTCGCCCTGGGAATCCTCGGTGTCGAGCCACAGCAGCGGCAAATCGGGGCGGGCGGCGTCGAGCTGCTCGCGGCCGCGCCCGATCTCGCATAGCAACCCGCCGCCGGGCGCGAGATGGCTTGCCGCCTCGTCCAGGATGCGCCTGACGATATCAAGCCCGTCGGCGCCGCCGTCGAAGGCCAGCTTCGGCTCGGCGCGGCATTCGCGGGGCAGGCTTGCCATGCCGTCGGCATCGACATAGGGCGGGTTGGAGATGATCAGGTCGTAGCGTTTGTCGGAAAGAGGCGCGAAGAGATCGCCGCGATGCAGCATGATGCGGTCGCCAAGACCGTGATCGGCGACGTTGCGGGCGGCGACGTCGAGCGCGTCGGCGGAAATGTCGACCGCGTCGATCCGCGCATTGGGAAAATGCCGGCTCGCGAGCACCGCAAGGCAGCCCGAGCCGGTGCAGAGGTCAAGCACGCTTTCGATTTGCTCCGGGTCCTCGATCAGCGAGGCGTCCTCTCCGGAGAAATGCGAAGCCAGCAGTTCGCCGATGAAGGAGCGTGGCACGATCACGCGCTCGTCGACATAGAAGGCAAGCCCGCGCATATAGATCTTGTTGACCAGATAGGCTGCGGGCTTGCGGGTCGCGATGCGGCGCTCGACCAGGTCGAGGATGGTCTTGCCTTCGGCCGCGGTGACACGCGCGGCGGCAAAGCCCTCGAACTGGTCGGGGTGCAGATGCAGCGCCTCGCAGACCAGGAACGCCGCTTCGGCGACGGGATCGGTGGTGCCGTGGGCGAACACGAGCTTTGCCGCAACGAAGCGGCTCACCGCATAGCGGACGTAGTCGAGCAGCGTGACGAGTTCGCCGCGTCCGGGCCGGGCCACGGCGATGCCGCGGCGGGACGCGCGCGCGGCCTTGCCTTTGCTGGCGGTGGTCCCGGCGCGCCTGGCCATCAGGGCTTGGTCCAGCGCTCAGCCGCCGCATCGTCATGGGCGCGGGCTTCGACCCACTGCGCTCCCGCCGCGCTCTCCTCGCGCTTCCAGAACGGCGCACTGGTCTTCAGGTAATCCATCAGGAATTCGGCGGCCTCGAACGCGGCCTGGCGGTGCGAGGATGCGGTGACCACCAGCACGATGTTCTCGCCGGGCCGGATGCGACCGAAGCGGTGGATCACCGTGACGCCGTCGAGCGGCCAGCGCCCGATCGCCTCCTCGACATGGCGGCGGATCTCCGCTTCCGCCATTTCGGGATAATGCTCGAGCACGAGGGCAGCGATCTGGCGGCCATCGTCGCTGCCGCGGCAGATGCCGGAAAAGCTCACGACCGCGCCGATATCGGTGCGACCCTCGCTCAGCTTCGCGATTTCGCGCGCGGTGTCGAAATCGTCCTGCTGGATGCGGATGGTGAGGGGGATGGGCATCGCGAGCCGCGAGGACTACCCGCCGGTCATCGGCGGGAAGAACGCGATCTCGCGCGCGCCCGAGATCGCGGCGTCGGACCTGACATGGGCATGGTCGATAGCGGCGCGAATCACCCGCGGCGTCTCGAACGCATGGGCATAGGACTCGCCGCGCTGCGTCAGCCACGCCATCAGTTCTTCCACCGTGCGCACGCTCGCCGGCGGCTCGATGGTTTCTTCCGCCTTGCCGACGCGCTCGCGCACCCAGGCGAAATACTTCACCTTCATCCTTCGTCCTCCTTGGTGAGGTGATGGATGCCGGCGCGGAAATAGTCGTAGCCGGTATAGATCGTGAAGATCGCGGATGCCCACAGCAGCAGCAGGCCGATCTGCGTCACCACGGGAACCACCAGGTCGCCGGCCTCGCCGGCGAGCAGGAAGCCGATTGCCACCAGCTGGATCGTGGTCTTCCATTTCGCGAGCTTGGTCACGGGCACGCTGACGCGCAGCGCGGCGAGATATTCGCGCAGGCCCGATACCAGGATCTCGCGGCACAGGATCACGATGGCTGCCCACAGCGACCAGCCATGGATGATGCCGTCGGCGGCCAGCATGAGCAGGCAGGAGGCGACCAGGAGCTTGTCGGCGATCGGATCGAGCATCCGGCCGAACGCCGATTGTTGGTTCCAGATCCGCGCATAGTAGCCGTCGAGATAGTCGGTGACCCCGGCGGCGATGAAGACCGCGACCGCAACCCAGCGCAGCCACAAGGGGCCGTCCATGATCGACTGCACATAGATGCAACCGACCACGACCGGGATGGCCGCGATCCTGGCGTAGGTCAGCATATTGGGGATGGACAGCGAGCTTTTCGCCGTTCCGGGTGTCGTGGCGATGTTCATTCCGTCTTACCAATACCGCTGGCGCGCGAAGGTCAACCGTGGGGCTTACACGATCCGCTGGAAAGGGTGCAAATTGACGCGAAACCCCTTCACGCCCGCCGAAAACCGCGATCCAGGGGCCTCCGGCCGGACCGCGATTCCAGGGACCGGATCGAGCGCGCCGCCCCGTTTTATACGCCGGGCGCGGCGACTTGAATGTCCGATGTCACATCGTTGACGCATATCTCCAATTCTGTTTGGGCCGGTCGTTAATGTTAAGGGAAAGCGCCATGCACGCCCCGGATCGTCGTCCCGCGGTCTCCTCGGCCCTCAGTTACTGCGATCCCAAGGGCGCGCTGCGCTGGCTCGAGCAGGCATTCGGGCTGGAACCGTATATGGTCATCCTCGACGCCGACAGCAATCTGGCTCATTCCGAAATGCGGTTCGGCGACGGCGTCGTCATGATCGGCAGCGAATGGTCGGAAAACCACAGGAGCCCGGCGTCGCTGCAGGGTAAAAACACCCAGACCGTGCATCTGCACCTTTCACCCGAGATGGGCGAGATCGACGCGCATTGCGCGCGGGCACGCCAGGCCGGCGCCCGCATCCTGCGCGAGCCCGAAACCCAGTTCTACGGCGACCGCGTCTACTCCGCGGTCGATCCCGAGGGGCACATCTGGACCTTCGGCCAGACGGTCAAGGCGATGACGTCGGAAGAATGGGACAAGGCGTCGGGGCTGAAGACGCTCAGTCGGTTGCCATAGGCCGCACCGGTTTTGCACCGACCAGGCTGGGCGTGCTTGGACGCGCCGCCGCTTCCTTCGACCGCTTTCGTGCGCGGCTCACGATACCGTTTCTGCGTCCACCGGCAGGGTGAACTGAAACGTGGCACCGCGGGGCGCGTTTGCCGTGGCCCACAGCCTGCCACCATGGGCTTCCATGATCGAACGGCAGATCGAAAGTCCCATTCCCATGCCGCTGGATTTGGTGGTGAAGAAGGCGTTGAACAGCCGGTCAACATTCTCGGCGGCGATCCCGACGCCGCAATCCGCCACACTGACGAGCGCTTGACCTGCTTCGTCCTGGCCTGATCGGACCACCAGCTCGCGCGGCCGATCCGTCACGGATTGCATGGCTTCAATGCCATTCATCACCAGGTTGATGATCACCTGCTGCAGTTGGACCCGGTCGCCAAGCACCCTGGGTAGAGCGGGCGCCAGCTCCATTCGCAGGGATACCCGATAGCTGATCAACTCACGCCGCATCAGCGCGATGGACTCCCTGACGACGTCGTTGACGTCGAGCGGCGCCGTCTCGATATCGGTCTTGTTCGCGAGCGCCCGGACGCGCCGGATCACCTCGCTCGCGCGATTGCCTTCCTTGATAATCCAGCCCACCGCGCTGCGCGCTTCGTCCAGGTTGGGCGTGCCGCCATTGAGCCAGCTCAGGCAGGCCGTCCCGGCACTGACGACGGCGGCGAGCGGCTGGTTCACTTCATGGGCGATGGAAGCTGTCAGTTCGCCCAGCGTCGTCACGCGCGTTACGCGCGCGAGCTCCATCTGGGCATCGAGCAGGCGCTGTTCGCTGGCGCGCAGCTTCTCTTCCGCGCGCTTGCGGTCGGTCATGTCGATGACGAAGGAAACCCCTTCGTCCGGTTTCGACTCGAAAAGCGCGCGGGCGACCAGAACCGGCACACGGCTGCCATCCTTGCGAAGGTACTCCTTTTCACGCGGTTGAAGGGTTCCGGCCGCCTTCAGCTCTGTGATGGCCTGTTCGTCGGCGTCGCGCCATTCGGCCGGCGTCAGTTCTGTCCATCGCAGCCGACCCGAGACGAGATCTTCCCGGACATGTCCGACGATGTCGAGAAAAGCCTGGTTCGCATCGACGATCCGGCCATGAACATCCCAGATCACGACCCCGATGATGTTGGAGTCAACGAGGCGGCGGATCCTGGCCTCCCGCTCATGGAGATCGCTGTACAGACGGGCGTTCTCCAGCGAGATCGCCGCTTGAGATGCCAGCAATTCCAGCACCGAGATCCGGGAGGACGTGAAGACGTGCGATGCCAAATTGTTCTCGAGATAGAGCACCCCGATCAGCTTGGCCTGTTTCACCAGGGGCAGGCAGAGCACCGACCGTGCATGCTTCTGGAGGATGTACTCGTCCGCCGGGAATGGATTATGCGCCGAGGCGTCATCAAGGATCACGCTTTGCCGCGTCCGAATCACGGTGTGAAGCACGGACTCGGGAAGCTCGGCTGGTGAGGCGTCGGTCTGGCGCAGCCTGACCTCAATCTGGCCGCGGCCGGTCGTCGCTTCCGCCGCGACCCGTGGCTCGTCGCCCGGGAACAGGATGAGCAGGCCCCGCTCGGCGCCGGCATGCTCGATCGCGATCCGCAGCAGCGTCTTGATGAGCTCACCAAGGACGATCTCGCCGGACACTGCCTGGGCGGCCTTGAGCACCGTGCCGACATCCAGCCGTTCGACGGACGTTCCGATCGTGCTCGTTGGAGCGGGCGCCAGCTCGTCCTTGCGGAGCTGCGGATGGATCTCATCGAGCTGCCGCACCTTGCCATCGGCTCCCCACCGCAGGTAGCCGTACCGGGCGTTTCGCAGGTAGAGATGCGCTATTTCATCGAAGCCGCGGGACGCGTAGAAGCGCGCAGCAAGTTCGTAGGCGAGCGCCTCGTTTTGGACGAAGCCATTGACGCGGGCAGAGCGGATGCCCTGTTGATAGAGCCGCATGGCATCGAGGTCACGGCCTTCCAGCCGGGCGATCTCGGCTGCGACCAGCGCGGCGCGGTTTTCGAAGTTCTCCGGGCATTGCTCGGCCCAGATCCCGAGTTGCCGGTGATGGGCGGACAGCGCTGCGAAATGCGCGTCCCGCTGGTCGGAGGAGGTGTCACAAACCGCGGCATGCGACAAAGCGCTGTAGAAGCGAAGATCGGCGACCTGGCAAATATACCCCGACGGCGTATGCCGTTGCGCCCTCGTTGACGCCTCGATGGCCGAGGCGTAGTCGCCGGCATGAAAGTGCGCCTGCACCCTCCGCATCCAGTACAGCCAATCGGCAAGCGCCGCGTTCGGGTTTCCGGCGAGCCGGGCGTCGCCGAACTCGTCTTCGTCGAAGGAGCCGAATTTCCGCGTCAAGCCGCGCAGCGTCCGGACGAGCTCGAGGTGCGATCGGATGATCGAAACGACGTTTACCAGCTGCGCCTTCTGCGCAAAAGCGAGGCCACGCTCGATCTCGCCCTGCACCTCGCTGAGCGGCTCTCCCGATGCGAGAAGATTCTCGATCAGATACAAGCCGCCGTACAAAGCCACAAAAACCAGATCGCCGATCTTGTTCGCGACTTCGAACCCGCGCTGCAGCAGATCACGTGCGGCCCGGACATGCTGGGTATATGGGATCAGGTAATGCGCGAACAGCAAATAGGTCCGGGCCTGGAAACGCTTCAACCCGCGTCGTTCGAGCAGCTCGCATCCGACCTTGCCGAAGCGGGATCCGGCCTTGTAATCGCCGAACCGGTCACCCGCGATGAAGCCAAGCCTCACATAGATGTCGCATGAACCGTCGCTGTTACCACGCTCGAGGCTGAGGTTCGCCGCCCAGCATATGGCGAGGGCGTGAAAATTTGCTTCCATAAGCGTGAGTGCAGCCGGCGCAACCTTCGTCAAGACGTCGATCGTCGCGAGGGATGCTGGATCAGTCATCAAGGGCAGCTCAAGCATATCCTCGATCGAGCGGCTGCCGAGCTGCGACCAGATCCGATCGTATTCACGTCGCACATCCCCGTCTGTCGGGTGCGGCGACCATTCGATACCCAGATGCCGGAGATAATCGAGCCCGACGGCAATGGCGCGGCTGCTCTGAGCGAGAGTCGTGTACAGATCAATGTGCAGGCAGGCGACCGCAGCGCGTTCCACCGTATTTGCGGCGTGGGTGGAAAGCCCTTTCAACCGCTCTTCCGCGGCGGCCATCGCGCCGGTGACAAACTCGCATTCGGCCCGGAGCAGCTCCAGCTCGAAGGCCAACTTGTGGCGGCGCTCCCAGGCGTCTTCCGGCAGCAGCGTCGCGCCGGTGACCAGATATGTCAGCGCCGAGGCGTAGGCGGTAGACGCCTTGGCGCGCTTGCCCGCGAGCAGATTGAACTGGGCCAGCTGCTCGCGCTCGTCTCCGGAGGTGATCAACGACACGCCGCGGTCGAGCTGACTAACGATGTCGAAGATTGCCTCCTCCCGCTTCTCGGGAGGGATGTGTGCCGCGAGCCGCCTCCCGATCTGAAGGTGCGCCTCGCCGCGCAGTTGCTCCGGGATCAACGAATAGGCCGCTTCCTGAACGCGATCGTGGGCGAACCGGTAGGCGCCCCCCAGGCGCTCGACCAATTCCTGTTGCACGGCCGGCCACAGCGCCGCGTCAACCCCTTCCTGCGACCTGTCGAGGACGATCGAGAGCCTCGCGATCTCGGCGCTGTTTCCGAGGCAGGCCAGGAGCCGCAACGCATTCTGCGTGTCCGCCGGCAGGCGGGTGAGCTTCCCGACCATCAGGCCCACGACGTTGTCGGTGTAACCCTTGGCGTGAATGCGGTCGAGATCCCACGACCAGCGCGCGGCACCGTGGTCGAAGACCAGCATTCCCTCTTCGGCGAGCGAAGAGGCGAACTGAATGGCGAAGAACGGATTTCCGCCCGTCTTCTCGCGCACCAGTTGCGCGAGCGACGCCGCGCGCTCCGGCTCGCAGCGAAGCGCATCCGCGATCAGCTGCCCGAGATGCTCCTGGGCGAGCGGCGCCAGCGTGATCTCCGCCACCTTGGCGCCGGCGTTCTTCACGGCATCGAGCCTTTGCCTCAGCGGATGGAGGGCATCGACTTCGTTGTTGCGATATGCGCCGATCAGCATGAAGTGCTGCAGATCCGACCGGGTCAGGAGATCCTCGATCAGGTCGAGCGTCGCCGCGTCGAGCCATTGAAGATCGTCGAGGAAGAGCGCCAGCGGATGTTCCGGCCGGGCGAAAACGCCGATGAACCGCCGAAACACCAGCTGGAAACGTCGCTGCGCGTCCTGCGGCGGAAGCTCAGGGACGGGCGGCTGGTCACCGATGATGAGCTTCAGCTCAGGGACGAGGTCGACCATGAGCCGGCCATTGGGACCCAGGGCCTCCAGAAGTGTTTCGCGCCACCTCGCCAACCTGGCCTCGCTCTTGCCGAGAAGGGGCCGCACCAGGCTCTGAAACGCCTGGACCAGTGTCGAATACGGGATGTCGCGCTTGTATTGGTCGAACTTGCCCGCGGCGAACAGGCCGCGCGGCGGCACCAGCGCCTTGTGCAGCTCGTGGACGACGGCGGACTTGCCGATGCCGGAATATCCGGACACGAGCACAAGCTCGGTGGCGCCGCTCGCCACCACCCGGTCGAAGGAAGCGAGCAACGCGGCGATCTCGCGCTCACGGCCGTAGAGCTTCTCCGGGATCAGCAGCCGGTCCGAGTGGTCGCGCAAGCCGGGCGGAAATGGCTTGATGCGGCCGCTGGCCTCCCACTCCGTCAGACAGCGCCGCAGATCGGCCTCGACGCCGGCAGCGGTTTGATAGCGTTCCTCGGCGGTCTTGGCGAGCAGCTTGGTCACGATCGCCGAGAGCGGGTCCGGTATGCCCGCGACGCGCTCATTGGGCGGCACCGGTTGCCGCGCGACATGGCAGTGCACCCACTCCATCGGATCGGCGGCGGTGAAAGGAAGTTGCCCCGTCAGCATTTCGTAGAGGGTGACACCCAGAGCATAGAGATCGCTCCGGTAGTCCACGGAGCGGTTCATCCTGCCGGTCTGTTCCGGCGCCATGTAGGCGAGCGTTCCCGCGATCACCTCCGGCGGGGCAGGGGCCTGGCGCTCGCGCGGCAGACGCGAGGCAATGCCGAATCCCGTCAGCCACACGCCGCCGCCTGTCGCGTCCATGAGGATATTTGCCGGCTTGATGTCTTTATGGATCACGCCGCGCTCATGCATTCGGCGGAGCGCTCCCGCGAGCGGGATCGCGATGCGCAGGAATTGCAAGCACTCGAGGGGGCGGCCAAGCAGTCGATCGAGCGTCACACCGCCGGGATCCTCAAGCACCAGCGTCAAGCGGTCGTCGTAGCGCGTCAGCGCGACCGGCCGCGCCGCCCAGTCCGCGTCGAGTTCGCGCTTGAGCGCGTATTCGTGTTCAAGTCGCTCAACGCAACCGGGAGACGTTTCTTCCGTGGCAACAAGCAGGATCGGGGGCAAGCCGTTGCCGCAGCCCCGGTAGAGAGCGATGTCTCCCTCCCGCAGCGGCGAAAATACGTAGCTGGAGAGTTCCTTCACGAGGGCCTCCCGCCAGGAGGACTGCTTTCGTATATCGATTAGGTTACGTTTGCTGTCGCTCGTCAATCCGGAAACAGGCGCCGATCATATCACGACCGGTTGCCCATTAAGGCTGAATGTTGACGAGAGGGACACCAGGCACGAGCACCGGGTGGAAGGTGAGTCCGCGCCCTGCTAGTTCGGCTGCGGGTGGAAGAACTCGAAAATCTTGCGGGCGCTTTCGGCGCTGACGCCGGGCACCTTGCCGAGATCGGCGATCGAGGCGCGCTCGATTTCCTTCAGCGTGCCGAAATGGTGCAGCAGCGCGCGCTTGCGCGATGGGCCGATGCCGGGGATTTCCTGCAGGCCCGCTTCGCGGATGTCCTTCTTGCGCAGCTTGCGATGCGAACCGATGACGAAGCGGTGCGCCTCGTCGCGCAGCCGCTGGATGAAATAGAGCACGGGATCGCGCGGCTCGAGCTTGATCGCCTCGCGGCCCGGGATGAACAGCGTCTCGCGGCCGGCGTCGCGGTCCGGTCCCTTGGCGACCGCGAGCAGCGAGACCTGCGGGAGTCCGAGCCCGTCGAGGATTTCCTTCGCGGCGCTCAACTGCCCGCGGCCGCCGTCGATGATGACGAGGTCGGGCCATTGCGGAAATGAATCATCATCCGCCTTCGGAGGGGATGCCTCGCCCTCCGCGGGTTTCAACAGTCGCTTGAAGCGCCGCTGCAGCACCTCGCGCATCATGGCGTAGTCGTCGCCGGGCGTCAGCCCTTCGGACTTGATGTTGAACTTGCGGTACTGGTTCTTGATGAAGCCGTCGGGGCCCGCCACGATCATGGCGCCGACGGCGTTGGTGCCCTGGATATGGCTGTTGTCGTAGACCTCGATGCGCTTCGGCGCATCCGGCAGCACCAGCGTCGTGGCGAGCGCCTGCAACAGGCGGCCCTGGGTCGCGGTATCCGCGAGCTTGCGGCCCAAAGCCTCGCGCGCATTGGTCAGTGCGTGCGCGACCAGCTCCTTCTTCTCGCCGCGCTTGGGTGTGGACACCTCGACCTTGTGGCCGGCCTTGACCGACAGCGCATCCGCAAGCAGCTCGGCTTCCTCGATTCCGTGCGACAGCAGGATCAGTTTCGGCGGCGGCTTGTCGTCGTAGAACTGCGCCAGGAACGACGACAGCACCTCTTCCGGCGTGAAGGATTTCTCCGCGCGCGGGAAATAGGCGCGGTTGCCCCAGTTCTGCCCGGTGCGGAAGAAGAACACCTCGACGCAGGAATAGCCGCCCTCCTGGTGGATGGCGAACACGTCGGCTTCCTCCACGGTGCGCGGATTGATGCCCTGCTGCGACTGGATCGCCGAGAGCGCTGCGAGGCGGTCGCGATAGAGCGCGGCGGTCTCGAATTCGAGATCGCCGGAGGCCTTCTCCATCTCGGCCGCCAGCTCCTGCTTCACGAGGTCGCTGCGGCCGGACAGGAAGTCGGTCGCCTCGCGCACCAGCTCGGTATAGCCGCGAAAGTCGATCTCCTGCGTGCAGGGGCCGGAGCAGCGGCGGATCTGGTAGAGCAGACAGGGCCTGCTGCGGCTTTCGAAAAACGAATCGGTGCAGGAGCGGATCAGGAACGCGCGCTGCAGCGCCGTGATGGTGCGGTTGACCGCGCCGGCGGACGCAAACGGGCCGAAATAGCGCCCGGGCCGCGTCTGCGCGCCGCGGTGCTTGAGGATCTGCGGCGCCCAGTGATCGCCAGTGATCAGGATATAGGGGAACGACTTGTCGTCGCGCAGCTGCACGTTGAAGCGCGGCCGCAGCTGCTTGATCAGGTTGGCCTCGAGCAGCAGCGCCTCGGTCTCGGTGGTGGTCGAGACGATTTCGACCGCGACGGTGGCGGCGATCATGCGCAGGATGCGCGCCGGCTGCGGCGCGTTCACCCGCGCGTAGGACGAAAGCCGCTTTTTGACGTTCTTGGCCTTGCCGACATAGAGCACGTCGTTCGCCGCGTTCAGCATGCGGTAGACGCCGGGCGAGGTCGGCGCCAGCCGCACGGCGTTCTCGATCGCGGCGTGTCCAGCCGCGAGCGGGCCCTCGGCGACCGCCTCCAACGGCTCCTCCACGGGATCGGGCAGCCGTGCCTCGTCGTCCTCTTCCGCAGCGGCGGTCGCGGGATCGATGTCGCCGGCCGGGGCATCGGCCGCCATTTCCGGTTCGGAACCGCGTCCTGCCTTCCGCGGGCCGGGGGCCTTCGGCTGATCGGGAGAATCGTGAGCCATGGCGCGAATTTAGGTGCTTGCACGGTGCGTCGCCAGCGACCGGATCGCCTCGATTTCGGCGCGAAAACGCCGCGCGGCGGCCCGCTGGTAACGCGTCCTTAAGACTGATGAGCGGGCGGTAACCGCCCTTAACAAGCCTTTAACTTAAAACTCTCGATAAATCTTCCCACGAAAAACTGGAATTCCGTAACCATGCGGTTCGCGAGCGGCCGATCGGCCGCCCTCGCGCAACCCGCGGCTTGCGGTGCGTTGCGTGGAGAGTGCGATGGCAAGGTTCGTCTCGAGGGGTGTCTTGAGGATTGCCTTGGGTGCGGGCGTGCTGGCGGGTTGGGCCGCCTCGGCCGATGCGGCCGATTTCAACTACGGGCAGCGCGCGCCCTATACCGTGAACCAGCCGCTCAACATGTACAGCTGGGCCGGCCCCTATCTCGGCGGCAATCTCGGCTATGCCTGGGGCACGGTCGACAACAGCCCGGCCAAGCCGTCCGGCTTCGTGATCGGCGCGCAAGGAGGCTACAACTGGCAGAACGGTCCGTGGGTGTTCGGCGTCGAGGGCGACATCCAGGCGACCGGCGCCGACGACACCTTCGCGCCCTGGAAGTTCTCCAACCCGTGGTTCGGCACGGTGCGCGGCCGCGCCGGCTACGCCTTCAACAACATCCTGTTCTACGGCACCGCCGGCCTCGCCTTCGGTGAGTTGCGCGGGCAGACCTTCGGGTTTTCGGAGTCCCATGTCACCGCCGGCTGGACCGGCGGCGTCGGCGCCGAGTTTGGCCTGAACCAGAACTGGAGCGCGAAGATCGAATATCTCTATGTCGATCTCTCGGAGAGCCAGTTCGTCGTCACCGGCGTGCAGAACGGTTATCGCTTCGGCGTGGTGCGCGCCGGCGTGAACTATCACTTCTGATCCAAGGAAGAAAAGTACGACCACACCCTCTCCCGGCCGCGACGCGGCCGGGATTTTTCTAAAGCGCGATGACTCAAATTCTCGCGCCTTAGCTGTTTGGTCCGGCACGATGCCTTCGGCGCAAAACGCGCGTCAGTCGCGGGAAACCCGGTATCCACTCTTTTGCATCATGCCGCAGCGCACCCCTCTCAGGAAGACACGACGAGATTGACCGCCTTGGGGCCCTTGCCCTTCTTGTCCGGTTCGACCTCGAACGTGATGCGCTGTCCTTCGGTCAGGTCCTTCAGTCCCGCCCGCTCCACGGCGGTGATGTGAACGAACACGTCACGGCCGCCATCATCAGGCTTGATGAAGCCGTAGCCGCGTTCTCCATTGAAGAACTTGACCGTTCCAGTCATGGCCATCGGGAAACTCCTCCCCCGCATTGCTCCGCCGCGACACGTAACCGCGCCACGGCCAGACCGGACATTCACTGCCGGAAAGCTTGGCCACCTTGAGCGGATCGGTTCACGTCCCGATTCGCCTGGATCTTTGTTTGGCCTTCATCACTCCGCCGCAACCATTCGCGGAAGCGGAACGTAAAGCCAGTCACAGCGGCAGCATAATACGGTTCGTCGCAAATTGACTACGGCTTTTCGTGGTTTAGTGCCGCCTAAGGTGTGGGCACTTCGAGCCGGTAGCGAGCAGCGCCACCCTGACCGAGCGGCTTCTGCAGTTCGGGCAGGATGGTCTTCAACTCGCCTTGCAGCGTCCAGGGCGGATTGACCACGAGCAGACCGGTGGAAGCGAGCGCCGTGCCGGCACCTTGCGGCGCGACGCTGAACTCGAGTCGCAGGCATTTTCCGTCACCCGGAACGCTGGCTGTGACCTCGGCGACGCGCCGCGCCAGCGCATCCGTCGCGCGGCGGCTCTTGGCCGGATACCAGAGCAGGTAGACGCCGGTCGGCCATTTCGCGAAAGCCGCGGCGAAGCCCTCGGCCATGCGTTCGAACTCGTCCTTGGCCTCGAAAGGCGGGTCGATCAGCACGAGGCCGCGCCGCTCCTTCGGCGGCACGAAGGCGGGCAGCGCAGTCCAGCCGTCGAGGTCGACGATGCGCGCCTGCGCGTCGCGGCGCAGCGCCTCGATCAGGTGCTTGCGCGCGGTCGGTTCGATCTCGCAGGCGGTGAGGTGATCCTGCGGGCGCAGCAGCGCGCGGGCGATCAGCGGCGAGCCGGGATAGGCGGCAAGCGCGGCTTGCGGGTTGAAGGCCCTGACGATGTCGAGATAGGGCTTGATCACGGCCAGCGCGGAATCGGAAAAGCGCGCCTGCATGATCCGTGCAATGCCGGTCAGCCACTCGCCGCTGCGCCGCGCCTCCTCGCCGGTGAGGTCGTAACGACCTGCGCCGGCGTGGGTGTCGATGACGCGGAATGCGGCAGGCTTCTGCTGCAGATGGATCAGGATGCGCACCAGCACGACGTGCTTGATGACGTCGGCGAAGCTGCCGGCATGGAAGGCGTGACGGTAGTTCATGAGACAGCAGTTAGCACGTCATGGCGAACGCAGCGAAGCAATCCATCTTGCCACGGAAGTATGGATTGCCTGCCGCTGGCATTGCTCGCAATGACGGGAAACGAAGCCTAGCCGCCGCGGATCGGCGGCATCGTCACCTGGTCGCGGCGGCAGGCGCGGCGGTCGATCTCCTCGCAGGCGCGGAACTGCAGCTCCTTGCTGAGGCAGATGCGCACTTCCGAGAGCCGCGAGCGATTGCAGGTCACCGAGATCGCCGTGGGCGAGAGCCCCGGATTGACCTTGATGAAGGCATCCTCGATCTCCGAGGGCGCCACCGTCTTCGGCTCGGACAATTGCAGGAAGTCCTCGGGGATCTTCACGGCGGCGCGCGCCTTGCGGACGGCTTCGAAATAACCGCGCTCGCCGAGCCCCGAGCAGGTGCCGTGCTTGTCCCATTCGTTGTAGATCAGGCCCGGCGCCGGCATCAAATCGAGCATCGACACCATGATGTTGCGGGCAAGCCGCGGCGAGGGCTGCTGGCAATATTCGGGAAAACCGCGCTCATATTGCGGCCACAGGCCATGGACCACGAAGGAGAACGGCCGCCCGCCGCATTGCGCCTGTGATCGCCCGCCATTGCCGCGCTCCGCCGCCTCCTCGCAGAAGGAGGGCGACCAGGACAGCGACAGCACGTAGAAATCGAACTCGCCGGGCGCGTTCTGCCGCCGATCCTGTGCGGCTGCCGGCGACGTGCCGCCGGCTGCCAGGACAGCGAGGACCAAGACAGCGAGGATCAGGACGATGGGGGTGATGGCAAAGCAGGTCAAAGACCGCGAAACTGTCCGCGCAACCAAACCAAACATGACGGCGCCTCTCGACTAAATGATCGGAAACCTAGCAGGCGACCGGAACATTTCAAGAACAAAAATGCATGCGTTGCAGCAACCGCTGCAAGCATCGACATCAACGGTGGTAAAGAATCAGGGGCGGGCGGACCGGCAGGCCGGGTTATAGGCCCAGTCGCGGTCGAGCCCGGTCACGCACCACTCGACCCCCTGGTCGTAGCCGGCAAACCCGCCATCCTCGATGATCGAGTAGTAGATGCCGTGCACCTTGCCGTCATTGAGCGTGACCTGTCCGGCGCAGTAGCGGCGCGGGATGTTGTCGGACTGCCAGGGCCGGAACGCGATTTCGTGAATATTGCTGTAAGCCGCGATCTTGAGGGAGGAATTCCAGAAGGAGCTTTCCTTTTCCCAGAACTGGGTGGTGATGGTGCCCATGGCCCTCTCGCAGGGCGCGACACGGCCTTCATAATTCGGGCCGGTCAGGCCGAAATTGAGCTCCAGCGGATTGGCCGCCTGCGCGGTCTGGCTCGCGGCGAGCAGGCCGAGGCCGAACACGGCGCCGAGGGCGGTTTTCTTCACGGCGAAAGCGAGGTCGCGCATCGACAATCCGAGCAATGATCCGGTCAGCGGACCGTGCCGTGAAGCGATGGCGGGGTCAAGTGCAGCGCGGCAACACTCGCCGTCACTCTGCAGTCCAGCCGCGGGGCGGCCTTTTTTTGCCCTTCGATGGGCCCTAAGATGCGCCGCAAAACAGGAGTCGCGAATGAGACTGATTGGGGCTTTGAGCCTGGCTGTCGCCTGCGGGGTGTTGGCCGCGGCGCCGGCGCGAGCCGACTTGTTCAACTGGGTGCCGCCCGTCAAGGGCAACGACACCGGTGGCATCATCGCCTACGAGCTCGCGACCCAGGTGGATGCGCGCCAGATCGCAGCCGACCATTGCGCGCGCTACGGCAAGGTGGCGAAGTTCCTCGCCATCGATGCGCAATATGGCGGCTATATCTCCTTCTCCTGCCGCTGGGTGCCCTACGGCGCCGACGAAAGGCCGTTGCGCACGCGCTACTGAGGGCGACCTCCGAACGCATCCACCACAACAAGACGGGAGCGCGCGCCATGCCGCGGCAACTTTCTTTGTTTTGTCTATCGCTCGGCGCGGCGTGCTGCGCCCTGATCGGCGCGTCCGTGGCGCGCGGCGACGAGATGCCGGTGCGCAAGGCGGGCCTCTGGGAGATGAAGATCGTCAAGGTCGGTTCGCAGTCGCCCGACATGACGATGCAGCACTGCACCGACGAGACCACCGACAAGGACATGACCAACGCGGTCTCGCCGCTTGCCAAGCAGGTCTGCTCCAAGCAGGAGGTCAGGAAGACCGCAACCGGCTATGTCAGCGATTCCGTCTGCAGCGTCGGCGGCCTGTCGATGACGTCGCATGCCGAGATCACGGGCGACTTCAGCTCCGCCTACACCGTGAAGACCTCCTCGCATATCGACCGCGCGGGCTCGCAGCAGGACAATTTGACCACGATCGAGGCGAAATGGCTCGGCGCCTGCAAGCCCGACCAGAAGCCGGGCGACGTGGTGATGCCGGGCGGCTTCAAGATCAACGTCAAGGACGCCGAGAAGCTGAAGAACCTGCTGCCGAAATCGAACTAGTGTGCCGATTCCGAAGTTCGCATCATTATGCGGCATACCCGTTTGCGAACTTCGGAATCAAAGGACGCTAGCAACTTATTGATCGAGTGTGGCTCTGGTTCGGAAGTCCGGCCGTGACCGATGTCATCGGAGTGATCGGCCGAGAATCCGCAGCGCCTGCGCGTTCGTCTGCGCCACGTTGAAGCGCATCAGATCGGTGGCCGACTGCGTGACGCTGAAGGCGTTGCCCGGGGCGAGCACGACCCGTTCGCGGAGCGCGGCTTTGGCAACCTCGGCCGCGTCCCGCCCGTCAGGCAGGCGACACCAGAGATAGAAACCGCCGCGCGGCAGCGTCCACGGGCGGACGCCGAGCCCTTCGAGCTGGCCGATGATCTCGCGGCGCCGCTTCGCCAGCCGGCTGCGCAGGCCGCTCAGGTGCTTGCGGTAGCTGCCATCGCTGAGCGTGCCGAAGACGAGCTCGGCCGCAACCGGGCTCGGCCCGCCGAAATTCGTCGCCACCTGGAGATCGACGAGGCCCTCGATCCAGTCCGGCCGGGCGACGATGTAGCCGCAGCGTATCGAGGCCGAAAGCGTCTTGGAGAAGCTGCCGATCCGGATCACGCGGGACAGTCCGTCGAGCGCGGCGAGCCGCGGGGAGGGCTCCGGCTCGAAGTCGGCGAAGATCTCGTCCTCGATGATGGTGAGGTCGTGGGCTGCCGCCGCGGTCAGGATGCGGTGGGCGGTCTGGGGCGCGAGCGTCGCGCCGGTCGGATTGTGGAGGGCCGCGTTGGTCACGTACAGCCGCGGGCGGTGGGCCGCGAGCGCCGCGTTGAAGAGCGCGATGTCCGGGCCGGTCGGCGTGTAGGGAACGCTGACGATCTTCGCCCGGTGGGCTCGCAGCAGTGCCTGGAAGTTGAAGTAGCAGGGGTCGTCGACCAGCACGGTGTCGCCCGGATTGAGCAGGAAGCGGCAGAGCAGGTCGATCGCCCGCGTGCCCGACGTGGTCAGGAGGATCTGGTCGGCCCCCGCCTCGATCCCCTCGGCGGCGAACTGGCGGACCAGCAGCCGGCGCAGCGCCAGCGATCCGCGCGTGACGCCGTAGTCGGCGAGCACGGCGTCGTCGGCTTTGGCCAGCGCGCGGATCGCCCGCCGGATCGCAGCGATGGGCATCCAGGCGGACGGCAGCCAGCCACACCCGGGTCGCAGCATCTCGGGTCCGCCATCGAGCGACTGCCGCGACACCCAGAGCGGATCGATCGCGCGGTCGAGCTTTGGCTCGACCTCGGTCAGCGCGAGCGGCGACGGGGCACCGGCGACATAGAAGCCGGAGCCGGGACGAGAGCGGATCAGGCCCTCCGCCGCGAGGCGATCATAGGCCTCCACGACGGTCGACGGCGAAACCTGCCTGTCGCGGGCGAACTTGCGGATCGAGGGCAGCTTCTCGCCGGCCGCCAGCGTGCGGCTCGCGATGCGCCGGCGGATCGCGGCCATGACCTGCTCCGTCCGTGTCGCAGTCGCATCGCGCGCCGCAGTGACGCTGGCTGTGGCCTCACCACTTGCCAACTGTATTGCTCCCGTAGCCCATACTGTTCGGTCGTACCGTATTGGTGTGTCGCTGTTGTCGCAAGCCCGGCTGCGCTATCGCCGGCAGGCAACGCGACGGAGAGCATCATGCAGCGCACGACGGACGGCTGGGGCAGCGGCCTCCTCGGCGTCGTCATCTTCAGCGGCTCGCTGCCGGCGACCCGGGTTGCGGTCGGCGGCTTCACCCCGCTGTTCTTGACCTCGGCCCGCGCGGTTATCGCGGCCCTGCTCGGCGCAGCCCTGCTGGTCGTGCTCCGCCAGGCGCGCCCGGAGCGGGGCGATCTCGTCCCGCTCGCGGTGGTGGCGCTCGGCGTGGTGATCGGCTTCCCGCTGCTGACGGCGCTCGCGCTCCAGCACATCACCTCCGCGCGATCGATCGTGTTCATCGGGCTGCTGCCGCTCGCGACCGCGATCTTCGGCGTCGTCAGGGGCGGCGAGCGGCCGAAACCGGCGTTCTGGCTGTTCTCCGTCGGCGGCGCCGCCCTGGTCGTCGGCTTCGCACTCGCCAACAACGGCCGCGCGTCGCTGGCCGGCGACCTGCTGATGGTCGCCGCGATCCTGGTCTGCGGTCTCGGCTATGCGGAGGGAGCGCGCCTCGCGCGCCAGCTCGGCGGCTGGCAGGTGATCTCCTGGGCGCTCGTGCTCGCGCTTCCGCTCATGGCAGCACTCGCGCTTGCGACGCTGCCGGATGGCTGGAGCGGGATCGGCAGCCCGGCCTGGCTCGGGCTCGCCTATGTCTCGGTCTTCAGCATGCTGGTCGGCTTCGTGTTCTGGTACCGGGGACTGGCGATCGGCGGCATCGCCGGGGTCGGCCAGCTCCAGTTGCTGCAGCCGTTCTTCGGGCTGGCGCTTGCGGGGCTGCTGCTCGGCGAACCGGTTGCCTGGACGATGATCGCGGTGACCGGGCTGGTCGTCCTCTGCGTGGCCGGCGCGAGGCGCTTCGCCTGATCGATGCTACACCGGCACGCGCACGATGGCGCGCAGGCCGCCCATCGGGCTGTCGCCCAGCATGATGTCGCCGCCATGGGAGCGCGCGATGTCGCGCGCGATCGCAAGGCCAAGGCCCGTGCCGCCCTCGTCCTGGTTGCGCGCGTCGTCGAGCCGCAGGAACGGCTTGAATACCTCCTCGCGCATCTCGGGCGGAATGCCGGGGCCATCGTCGTCGACCGTGACGGAGAGGTAGCGGTGGTCGCGGTGGCCGGTGATGGCGATCCTGTCGCCGTGCCGCGCGGCGTTGGAGACGAGATTGGCGAGGCAGCGCTTGAACGCCGCCGGCTTCACGGTGACGACGGGCAGTCCCGTGAACGAGACGGTCGCGGCGTGGCCGTTGCGCTCGGCGTCGCCGCGCAGCTCTTCCAGCGCCGCCGTCATGTCGGTCGGCTGCGCGTGCTCGCCGGCGTCGCCGCGGGCGAAGGCGAGGTAGTCCTCCAGCATCATCGACATCTCGTCGACGTCCTTGCGCATGCCCTCGACCTCGGGGCTGTCGCCGATCAGCTCGAGCTCGAGCTTGAAGCGGGTCAGAATGGTGCGCAGGTCGTGGCTGACGCCGGCGAGCATCGCGGTGCGCTGCTCGATCGAGCGCTCGATGCGTCCCTTCATCTCGAGGAAGGCCTGTGCCGCGCGCCGTACCTCGCGCGCGCCGCGCGGGCGGAAGTTCGGCGCCTCGCGGCCTTTGCCGAAACTTTCGGCCGCGTCCGCGAGCCGCAGGATCGGCTTGATCTGGTTGCGCAGGAACAGCACCGCGACGAACAGCAGGATGGTCGAGGTGCCGACCATCCAGAACAGGAAGATCTCCGAGTTCGAGGCGTAGGCGGCGCTGCGCTGGGCGAAGATCCGCATCACGGCGTCGTCGAGCTGGATGCGGATTTCGACGAGGCTGGAGCGGCCGACGGTGTCGATCCAGAACGGACGCCCGATCTGGCGGCCGAGCTGCACCGATAGGGTCTGGTCGAGCAGCGAGAAGAACGGCTTCGGCCCCGGCGGCGGCATGTCGCCGACGGGCAGGAAATCGACCACGAGGCCAAGCCGCTGCTGCGCGATGCGGCGCAGCTGCGTGCGGTCCTTGTCCTGCGGATAGGCCTTGTAGACGTCGATCAGCGCGGCGATGTCCTGCACCACGGCGGCCGACAGGTGCCGCGTCACCGTGTTCCAGTGCCGCTCCATGAACACGAAGGCGACCACCGACTGCAGGATCACCATCGGCACGATCATGATCAGCAGCGCGCGGGCATAGAGCCCGGTCGGCATCCAGCTCTTGAAGGCGTTGCCCATCCAGCCGTTGGCCGCCGAGACGCGGTCGGCGGCGGTTCGGATCAGCGCAAGACCGGTATCGATGGTCGTCATTGGCGTCTGGCCGTCGGCAAGGAATTCAGGGTGAGGCGACGAGGCGGTAGCCGATGCCGCGCACCGCCTGCAGGAACAGCGGATTGGCGGGATCGCGCTCGATCTTGCGCCGCAGCCGGTTGATCTGCACGTCGACGGCGCGCTCGTTCACGCTGCCATTGCCGGTCAGCGCCGCGCGCGGCACGGTGTCGCCGGGCCGCGCCGCCAGGATGCGCAGCATCTCGCGCTCGCGGTCGGTGAGGTGGATGGTCTCGTCGCCCTTGCGCAGCTCGCCGCGGTCGAGATGGAAGACATAAGGCCCGAACGCGATCTGCTCGACGGCTGTGACCTGCGGCGGCGAGGTGCGTCTGAGGATGTTGTTGATCCGCAGCGCCAGCTCGCGCGGCTCGAACGGCTTTGCGACATAATCGTCGGCGCCGATCTGCAGGCCCTCGATGCGGGCTTCGGCTTCATGGCGCGCCGTCAGCATCACGATCGGCACCGAGGACTGGGTGCGGATGAAGCGCGCCAGGTCGAAGCCGGTTTCGCCCGGCATCATCACGTCGAGGATCAACAGATCGAAATGCAGGCCGTTCAGCTTGGCGCGCGCGTCGCTCGCGCTCATCGCCGTGGTGACGCGATAGCCTTCCGCTACCAGAAAGCGGGACAGCAGGTCGCGGATGCGGCGGTCGTCGTCGACAAGCAGCAGGTGCGGGGCGTCGTCGGCCGGTTGCAGCGGCGTCCGCTCGGCGGTGGCAGCCTGGGGCACGCTCATTCCTTCTTGCTTGCTGTGCCGGCGCCCAAGATCGTCTCCAGCACCTTGTCGGGATCGTCGCGATCGATCATCGCGCGCAGGAAGCGGCGGACGGTTTCGGCCCCCTCGGGCGGAATGTCGCCGAGCGCGCGGTTGATCCGGGTGGTCTGCAACCCCGCGAGCTTGGCGACCAGCGCTTCGCCCCGCGGCGTGGCGTAAAGAAGGCGCTGCCGGCGGTCGTTGTTGCCGGTCTTCTGCACGATGTAGCCCTCGTCGAGCAGCTGCTTGAGTACGCGGCCGAGCGACTGTTTGGTGATCCGCAGCACGTCGAGCAGGTCGGCGACCTTGAGTCCCGGATAGCGGTAGACGAAATGTAGCACCCGGTGGTGGGCGCGGCCGAAGCCGAACGCCTCGAGCTCATGGTCGGGATCGCCGACGAAATCGCGGTAGGCGAAGAACAACAACTCGATGATATCCCAGCGCAAATCCGCCTCCCTCAAGGTCGGCGCACGGCTGTCGGCGAGCCGAGAATCAGGGCTCAACGCCGGAGCCGAGAAATTTATGTCAGTCATGTTGACATATCTTGGGTTCAATGTTACAAAACCATCCAGCAGGACGAAATTTTAGATCGTTTCGCCCGAGACGATGTTTCAAGAGGCTTAAGACAGCCAAACGAGGCGACGGCTACGAATTGATCTACCGTGCGATTGTCGAGCGGCATTTCGACGAACATACTGGACTTCCGCACCCCGCAAAAGCATGTCCTGAACGGCATCCTGGCGACGGAAACCGGCCACGCGGCCGGTGGTGGCGAAGTCCAGACCTAGTAAGCCAGCAGGCCTGGAGAAACAGGCCGGCGCCAGAAGCTGCGCCGGTTCCCACAGCGGAAACAAGTCAATGAGTTTGAAATTCGAAATCCAGCCCACAACGAATCCGACGTCCGAGAAGGAGCGCGCGGCAAAACTCGTGGACCCGGGCTTCGGCCGGATTTTCACCGATCACATGGCTGTGGTCCGCTACAATCCGGCCAAGGGCTGGCATGGCGCGCGCATCGAATCCCGCGCGAATTTCCCGCTCGATCCCGCCCTTGCCGTCCTGCATTACGCGCAGGAGATTTTCGAAGGCCTCAAGGCCTACAGGCGCGCCGACGGCGGCGTGAACCTGTTCCGCCCCGACGCCAATGCGAGGCGATTCTGGAATTCGGCCGAGCGCATGGCGATGGCGCCGCTGCCCGAGGCCGTGTTCATCGAAGCCGTCGAACAGCTCGTGCGCATCGACCGCGCCTGGATACCGGGCGGCGAGGGCAGCCTCTACCTGCGGCCCTTCATGATCGCGAGCGAGGTCTTCCTCGGGGTGAAGCCATCGGCGGAATACATCTTCGCCGTCATCGCCTCGCCGGTCGGCTCCTATTTCAAGGGCGGGCCTGCGCCGGTGTCGATCTGGGTGTCGGAGAACTACACGCGCGCCGCGATCGGCGGCACCGGCGCGGTCAAGTGCGGCGGCAATTACGCGGCGAGCCTGCGCGCGCAGGCCGAGGCCATCAATCACGGCTGCGATCAGGTCGTTTTCCTCGACGCAGTCGAGCGCCGCTACATCGAGGAACTCGGCGGCATGAACATCTTCTTCGCGTTCGACGACGGTTCGCTGCTGACGCCGCCGCTCGGCACGATCCTGCCGGGCATCACCCGCGATTCGATCATCGCGCTGGCCAAGGATTACGGCACGCGCGTGCGCGAGGAGGTCTACACGATCGATCAGTGGCGCACTGACGCCGCCAGCGGAAAGCTGAAGGAGGCCTTCGCCTGCGGCACGGCCGCCGTCATCTCGCCGATCGGCAAGGTGTGCTCGGGGAGCGGCGATTTTCTCATCAGCGGCGGCGCCGCCGGCCCCGTTGCCATGGGGCTGCGCAAGAAGCTAGTCGACATCCAGTACGGCCGCGAGCCCGACCCGCACAACTGGATCAGAAACGTCGTGTGACCCGCGGCGGAATGATTCCGCTGCTCTCGCGACAGGGGCTGCTTTTCCCCTCTCCCCCTGTGGGAGAGGGTGCCCGAACGAAGTGAGGGCGGGTGAGGGGTTTCTCTCCGCGGACACAGACCCCTCATCCGTCGCGGACTTCGTCCGCGCCACCTTCTCCCACAGGGGGAGAAGGGAAGTGAGCATTGCGGCGCGGCGCTACGGCTGCTAACTCGGCATCGCTTATGTTGTAAGTCAACATTATTGTTGACGTACGAACCTGACAACGAGCGACATGTCCGAAAAACCGAAAAAACCGCAAAAGCTGAAGGCGCGCCTGCCGCGCGGGCTGGAGGATCGCGGGCCCGCCGCGATCCGCGCCACGCGCCAGATGGTGGAGAAGATCCGCGCCGTCTACGAGCGCTACGGCTTCGAGCCGGTGGAGACGCCGGCGTTCGAATACACCGATGCGCTGGGCAAATTCCTGCCCGACCAGGATCGCCCCAACGAGGGCGTGTTCTCGTTCCAGGACGACGACGAGCAGTGGATTTCGCTGCGCTACGACCTCACCGCGCCGCTCGCGCGCTACGTGGCGGAGAATTTCGACACGCTGCCAAAACCCTATCGCAGCTATCGCTTCGGCTACGTGTTCCGCAACGAGAAGCCGGGCCCGGGCCGCTTCCGCCAGTTCATGCAGTTCGACGCCGACACGGTGGGCTCCGGCTCGCCGGCGGCGGACGCCGAGATCTGCATGATGGCGGCCGACACCATGGAGGCGCTCGGCATTTCCCGCGGCGCCTATGTCGTGAAGGTCAACAACCGCAAGGTGCTCGACGGCGTGATGGAGAGCATCGGGCTCGCGGGCGATGCCAACGCGGGGCGGCGGCTTACCGTGCTGCGCGCAATCGACAAGCTTGATCGCCTCGGCGTGCAGGGCGTGCGCGAATTGCTCGGCGATGGCCGCAAGGATGACAGCGGCGATTTCACCAAGGGCGCGGGGCTGAATGCCGCGCAGATCGGGAAGATCGAAGCCTTCGTGAATGCGCGCGCCGCGGTGCAGTCGCCGACCTTCGCCTATGGCGGCGATCCCGATCTGCTCAAGCGCGTTGCCGGCGATCCCGACCAGAAGGCGCGCGAGTATGACACCGCGCGCAAGATCGCGGACTGGCTGCGCGGCAGCTTTGCCGATTCGAAGCTGGCGCTCGAAGGGCTCGACGAACTCGTGGAGATCGCGCGGCTGGTCGATGCCGCGGGTTACGACGGCAAGGTGATCGTCGATCCCTCCGTCGTGCGCGGGCTCGAATATTACACCGGCCCGGTCTACGAGGTCGAACTGCTGCTCGACACCAAGGACGAGAAGGGCCGCCCCGTGCGGTTCGGCTCGGTCGGCGGCGGCGGCCGCTATGATGGTCTCGTCTCGCGCTTCCGCGGCGAGGTGGTGCCTGCAACCGGCTTCTCGATCGGCGTGTCGCGGCTGCAGGCGGCGCTGACGCTGCTGGGCCAGCTCGACACGCGGGTGGAATTCGGACCCGTCGTCGTCACCGTGTTCGACCGCGATCGCCTCGCCGATTACCAGGCGATGGTCGCGACCTTGCGCAACGCTCCTCTTGATCCGGCAAAGCCGGATGGTCCTCGCATCCGTGCCGAGCTCTATCTCGGCAACCCCAAGAACATGGGCAACCAGCTCAAATATGCCGACCGGCGCAACGCTCCCTGCGTGATCATCCAGGGCTCGGACGAGAAGGCGCGCGGCGAGGTGCAGATCAAGGATCTGATCGAGGGCGCCAAGGCCGCCGCTGCGATCGCCTCCAACCAGGAATGGCGCGAGACGCGGCCGGCGCAGTTCTCCTGCAAGGAGAGCGAGATCGTCGCGCGCGTGCGCGAGGTGTTGGCGCGCCATGACGTGAAATGGGACTAGTCCACATGGCGAGGAGGCGCAGGCAGGATGCCGCCAGCGCATGACTTGGCGGTTGCGCCGCCTCGAACCATGAGGACAATAAGACATCCTTCGAGACGCGGCCTGGCGGCCGCTCCTTAAGGATGACGACAGCGATTGTGGCGGCTGCGCCGTATGAACACAAAGGGAGAAAACGATGCCTGAGATCACCGTGAGCATGGCCATCGGCCGCACCGACGAGCAGAAGGCCGGCATGATGCGCGACATCACCCAGGCGCTGGTGACGAATCTCGGCGTCGATGCCAACGACGTGGTGATCCAGATCAACGAGGCGCCGCTCGCCCACAAGATGAAGGGTGGCAAGACGTTTGTGGAACGCCGCGCCGCGGCCGCCGCCGCGAAGAAGTGAGGCGGTCTACCCCCTCCGACACGGGGAGAGGGTAAGAAAGAGTGCCATGGACGCGCGCAATCACATCAGGATCGGCATCAGCGCCGAGCGCTTCCTGGTCGTGCCGCCGGAGCGCACGGTCGGGCATTTCCTCGCCGGCATGCCGATGGTCTATGCGACGCCGATGATGATCCTGGAAATGGAGATGGCGGCGTGCGATGCGCTCGTCGGCCATCTCGAGCCGGGCTGGATCACGGTCGGCACCGAGGTCGATGTCCGCCATCTCGCGGCCTCGCCGGTCGGCGCCACCATCCGCACCACTGCAAGGGTGATCGAGGTGGTGCGCCGCGTGATCCGCTTCGAGGTCGAGGCCTTCGATGGCGAGCGCAGGATCGGCGCGGGCCGCCATGGCCGCGGGCTCGTCAATACGGATCAATTCCAGAAGCGGTTCGGGGCGGGCTGACGATATCAGCCCGGCAATGACGATCGCGCAACTACTTCGCCAGCTCCTTCGAGCGCCGCGTTGCGGCGGCGATCGCGCGGATCATCAGCGGTTGCAGGCCGCCCTCTCCCATCAGCACCTCCAGCGCCGCGGCCGTGGTGCCGCCCGGCGAGGTCACATTCTGCCGCAGCGTCGCCGCGTCGAGGTCGGAGCGGTGCAGGAGCTCGCCTGATCCGGCGACCGTCTCGCGCGCCAGCTTCATTGCGAGCGCCTCCGGCAGGCCGGCTTCGACGCCGGCGCGCGCCAGCTCCTCCGCAAGCAGGAAGATATAGGCAGGTCCCGAGCCGGAGACCGCCGTCACCGCGTCCATCAGGCTCTCGTCCTCCACCCATTCGACCGAGCCGGTGGCCGAGAGCAGCGCGTCGGCGGTGGCCCGCTGCGCCGGCGTAACGGCTTTCGCTGCAACGGCGACCGTGATGCCGCGCCCGATCGAGGCCGGCGTGTTCGGCATCGCGCGCACCACCGTGTCGCCGAACGTCGTGGCGAGTGAAGCGATGGTGGTGCCGGCCATGATCGAGACCACCAGCGTCTTTGCGGTCGTGAACGGCTTCAGCTTCGCACCGGCCTCGCGGAAGGATTGCGGCTTCACCGCGACGACCAGCGTCTCGATCGCGCCCGCCGCTTGGGGCGTCGGATTGAGCCGCACGCCCTTGGCTGCGAGCGCCGCAATTTCAGAGGAGGGCTGCGGCTCGATCACGACGACGCGTCCGGCGTCGAGGCCCTGCGCCAGCCAGCCGGCCAACATCGCCCCGCCCATCTTGCCGGCGCCGGCGAGCGCGATCGTGCCTTTGATGTCTTGCAGCGCCTTGTTGTTGCTCAAAGTGATCACCACGAACACTGCTGTCGTCCCCGCCTGGTGCGCAATTGCGCACGGGAGCGGGGACCCATAACCACAGGCGGTTCTAGTGAAGCGCAGACCGGGCGACAAGCATTTAACTGTCATGGCCGGGCTTGACCCGGCCATCCATCCCCCTTGAGGGCTTTGATCGATGGATGCGCGGGTCAAGCCCGCGCATGACGAGACTTCGCCTACGCCTCGCCCTCGGTCTCGAACATCGCCGCCGCCATCGCCTCCGGCGCGGACTTGCCGGCCCAGACCACGAATTGCAGCGCCGGATAATAGCGCTCGCAGGCCTGGACCGCGGCCAGCAGCATGCTCTCGCATTGCGCGGTCGAGGCGCTGGCGCCGCCGGGCAGCACCAGGGCCTGGCGGTGCATGATCATGCCGGTGTGGGTCCAGATGTCGAAATGCCCGATCCACAATTGCTCGTTGATCGCGGCGATCACCCGCTGCACCTCGGCAAGTCGCGCGGGCGGAATCTTCATGTCGAAGGCGCAGGCCAGATGCAGCGCCTCGATCTCGCTCATCCAGGTGAAGGAGAGCTGGTAGTCGGTCCATTCGCCCTTGGCGACGATCGTGACCTCGTCCTCGCCGGAGCGCTCGAACGCCCAATTGTTGTCGGTGGCGACGTCCTCGACCACCGCGAGCGGATTGTTCCGGGAATCAATAACGCCTTCGAGCAAGGACATGCCTCTCGACCTCTGACTTTCGCAAACTTTATTGATACGCAACGCAGCGGCTCCGGCGCGCGCACCCTCGCGCGTGGTGCCGGCTGCAATCCCGCGGGGATGGTCCGGGCTTGCGCGATCAAGTGATGTGATTTGCGGAATCCGCGCAACGCTGCCTTGAGTCCGTCCACAGCGAAAGGCCCGCTCGTCCACAACTCATCGCCGTCACTCCAGAACAAACCGGAATCGGATTCGGGAAGGCCCGCCACAATCGTTAATTTCTTTGCCGGCGCCGCGGGGCGGGGCGCTCCGGACTCGCTCGACGGCATTGCCGGCATGCCGTTTGCCCATGGCTGGTGCCGCCGATCTGAAGTTCCTGCAGCGGGCGCGCAGATTCACGTCAGGAGCTTCAGATCGAGAAAGCGGCACCAGAATCATGGGTTTGCTGGCGCCCTCCAGCTTTCCGCAGTTGGTGTACGAGATCGCAGCACGTGCATCACGAACTTCGGAAAGCGGGCGCCAGGCCCCTTGCTGCGCTGCCGCCGAGGCGTCATAATTCGTATGGCTGTCCATGTCGGGCAGCCATGTTCTCAGGGCGGGGTGAAAGTCCCCACCGGCGGTAAGGACCTGCACAACACCAGGCCCAAGCCCGCGAGCGCCTTCTTCGGCAGCGAGGAAGGGTCAGCAGATTCGGTGTGAATCCGAAGCCGACGGTGACAGTCCGGATGAAAGAGAACGGTCACGGTGGTTCCACGCGCTTTTGCGCGGGGTGTCGTCGTTCCGTGTGCCCTGATTCTGGTCCTTAAACCGAGGAAAGCCATGAATCAGATGTTGCAAGAAGCTGAAGCTCCCATCACCAACGCCACGCCCGAGCCGCCTGATCGTTCGCCGGCGCCCGCGCATCCGCGCTTCGCCAAGCCGCAGCGCATCGCCTTCGTGCAGGCCTCCTGGCATCGCGAGGTGGTCGAGGAGGCGCGGATCGCCTTCCTGAAGGAGATCGAGGCGCGGCACATCGCCCGCGACCGGGTCGACCTGTTCGAGGTGCCGGGTTCGTTCGAGATCCCGCTGCATGCGCAGCTGCTCGCCAAGACGCGCCGCTACACCGCGATCGTCGCCGCCGGGCTGATCGTCGACGGCGGCATCTATCGCCACGAGTTCGTTGCCGACACCGTGATCAAGGCGTTGATGGACGTGCAGCTCCGCACCGAGGTGCCGGTGTTCTCGGCGGTGCTGACGCCGCAGCAGTTCCACGAGACCGCGGCGCATTTCGACTTCTTCCGCAAGCATTTTGCGATCAAGGGCGTCGAGGTGGCGGAGGCCTGTGCCACGACGCTGCACAGCCTGGAGCGGCTGCGCGGCCAGGTTGCGGCCGGGATCGTGTGATGTGTGGTGGTGGCGGGCGCGGCTAACGCCCGCCACATTTCGGCTGATTGTCTTTCCTGCCGCCGCGCCTGTACATTCGGCGGCGGGAGGAGGCGCGTCCGTGGCGACGGAGGCGCCGAGACGGTCATGTTCTTAGGACACGATCCCTATCTCGTCGCGCTCTCTGTGGTGATCGCGATCCTGGGTGGGTACACGGGCTTCGGCCTTGCCGCGCGGATTCGCGGCAAGCCGGATGCTTCGCGTCGGCTGCTGCTGGCGGGGGCCGCGATCTTCCTCGCGGTCGGCATCTGGACCATGCATTTCGTCGGCATGCTGGCGGCGCCGCTGCCGCCCGACACGGTCTATCTCGTGCTGCCGACCATTGCGTCGTTCCTGATCTGCGTGCTGGTCGTCGGCATCTCGCTGTTCTTCGTCAGCGTCGGCGAGCCGTCGCTCTTGCGGGTGATGTCGTCGGCGGTGCTGCTCGGGCTCGGCATCGTCAGCATGCATTATGTCGGCATGCACGGGCTCTCCGGCCCGTTCGCCATGACGCATGATCCGGCCATGGTCGTGCTCGCGGTCGCGATCGCGATTGCCGCGGCCTATGGCGGGCTGCGTGCCTTTCTGGCGCGCTGGGGCGGCGTTCAGCTGGTGCTGAGCGCGGTCGCCTTCGGTATCGCCGTGTCGGGCATGCACTACACCGCCATGCTTGGGGTGCGCCTGGTGCCATCAGCGGACGGCCTGCATCATCATGCCGGGGGACTGGCCGCCTCGCCGCAGATCCTGTCGCTGGTGGTGACGCTGCTGTGCTTCGTCATTGCGGCCGGCTTCCTGCTGTCGCTGGTGCCGGACCCGCGCAGGCGGGCTGCGGCCGGCGACGCGGTCGCGGTCATGGCGGCGGATACGGCGCTGCCTGAAGCGAGCGCGGCGCCGATCAGCCCGCGGCTGCGGCCTGGACCGCTCGGCGGCCTCGGCCAGCCGCCACCCCGCGCGCCGGTGTCGCGATTGCCGGTCGAGGGCGCCGACGGCACCCATTTCATCGATGCCGCCGACGTCCGCAGCGTCCGCGCCGATGCGCACTATACGCGGGTGCATGACGGCACCCGCGAGCGGATGTGTCCGTGGTCGATCTCGGAGGTCGAAGCCCAGCTCGACCCCGGCCAGTTCGTCCGCGTCCACCGCAGCCACATCGTGGCGATCCCGCATGTCAGCCTGGTGCGCAAGGAGGGGGACGGCGCGGTGATCGAGCTCGACGGCCCCGCGCCGCATCGTGTGCCGGTGAGCCGCGCCAAGATCGCCGAGGTCAAGGCCCGGCTCGGTTTGGCGCGCCGGCACGCCTGATCCAGCGAGAAGTATTAGGTCGTCAAGGCTGACGCAATTCGTGCGTGACCCGCCGCATTTCGTGCGAAATCCCCGACCTCGTGCCGGAGCCAACTCCGTCGCCTTGCGCGGGCTCCTTCTCAGGACCAGCGTCGCCGCCAACGTCCATGCCCCGCAACGGGCGTCAAAGGACGACGGGGAGGAGACGATGATTCCTGGGCCGTTCAGCTATCACCGCCCGGCGACGGTCGCCGACGCGGTCAAACTGCTCGCCGGTTTCGGCGATGAGGGCCGGGCGCTCGCCGGCGGCCACAGCCTGGTGCCGATGATGAAGCTGCGGCTGGCTTCGCCCGCGCATCTGATCGACCTGCACGGGATCGCCGCGCTGAAAGGCATCCGCCGCGACGGCGGCGCGGTCGTGATCGGCGCCATGACCACCCAGCATGAGCTGCTTGCGTCCGGCGAGATCGCGCAGTCGCTGCCGATCCTGCACGAGGCGGCGCTGCTGATCGCCGATCCGCAGGTGCGCTACCGCGGCACGATCGGGGGCAACGTCGCCAACGGCGACCCTGGCAACGACATGCCGGCGCTGATGCTGACGCTCGGCGCGCGCTATCGTCTCGAAGGCCCCGGTGGGGAGCGCGAGGTGATGGCCTCCGAATTCTACCAGGGGGCCTATTTCACCGCGCTGGAGCCGGGCGAGATCCTTACCTCGATCTCGATTCCCGTACCGGCGGCCGGCCACGGCTACGCCTACGAGAAACTCAAGCGCAAGGTCGGCGATTACGCGACGGCGGCGGCCGCGGTGGTGCTGACGATGGCGGCCGGCAAGGTCGCGGCTTGCGCGATCGGGCTGACCAACCTGTCCGAGACGCCGCTGCTCGCAAGCGATGCCGCCAGGGCCGTGATCGGCACCAGCCTCGATACGGCGTCACTGAAAAACGCGGCCGCTGCCGCCGCGGCGATCATGTCGCCGGCGTCGGATGCGCGCGGTCCGGTCGAATACCGCAAGCATGTCGGCGGCATCATGGTGATGCGGGCGCTGCAGCGCGCCGCCAGCCGCGCCGCTTGAGGGGAGGAAAGCATGGCAAAGTCTCACGTGACCATGAAGGTCAACGGCGCCGAGGTCGAAGGTCTCGTCGAGCCCCGCACCTTGCTGGTGCATTTCATCCGCGAGAATTTGCAGATGACCGGCACCCATATCGGCTGCGAGACCACCCATTGCGGTGCCTGCACGGTCGACATCGACGGCATGTCGGTGAAGTCCTGCACCATGTTCGCAGTCCAGGCCGATGGCTCGGAGATCACCACCATCGAGGGCATGGCCAATGCCGACGGCTCGCTTTCGGCGCTGCAGGAGGGCTTCCGCATGATGCACGGGCTGCAATGCGGCTTCTGCACGCCCGGCATGATCATGCGTGCGCATCGGCTGCTGCTGGAAAACCCATCGCCGACCGAGGCCGAAATCCGGATGGGCATTTCCGGCAACCTCTGCCGCTGCACCGGCTACCAGAACATCGTCAAGGCGATCCAGTACGCCGCCGCCAAGATCAACGGCGTGGAATTCAGGGAGGCCGCGGAATGAACGACATGACTCCCACGCGGGAACAACGCACCGCAGCCCTCGAAGGCATGGGCTGCAAGCGCAAGCGCGTCGAGGATATCCGCTTCACGCAAGGCAGGGGCAGCTATGTCGACGACCTCAAGCTGCCGGGCATGCTGCACGGCGACTTCGTCCGCTCGCCGCATGCGCATGCGCGCGTCAAGTCGATCAATTCGGAGGAGGCGCTGAAAGTGCCGGGCGTGCTCGCGGTGATCACCGCCGAGACGCTGAAGACCGTCAACCTCGCCTGGATGCCGACGCTGGCCGGCGACGTGCAGATGGTGCTCGCCGACGGCAAGGTGCTGTTCCAGGGCCAGGAGGTCGCCTTCGTGGTCGCGACCGACCGCTACGCCGCCGATGACGGCATCAACAAGGTGACGGTCGAGTACGAGCCGCTGCCGCCGCTGATCGATCCGTTCAAGTCGATGGCGCCGGATGCGCCGGTGCTGCGCGAGGACCTCGCCGGCAAGACATCAGGCGCGCACGGGCCGCGCAAGCACCACAACCATATCTTCGAGTGGACCGTCGGCGACAAGGACCTGACCGACGCGGCGTTCAAGAAGGCCGAGGTCACGATCAAGGAGCTGATCTCCTATCATCGCACCCATCCCTCGCCGCTGGAAACCTGCCAGTGCGTCTGCTCCTTCGACAAGATCAAGGGCGAGCTGACGATCTGGGGTACCTTTCAGGCGCCGCACGTGATCCGTACCGTCGTGTCGCTGATCGCAAAGCTCCCGGAGCAGAAGATCCACGTGATCTCGCCCGACATCGGCGGCGGCTTCGGCAACAAGGTCGGCGCCTATCCCGGTTATATCTGTGCCGCCGTTGCCTCGATCGTCACCGGCAAGCCGGTGAAATGGGTCGAGGACCGCATCGAGAACCTCACCGCGACCTCGTTCGCGCGCGACTATCACATGACGGCCGAGATCGCCGCGACCAAAGACGGCAAGGTGACGGGCCTGCGCGTCCATGTGCTCGCCGATCACGGCGCGTTCGACGCCTGCGCCGATCCGTCGAAATGGCCGGCCGGCTTCTTCAACATTGTGACCGGCTCCTATGATTTCCCGGTCGCCCACCTCTCGGTCGACGGCGTCTACACCAACAAGGCGCCGGGCGGGGTCGCCTATCGCTGCTCGTTCCGCGTCACCGAGGCGGCCTATTGCATCGAACGGGCGATGGATGTCCTCGCGCAGAAACTGAACATGGACCCGGCCGAGCTGCGGCTGAAGAATTTCATCAAGCCGGAGCAGTTCCCCTATCACTCGGCGCTGGGGTGGGAATACGATTCCGGCAACTATCACACCGCCATGCGCAAGATGATGGAGGCGACGGACTATGCCGCGCTCCGCAAGGAGCAGGCGGACAGGCGCGCCGCCTTCAAGCGCGGCGAGACGCGGGAGATCATGGGGCTCGGCGTCTCCTTCTTCACCGAGATCGTCGGCGCCGGGCCGTCGAAGAACTGCGACATCCTCGGCATTGCGATGTTCGATTCCTGCGAGATCCGCATGCATCCGACCGGCGCCGGCATCGCGCGGATGGGTACCAAGAGCCAGGGCCAGGGCCATGAGACCACCTGGGCCCAGATCATCGCCACCGAGATCGGCATTCCCGCCGACAACATCATGGTGGAGGAGGGCAATACCGATACCGCGCCTTACGGGCTCGGCACCTACGGCTCGCGCTCGACGCCGGTAGCCGGTGCCGCGATCGCGATGGCGGCGCGCAAGATCAAGGCCAAGGCGCAGATGATCGCGGCCTACAAGCTCGAAGTGCACGAGGACGATCTCGAGTGGGACATCGACGGCTTCCGCGTCAAGGGCCTGCCCGAGAAGGTCATGTCGATGAAGGATATCTGCTGGGCGGCCTATAATTCGGTGCCGCCGGGCATGGAGCCCGGACTGGAGGCGGTGAGCTATTACGATCCGCCCAACATGACCTATCCGTTCGGCGCCTATCTCTGCGTGATGGACATCGACGTCGATACCGGCGTCTCCAAGGTCCGCCGCTTCTATGCGCTGGACGACTGCGGCACGCGCATCAACCCGATGATCATCGAGGGCCAGGTGCATGGCGGGCTGACCGAAGCCTTCGCGATCGCGATGGGCCAGGAGATCCGCTACGACGACGACGGCAATGTGGTGACCGGCTCGTTCATGGACTTCTTCATGCCGACCGCCGTTGAAACCCCGCACTGGGAGACCGATTTCACCGTCACCCCTTCGCCGCACCATCCGATCGGCGCCAAGGGCGTCGGCGAAAGCCCGAATGTCGGCGGCGTGCCGGCGTTCTCCAACGCCGTCAATGACGCGTTCTCGTTCTTAGGCGCAACGCATATCCAGATGCCGCACGACTACTGGCG